>JBBPZT010000030.1:0-19027 GCA_038198625.1 Rubrobacterales bacterium
CGAAGCTCGTCGTCCGCATCCCCGGTTCGAGGTCCAGCAACATCCCGACGTCCTTACCGACGAACTCGGGGCGCGCCACGCTCTTTATGAGGCCGACGGCCCGCCTGTTGGACTCCCGAATCTCCTTTAGCTGTCCGTCCACGGCGATCCAGGCGTCCTCGTCCTCCAGGGTCCGGTCGTCCAGCTCCCAGTTCCGGAGCATCCCGCCTTCCAGGCGTTCCCTGAGGCTCCGGACTCTTCCACGCGCGCGCTCTCTCAAACCGACGTAGTCCGAGGGATCCACCTCCTCGCTCATGTATTCGGCGGAGTCGAGGATCACGTGTGGCGAGAAAGGCACCTCCTCAGACCCCAATTCGGAGAACCCGGCTTCGAGCAGGAGATCCCAGAGCGCCTCGACATCCGGGTCTCCAGCGCTGCGGGGCAGTATGACCGCCTGTACGACGGTCGGCGGGCTCTCCAACGGCATCCGCGAGAACCGGCGGTCGCAGCGGTTGATGATCGCCGCCGCCACGGTCGCCACGACGACGGGAGACATGTTTATGCGCCCGATCTCCCGCGTGCTTTGCACCCCGTCCAGGAAGTAACACAGCCGTGAAGTCCCGTCATGGGCTCCCGGGTCCCGAGGTCCCGGAGGCGTCTCCAGGTGGTGAGGCCATCCTGGAATCTGATCTTCTTCCGCCGGGAGGTGAGAAAACTGCTGGGCCTCCAGGTCACAAGTCCCGGCGCCTGCGGTTACATGTATCCCGCTGCGCCCGGCAGCGTCCAGAGCCTCGCCTATCTTCGCTACGAAATCCTTCGGCGCTCTCCCCGCTAGCATGCTTGCCAGTATACGCGGGTCTTACGGCGGAAGCTATACCTCATCTTCAGGTGCAGGTACAGGTAACTCGAACTCCCGCTCGGCCAGGCTCACGGCGTTTCGGAAGCTCCGATGTGTTTCGGGCGTCTCCTGGTAGGCGTCGCGGGCCATCTTGAGGACCTTCTTGGCTTCGTTTCGCTGATCGGGGGCGTTCGGGACTTCCTTGGAGAAAGCGTAGGTGAGGTCTTCTTCGTCTTCCGTCAGGTAGTAGAAGTGGAGGTAGATCTCTTTCTGGCGTCCGAGGCCGGAGAGGGCCGCGTCGCCAGAGACCTGGGAGACGTTCAGGAGGGTGCCGGCGGAGAAAGGCTCGTCGCCGCCCTCCGGGTAGACGGAGAAAGCAAGACGGACGACCGGTCCGTAGAAAGTCTTGTAGAATTCCAGGCGACGCACCACGCGGGAGGGGCCGCGGACGTCGTCTATCTCGTGTCGCTCCGCGGCGGCGATGACATGACCCTGGGGTGGGCGCATCGACTCGCGGCCTTGCGTGGAGATCACACGCGCCTGCACGCCCCGCTCCGCCACCGCCGATGCGATGCTCCGCCGGACGCGCTCCGGAAGCTCCAGGCCCCGGGTCTCGTTCATCACTTTTCGCCGAACCTCTCGAAGAAACGGACGAAGTAGCGGACGGCCTCGAAGTAGTCGTCGAGGCGCGACGACTCGTTTGGCGAGTGGATGCGGCTGTTCGAGTTCGCCACGTTGCCGGTCATCACGGTCGGAACTCCGAGGTCCGTGGCGATAAGCGAGGTCGGACCACTGCCGCCGATGGTCGGGTAGACGACCGCGGCGTCGTTCCCGAGGTCCTCCCAGGTCTCGACCGAAGCGCGGACGACCGGCGAGTCAACGGGGGTCTTGGCAGCCTCGACGCCGTGCATCTCGACGATTTCGATATCGTCGAAACCACGTTTCTTCAGGTGAGAGCGCAGCAAGTCCACGACGGGGCCGGGACTCTGGCCGGAGACGAGCCGGAAGTCTATCTTCACGAACGCTTCGCTCGGCACGATGGTCTTCGAGCCTGGGCCGGTGTAGCCGGACTCTATCCCGGCGATGTTGGCCGTCGGGCGCAGGAGCATCTCGCGCAAGGCCTCTTCGCCCGTGAGGTTCCGGTCCAGGGCGTCCACTTCCCAGGATTTCCTTAGCTCACCGTCGTCGAAAGGGATTTTGCTTATCGCTTCGAGGTCTTTCTCGGAGGGTGGGTCGGCCAGTTCGTCGAGGCCGTCCAGTGTGATCTCCCCGTTCTCGTCCTTTATAGTACGGAGCGCCTGAACGAGCCTCCAGGCCGGGTTCGGGGCGATGCCGCCGTACATGCTGTGCAGGTCGTGGGAGGCTCCCCTCGCCCGCAGCTCGACATATGCCATGCCTTTAGTGCCGCAGAAGATGACGGGCCGGTCCGCCTCGTCCTTCATCGAGCCCTCCCACAGACAGGCGTCGGCGGCTAGAAGCTCCCGGTTCTCGTGTACGAAGGGGGCGAGGTTCGGGCTGCCGATCTCCTCTTCTCCCTCTATAAAGAACTTGAGCTTGAATGGTAGCGGACCGTGCTCCTCTATATATAGGCGGAGAGCCTGGATGCGGGCCAGCACGTCGCCCTTGTCGTCGGCGACGCCGCGGGCGTAGATGGAGCCGTCCCGGATAGTCGGCTCGAACGGGTCGCTCTCCCAGAGTTCCAGTGGATCCGGCGGTTGCACGTCGTAGTGGCCGTAGGAGAGGAGGGTTTTGTCTCCGTCTCCGATCTCTGCGTACACCACGGGATGTCCCTCTGTCTCCATGATCCTGGCTTGAGCTCCCGCTTCCTCCAGCTTCGAGCGGACCCACTCCGCGCACTCGCGAAAGCCCTCCGGGTTGTCCTCGCTGGCCGAGATAGACGGCATCCGGAGGAATTCCTTCAGCTCGTCTAGAAGGTCGTCTCGCAGGCTATTCACACGTTCTTCCACGCTCAATTCAAATACCTCCATTCGTTCCACGACAAGGTTAGCACCTTCGGGAGGACGCGCCAGATCTCGGTAGTTTGGTCCGATGGTAGCTGGTATATTTAGGGCTAGCTCATGCCGATCGAGAAGAGATCCGAGAACCGCCCTGGTCGTCGTCACGGGCGTCGGGGGCATCACGATCCAGACGAGTTCTGGAAAAACCTCGGCGTGGACATCGAGAGCATGAGCCCGAGGTCCCAGGCCGTGACGGGCGTGGTCGCGGGCGGCGCCATACTGCTGGCGGCGGCGCTCCTGATAATCTTCACCCAACTCTGGTGGCTGATCTTCTTCTTCGGGTGGGCCGTCTTCCCGGCGTTCGGGGTCTTCGTGCGTGGGATCGCTGGGCTAGCCGAGACGCGCCCGGAGCCGCTTCCGGCGAACAGTCGGGAGCGGGAGCTTCTGGAGGCACTGCGGCGGGAGGAAGAGTTGACCCCGGCGCAGGCGGCGATGGAGACCTCGCTCACGGTCGCGGAGGCGGATAAGATGCTAGGTGAGTTGGCCTCGAAAGGACATCTGGAGGTCCGGCCGCGGGGTGGGGGGCTCTTCTACGCCCTCTGGGACTCCGGAAACGAGGCGGAGAGGCTGGAAGGGCGGTAGGCAGGGCGTGGAGTGGGATCCTCGTGATATTATTCAAGGCCCGGGAGGGTGTGGTGGGTGAGGGCGAGAAGAGTGTAGGGTAGGCTACTATTTATGGATGAGAGGAAGATTCCAGAGACGCTCGAAGAGGCTTACCGGTTGCGGGATGCGGCTGACGACCTCTCTGAGCGTGAATTTTACCAGGAACAAGTCTACCGTATGCGGCGTGAGGAGTATCGTTCCAGGGGGATAAGGACGGAGATCTCCTCCAGACGCCGCGAGCGCCAGAGCGCCCTCGAGTTCTCCCGGGAGATGTTCTTCCTCGAAGTCTCCGAAATCTCCGGCGCCGGTGGCGGTCGCGATGCCCGCGCCGCCCAGCAAGAGGCCCGCCGCTATGCCAACCGGCTCGATACCCATGCTTTCCTGAAGCAGCTTGCCTCCCCACACTCCGGGGCCGTCGGACTCTACCGGCGTAATTACCTGGCGCTCCTGAGGGCGGGCAAGATCCCGAGCGAGGCTTACTACCTCTCTCGGATTATTGGGCTCGCCGGTGAAGGAGAATTTCGGGGCTCCATGGAAAGCGTCCGGCGAACCGGGTATCCGAAAGGGCGTCTGGCCTACACTGTGGAACGGGCGGCGATACAGGTTCGGGACCTGCCCGGAGGCATGATCCTGATCCTGCTGACGTTCTTCGCCTCGCTATTCTCATTCGTGTGGGCGACCAGCGCCTGGAACCCGCAGACCGATACCGGCGCCATCCTCCTGATAGCCTTCGGTCTCGTCGCCGCAGGCGGCCTCATGTTGATCTCTGCGGTCTTTATCGTTACATTCATAAGATCCATAAACAAATAGCTCTGACGGACTTCATCGTTCGTAAACACCGCGCGAGAGGGGGAGCGCGAAAACATGCCGAGAGCCCGAAAACCTTCAGATGTACCAGAACGCCGCGCTTTTCGCAGGCATGCCCGGACGAGAAGCCGCCTCCGCCACCTCGGGTTGTCGGCCGCCTCCCTGAGCCTGGTTTCTCTCTCCCTCCTGCTCGTCTTCCCGGATTACCCTGCCTCATCACGGAATCCTGATCCCCCGCACTCCCCGGTGTCTGAACAGAGATCAGCCTTCTCTCCCGTCAAAGTCAAACAGCGCGACGATACCCTTAACGTGCGGCGGGCCAACCACGAAACCTACAAGAAATCCGCTGATAAGAAAGGAGCCGGCGATCGGTTCGATGCCGAAGTCCTGCGCTCTCGTTTGATGAAGGTGACGCGAAAATATCCCGGCTTCTACGGCATCGTTATCTACGATCCGGCCTCCAAGAAAAGCGTAGAGCTGAATCAGGATGACTATTTCACGGCCGCCAGCCTCGCAAAGTTGCCGGTGTTGCTGACCCTATATAGAGAAGCGGCGCGGGGAGCGATAGACCTGGACGATGAGATCTCCATCCTCCCCACGGATGTACAGGACTACGGCAGCGGCGTACTCCAGAACTTCCCGGTCGGCTCCACCATGACCTTGCGCCAATGCGCCAAATACCTGATCAAGGAAAGCGACAATACTGCCTGGGTCATGCTCGAACGCACCCTCGGTCAGGACCGCATAAACGCCACCCTCACGGCACTCGGCGACAGAGACGCCGACTACGGCAGCTACCGGATGAACCCCGATGACGTCCTACTCTCGCTGAAAGCCGTGGACTCCACGAAGTTCACCGGCCCCAGGCTCTCCGGAGAGATGCTCGGCCTCATGACCGACACCGCATACGAAGACCGGCTGCCCTACCTTCTGCCCGACGGGACGAGGGTGGCCCACAAGATCGGCACCTACGGGGACACCTTTAGCGACGCCGGGATAGTCTTCTACAAGGATCGCACGGGCAAGAGAAGAAGCTACTACATAGTCGTATTGTCCAGGGGCGCCACCGAAGAAACCGCCCGCTCCGCCATCCGGGAGGTCTCGCTCGATACCTACGAATCTTTCGCCAAACCTTCCCCGAAAAACAGGGCCCACCGCTAAAGTCCCGGCTGCTCCGTGCCGATAACCATACCAGTGCAAGAGGCAATGAAAGCTCATATCGAGGAGAGAATCGTGCCGATAAAGTACCTGACAACCATACTCGCTTCCGTGCTGCTGGCCGCGACGGTCGCGATAGGTGTATCTGCCGTCAACCCGGCGGTTTCCGAGGCTGCTTCCGGCGGTTACGCGCCGAAGTGCGGAGGGGGTAAGGTCTTCCTGACCTCTCAGGAGAAGCGTTCCTTCGTACTTCACAACAGGGTCCGTCGCAACCATAACCTGAGGCCTTTCTGCGTGAATCCCAGGTTGGAGAAAGCCGCGCGAGCCCATTCCAGGGATATGATCCGGCGCGACTACTTCACCCACAACACAAAAGGTGGCGGTACCTTCGAACAGCGCCTGAAGCGTTTCGGTTACACCCCGAACGGCTACCGCTACTACACCATCGGAGAGAACATCGCCTGGGGCTCCGGTAGCTACGGCACACCCGATCGCATCTTCAGGGGCTGGATGAACAGCTCCCCGCACCGTCACAACATACTCAACGGCAAGTTTCACGAGATCGGCATAGGCGCATTTACCGGAACCTACAAGGGTTACAGAAACGCCACCATGTACACCGCCGACTTCGGAACCCGTCGCTAAACAATTCGTTGGAGCCGTTATACTTGCGGGAAGCCTGTACACACAGGCTTCCCGCAAAGCCTCAATGTTAAGAAAATTTAAGAAAAAAGGAAAAAATATAGTAAATCGTGTTGACAATAGTGTCTAGAAATGGAAGAATGTCGATCGTCAATGGAAAACCTCTAGAAGGAGGAAGTAATTTGAAGAAAGTAATGTTACTGGCAGCGATGCTGGCTATGGTTCTCGTGGCCGCCGCCCCGGCGTTGGCCCAGGCCAACGGTGGGACCGTAATTGGTGGCACCACCAACACCAACAACGGCAACACCACGGGTAGCAACAACAGCGCCCAGTACAACAACTGCCCGAACACCCAGTACCAGACTGGTGCTGCCGCCGCCGTTGGTACGGCCAATGGTGCGGCTAACGACCAGAGCCAGAGCGGTTCCAGCAACTGCGGCGGCAATGGTGGCACCAACGGTACCAATGGTACCAACGGCACCAGCGGTACCACCGGCACCAGCGGTACCACCGGCACCAGCGGTACCACCGGCACCAGCGGCACCGGTACTACTGGCACCTCCGGTGGCTCTGGCTCGGCTGGCGCTTCGGCTTCCGCCAACGCTGCGGCTTCCGCCAACGCTTCGGCTTCCGCTGGCTCCGCTGGCTCCGCTGGCTCCGCTGGCTCCGCTGGCTCCGCTGGCAGCAGTGGTGGTTCCGTTTCGGTTCTCCCGGATACGGGTGGCGCTTCGCTGCTCGCCCTGGGTGCCGGTGCTCTCCTCGTGGCCGGTGGCCTCGTGGCCCGCAGGATCGTTCGGTAATTAAGTAACCGAACTCAGCACCATAGGGGTGGGTCCTTCGGGGCCCACCTTTTTTTCTTGCCGGCCGGGTTCGATTCTGGAACCGGCTTGTATTTTTGCTCTAGGGTGGATATCCTCACGTGCGGTGTACGAATCTTGAGCCGCGTATTCTTCAAAATCTCTGTTGGGTTTCTCTTGCTGGCTTTGATCCTGCTAGCGGGCGCGTTCAGCTTCTCGTACTATTACCTCGATCAGCAGGGACGTTTGGTTGCTGCCGGGAATCTGAAAGGCGCCATGGACAGCGCGCAGAAGGCAGCGCGTCTCAATCCATTTAACCCGGATCCGCTTGGAGCCGAATCTTACATCTTGCAGCAGCAGGGCCGTAACAAGGAGGCTGCCAACGCCCTGCGGCAGGCCATAGATCGGGACCCGAACAATTACGCGACGTATTTATTCCTCGGCAACCTCCAGATGTATAGTCTCGATGACCTCAACGCGGCTGAGGCGAGCTACCGAAAGATGCTCCAGTTGAACCCGAAGGCTACCGCCGCAACCCAGGGCTTGGCTCAAGCACTGTTGAGGCAGGGAGACCTTAAAGCTTCCAGAAAGCAGTATGAGAGGCTTCAGGAAGAAAAGAGCATTAGCCCGCAGGGACTATACGAGCTGGGTAGGATCTATGTCCGGACCGGCGAGCCAGAGAAGGGTGAGCAGACTATAAAGTCCGCCAGACGGCGGTTGCTCGGCCAACTCAAAACCATGGAGGGAAGCCAGAAGACTCAGACGGAAGACCTCCTGAGATCCATGACCCTAGCTATCGCCGATGCCTTGGTGGTCCAGGGCAACTACGATAAGGCGCGGAGTATACTGGAGAACAGCGACGCCCAGCAGGCCCCGGCGATATTGGAGCTTTTGAACTCTAACCCGGAGCTCTATCGGGACTCGGTCAAGAGCAGTGCTATCTACTAGCCGGCAGAAGCTGCCACAGCTTGAAAGAGACTACACTGCTTTATCGGAGATCCTCTA
This sequence comes from Rubrobacterales bacterium, assembly GCA_038198625.1. Classification (GTDB taxonomy): domain Bacteria; phylum Actinomycetota; class Rubrobacteria; order Rubrobacterales; family Rubrobacteraceae; genus JBBPZK01. The sequence goes on from JBBPZT010000030.1 coordinate 7,848, forward strand.
CGTTTGCCGAGAGCGGCGCGTGCTGGTGGTGGGGCTTACGGTTGCCCTGGTGCTTGGCGTGGTGGCCGTCAGCCTGTTCCAAGAGCCAGTCTATACCGCGGAGGCCGTTGTGTACGTTAGTCTCCAGGAGGACCCCGGAACTACCTTCGACCCTCAGAGCTTTTTCAGCAACGTCGTGGGCGCTGTAACCGGGGGAGGGCTGATGCGGGAAGTGATGAAAAAAGCTGGCTGGAAAGCTGGCGTAGAAGGGTTCCGGCAACGTCTCGACGTGAAACCGGTTATCTCCCAGGGAGGTGAGTCGAGTCTCGAAGTACGGTTCTCGGGCTCCAGCGCCGGGCAAGCGGCCCGGTCCGCGAACTCGTACGCTTACCTTTTCGTGGAGAGGGTCGGAAAGCTAGGCCAAAACCGGCTCGCCGGAGGGACGCTGAACGCAGACGCGCGCGTGGAGCGCCGGGCAGTGCCGCCGGTCCGGAAGTCTAGCCCGCGTATCTTGCTTCGGACGGCGGTCGCGCTTTTCTCGGGCCTGCTGCTGGGGATGGGTGGTGCCCTGTTCCTGGAGAGCAGGGCTCGCGGTTGGCGGGGAGTGCGTGACGCGGAGATGACCTTGAAGGTTCCGGTTCTCGGTGCGATACCGGAGTATGATGCCGCCGGAGAGGAGGTGTGAGCTTGAACCCGGAGGTCGTGAAGGATTTTGATGTGGGTCCGCTTCTGGATGCCAACTCCCCGACCAGACGTTTCTACGAAGAGTTGGCCGAGAAACTGCTGTCTTTGGAAAGGGTCAGGAGCGTGGTCGTTACCGCGGTAGAGCATGGCGTCGGGCGCACCAGCGTGTGCCTGGGCCTCGCGGCTGCGTTAGCTGGGATGGGGCACCGGGCGGCGGTTGTGGACTGTAACCTGAGACGCCCTCATCTTCACCGGGTGCTCGGTGAGCCTAACTTCGTGGGGCTCACCAGCGGACTCGAAACCGGCAGGGCCCTGGAAAACTATGGGCGTGAAATCTTGCCTGGATTGCTCGCCGTCCCGACGGGCCCTGTGCCGTCGGACCCCGCCTCCTATCTGGGTTCAGAAAGGCTAGTCGAGGCGGTGCGCGGTCTGGAAGAGGGTCGGCGAGCAATCCTCCTCGACTCTCCGGTGGCGGACCGGGTGGTGGCCTCGCGCGCGCTCTCGGAAGGTTTCGACGGGATACTGCTTGTCGTACACGGCGTCCGCACCTCCAAGAGCATCGCCCGCGAGACGACCGACAACCTCCTCGAAGCTGGTACAAACCTGTTGGGTGTGGTGCTGAATGGGTGCGCAAGGGGATGAGCGAGAAGACAGGACAGACGGAAGACAGAAAGAGCACGCTCAGGCCGCGAGACCGGCGTCCCAGCAGGCCAATGGCTATTCTCAAGTCCGTTGTCTTGCTGGCGCTCCTCGGCACGACCGCCTACGGGATGATCCGGGCCGGTCTGTACGGACCGAATCTCTGGTTGCCGGTTGCTTTGGGTGCTTTTGTACTGTTGCTCGTGACGCTGTTCTTGCCCGGCTACTACGGGGACATGCCAAGGGCCGGATGGATAATGGTTGCGCTGCTCGCGATATTGGTCGCGGTGAAAGGTCTGTCCATGATCTGGACGATAAGCGAGACCCTGACGGCGCAGGAGTTGTTGCGCTCTGCAATGTATCTCGCAACATTCATCCTGGCAATGTCGGCTCTCTTCGTGGCGCGGCAGGTAGCCCCGGTACTGGACGTGTCTATTTTGATCACCGCCGCGGTCGGAGGCTATGGGTTACTCCAGAAGATAAGCCCTATAAAGTACCCGGTCACCTCTCTCGACGGCGTGAGGGTGGACTCGACCATCCAATACCCGAACACCACGGCTATCATTGTGGCGATGGGAGTACTTCTGGCGCTGGCTCGTATCACCCAGATGAGAAACCCGGTAGCACGCGGCGTCTACTCCACCCTCTCCCTGGCTCTCCTTACGGCGTTGTACCTGACCGTCTCCCGCGGTGGTTTAGTCTCGCTCGTAATAGGAATCGTCGTGCTCCTGATCCTCGGGAAGAGCCGGCTGCGGATGAGCGCAAACCTGCTCTTACTCATCCTTCCGGGAGCCTGGCTGCTCTGGAAGATAGAGAATATTAAAGGACTACTCGAGATCGGCGTCCCGGATCAGCAGAGGCTGGCGGCCGGCTCCGCTTTATTCACGGACCTCCTGATAGCGATGGCGGCGGCGTTCGTGCTGCAAGCCCTATACGCTTTTGTGTCCAACCGCTACCATCTCGCCCCGGGAATCCGCCGGGCCGCCGGTGCTATCGCTCTGGCCGCGGTCTTCCTGGTATTTTGCGGCGTGGTCGCGGTCACCGTGATCCACTACGGTGGAGTCCAGCAGACTTACAAAGCACTCGTAAGCAACCCCGACTACACACAGAATACTTCCCGGAGGCTCGCCTCGGTCAGCATAGGAGATAGGACAGCCTACTGGAAGGTCGCCTGGAAAGCGTGGAAGGAACAGCCCTTTACCGGTACGGGAGCGGGTACCTTCCAATATACCTGGAATAAAGACCGCACTAACTTCCTCGGGGTCAAGCAAGTCCACAACCTGTACCTGGAACAGGGGACGGAGACGGGCGTCTTCGCCTTCCTGGCGATAGTCGCTTTCGCCTCACTGCTCATAGGCTACACCGCCCGCGCCGCCTGGCGTGCGGTTCCGGGCGACCGGCGGATATTCCTTGCAGGGCTGGTAGCCGCGCTGGTGACCTACCTGCTCTCCTCGGCTGTAGAGTGGCATTGGTACATCCCAGCCTCGACGCTGCTGTTCTTCATCCTGGCCGGCGTCACCACCAAACTCGCCTTCAAGAAATCCTGGGACCATCCCGACCGCGAGCCGGACACCCTGGATCAGGAGCACCAGTAACGAACTTACAGCGTTACGGCTGCGGCAGCGTAATAAACGGCCCGGTTGCCGGCTAGAAGCTGAAGCTGTAGCGCTGCTCTTTCCAGGGATCACCATAGCTATGGTAACCGTTTTGTTCCCAGAACCCCGGCCTATCCTCGGGGATGAACTCGATCCCCCGGACCCACTTGGCACTCTTCCAGGCGTAGAGGCGAGGTATCAACAACCGCATCGGGTAGCCGTGTCCTGGCTCCAGCGGCTGGCCGTTGTGGTGGGTTGCGAAGAGCGCATCCTCTTCGTACAATTCCTCGACCGGCGCGTTTGTCGTGTATCCACCGTCGCAGAATACGGAAAAGAAACTCGAATCCGGCTTCGGCGCCGCCATCTCCAGCAGATGCCTCGCCCTCACGCCCATCCACACGTTTTCCAGCTTGCTCCACGAGGTCACGCAGTGCATGTCAGCCTTCACCTCGGCCAGCGGAAGATCGTTCCACTCCTCCCAGGTGAATCGGAGCGGGTTCTCCACCAGCCCGTCCATCGTAAAGTCCCACGTTGCGAGATCCGCCGTCGGTGTCGGACCGTAGGTTAGGATCGGCCACCGATCACCTACCAGGTACTGCCCCGGCGGGACCCGCTCTTTTCCCCTTGCCGTGTCTACCTCGATGCGTTCCAAATCGTCCTCCGCGTCCGACTTTATAAGAGCGCGAGTCTAGCTGCACTAGCCGCACCACTCTTGGACTCGTCAACCCAGGGTTCTGAGGCTACTCCGCCTTTGCCTTCACCTTCCCAGGCTTCTTGCCGATGCTGACCATCTCCGGGGTTACGCCTTCGGCGGGACCATCACCCAGTTCCTTGTCTTTGTACTGGTAGACACCGCGGCAGGTGTGGCCGCCGGTGGTCCGCTTCTCGGTGTAGGAGAGCTTGACGTTCGGGTTTATGGCGCTGACCATCGCTTTCTCGTAGGTCGAGAAGGCCGCGCAGGGCTTCACGTCCCAGCCGGGGACGCCGTCGTGGCCCATCCCGCCGAACCAGGGGCAGCGGTCGGCGTTTATGACGTACTCGCCGTCCTTGGTCTCGGTCAGCGTGATCTCGATGTCGAAGAAGCGGTTGGCGAGCATCACCACGTCTACGGTGTCCTTCATCGTCTTGACACCGAGTTGCTCCCGGAGGTCCTTGCCCTGCTTCTCCCCGATGCGGCTCATGGCGAGTTGGCCGACCTTCTGGCCATCGTAGCCGAGGTCGTCGGCGGCCCGGATCATCTCGTCCAGGATAACGCCCGTTCCCGCTGACGCCGCTTTCCACTTGTACCAGGTCGGTCCCGGCAACCCGAACCTCATCGCCTGCCGCGCCAGGGCCAGCGGCAACTTCGGAAGACCATAAACCTTGAGCCACTTCATAATGGATCACCCTCGAAAACTCTCGTAGACACAGCACCCGATATTATACTCGGGATCATCTTCATGCTCTTTTCGAACCGGCTCCGAAAGACCGCGTGGTACGATAGGAGCATGGATAATACACGCAAGAAAGTTCAGAAGACAGACGCGGAGTGGAAGCAGGAGCTCACACCCGAACAGTACAGGGTCACCCGCAAACACGGTACCGAGCGAGCCTTCAGCGGAGAGTATTGGGACACCAAGGATGAAGGGGTTTACCGCTGCGTAGCATGCGGGACGCCGCTCTTCAGCTCGGAGACGAAGTTCGACTCGAGTACGGGCTGGCCGAGCTTCTGGGCGCCGACGAACGACGACAACGTCGAAACCACCGTGGACCGGAGCTTCTTCATGCGGCGCACCGAGGTCCACTGCGCGGTGTGCGGCTCTCACCAGGGCCACATATTCGACGACGGCCCCAAGCCCACCGGCAAGCGTTACTGCATAAACTCGGCTGCCCTCCGCTTCGACCCCGACGCAAAACCGGAGTAGAAGCCGGACACGAACACCAACAGTACTCGTCTATCCGTCAAAAACGCAGCGGAAGACCTTATCTAAGCAAGTAGCGGTGGACGCAACCTAGCGTGCGCGCCCGCCGCTTCATGTTCCACCGCTCCTGTAGAGCTCGTGACCGCCGGTTTCCTCATCCCATAACCTGGAGATAAGAAGGGCTAAATTTGCAGGGTCTCGATCCGAGACCTACTGAATCCGTGCGCGCCACGGATGAATAAACAACCGTACGAAGCTCCACTTCAAAATATCTTCGTTGCGAAAGAAAAACGTTTTCAAAGTAGGGGCAGGGGGTATATTGGAGGAGTTGATAATCGCTGCTAAGAGGGAGATGTTGAGGTGGTTCCATCCTGGTTAACGGTTGTGTCGTGGGTTTCTATAATTCTCGCGCTTTTATGCGCGGCCTTTATCCTCTACGACATATTTGGTCGGGGTTACCGGCAGCAGATGGGGATCATGGAGGCTGTGTGGCCCGTGACCGCCCTCTACTTTGGACCGTTGGCGATCTGGACGTATTATCGGTGGGGCCGCCCGAAGAGCGAGAAGTGGCAGGAGGAGGCTGACGCGACTCCGGAGAAGAGCTTCGCCGCGTCCACGGCCACCGGTGTGAGCCACTGTGGGGCGGGATGTACGCTCGGAGACATCATCGGCGCGACGTTCGTTTTCGTGATCGGCTGGGAGATAGCTGGACTTTCTCTCTGGCCGGAGTACATCGCCGACTACACGCTCGCCTTTACGCTCGGCATTATCTTCCAGTACTTCTCGATCGCGCCGATGCGCGGACTTTCGCTTGGCGAGGGGATCAAGGCAGCTTTGAAGGCCGACACGCTCTCGCTGACCTCCTTCGAGGTTGGGCTTTTCGGGTGGATGGCTATCATGCAGTTGGTGCTGTTTCCGGTCGAGCACATCCACCCGGACCACGCGGCCTACTGGTTCCTGATGCAGATCGGCATGATCCTCGGCTTTTTCGCCGCCTACCCGGTCAACTGGTGGCTCATCAAGCGCGGCATCAAGGAAGCTATGTAAGCTGGGATTCTAATATCCTGGGCGTCCCATTCCCTTGTAGGTGATCTGCTTTCCGGCCTCGACGCCGGGCTGGTTGAAGGCGTTCACCCCGTAGAGAGAGCCCGTAACGGCGGTCTGGACTTCGAGGGCCATGAACAGGTAGCCGAGGTTCTCTTCGGAGACCTCGCCGAGACGGATCGTGGAGTTGGGCCGTCCCGCTTCGGTCAGCGCCCGGCGGGTGGCGTCGCACTCGACGTTCAACAGCTCGGCCATGGTGTGGCCGCCGAGGTAGCCGACGCCTTCGATGTCTTCGTAGGCAGGGGTTATGGTCAGGTCGCGTGGGTGATCCTCGACCTGGACTATCTCGATCACCTTGTCTTGCGGTCCCTCCATGTAGAGCTGAACCTGCGAGTGCTGGTCCGTCGTCCCGACCGCCCCGTGCGGCGTGGAGCCCTTGCCGTCCTTCCCCAGCGACTCCGCCCAGAGCTGGACGAACCAGGCGGCGACCCGCTCCAGCGCGTCGGCGTAGGTCATCATCACCCGCACGTTCCGGCCGCGCGCCGTGTCCATCAGGTAGTGCATGGCTGCCCCGACTACCGCCGGATGCTCGGCCTTTTGCTCCTTTACCTCGTTTGCGCACTCGGCGGCTCCCGTGAGCAGTGCGTCCACGTCGAGGCCCGCCACCGCCGCCGGCAGGAGACCGACCGGCGTTAGCTCCGAGAAGCGCCCGCCCACGTCCTGCGGGATGGGGAGGGTCTTCATGCCTTCCCGGTCGGCTATCTGCTTCAAGAAGCCTTCCTCCGGGTCCGTGGTGGCGACGGTGCGCCCCTGGTAGCCGGAGTCTCCCAGCGCCTCGACGAGCGCGCCCCGGAGGACCAGGAAGCCAGCCATCGTCTCGGCGGTCGAGCCTGACTTGGTCACCACGTTTACCCACGTGTTTTCCAGGTTGGCCACGTCCAGGATGGCGGCGAACGTCGCCGGGTCCGTGTTCTCGGCGAAGTGGAGGCGGGGGCCGCCGCGGTCGGCTAGTTGATTGTAGTAGGGGTGGGTGAGCGCCTTGTGTAGCGCGATCGGACCGAGAGCCGAGCCCCCGATCCCGATGTGGACGAAATCCGTGGCGCCGGAGCCCCGGATCTCCTCCGCCACCGCCACCGAAGCCTCGGCGTATTCACGCGTATCGGCCAACCTCAGGAACCCCGGAGAGCTCTCCAGAAGCTCCCTAGATGCCTCTTGCAACCTTGGTTGTATTTCCTCCAGGTCGCCCTGTTGTATCCCCCCCTCGACCTCCATGAGGTTCTGGTAATCGAAGCCAACCTTCGCCATGCGCACTCCTTCCATAGCTGTTCTGGATGGGTAGTTTAATAGCTCGGCATCCTTCCACGCCACCCAAGATATAATCCCGGGTTGTGATGAGAGTTCCCCCGACCGTTAATCCGCGCTTCCCGGAGCCTCGCGCTTGAGGTCCGACGCCGCTCCGGTGTCGGAGGTGATATCCCACCTCAAGGCGGAGTATCCGGACGCCCGAACGGAGCTTTTGTGGTCTAATCCTCTGGAGCTCCTGGTTGCGACGATCCTTTCGGCCCAGACCACCGACGTTCGGGTAAATCAGGTCACTCCGGGACTATTCGAGAAGTATCGGAGCGCGCGGGATCTCGCCAAAGCGGACCCGGAAGGTTTGGAGGCGGAGATCCGGCCGACCGGCTTCTACCGGAATAAGGCCCGTTCTCTGCGGAACATGGCCCGCGCCCTCGTCGAGGACCACGGCGGCGAAGTGCCCCGAACCATGACGGAACTGACCGCCCTCCCGGGCGTCGGCCGCAAGACCGCCAACGTCGTCCTCGGCAATGCTTTCAGTATAGACGAAGGAGTCGTGGTCGATACTCACGTCCGCAGGCTCTCGGGCAGGCTCGGCCTCACCACCCACGACGACCCCGAGAAGATAGAGAGAGACCTCCTGGAAGTAGTCCCGGAAAGAGACAGAGCCATCTTCTCGCACCTCCTGATCTTCCACGGTCGCCGCGTCTGCAAGGCTCGCAAACCAGACTGCCCCAACTGCGTCCTCAACGATATTTGTCCTTCTTCCACCGTCGGGTAGAAGCTGTCCACGGCCCGCTCTCATCAGTTAAACTCCGTCTGCCGGGAGCATGGCAGAGAGGACTAATGCGCTGGTCTTGAAAACCAGAGGTGGTAACACACCCGTAGGTTCGAATCCTACTGCTCCCGCTACCAATACGAAGCCCAGGATGACGCCCGGCGACGCTTGATGAAATTGTTAAAAATTATTAAGTAAATAGAGACTTTCTGGTTTTTGTTCTGTTACACTGTGAGTACACTCCTCATAAGAGGAGGAATGCAGGCCGCAGTAAGATAGTGTAAACAGAAGGAGGAACTGAATGAGGAGAGCGATTTTCCTAGTAGCGGCCACCTTTGTAGCAGTGTTGCTCTTTGCGTCGGTAGCGATGGCGCAGAGTTCGACCATGGGTGGTTCGACCATGATGAGCAGCGGCTCCAGCATGGGCGGCTCGACCATGATGAGCAGCGGCTCTAGCATGGGTGGCTCGACCATGATGAGCAGTGGCGGAAAGACCACCAGTGGCTCCGGCCAGACCGGTCCGCTCAAGAACACCAGCGGCACTGGCCTTCCCACCAGCGGTGGCCCGGCGCTTCTGCTTCCTGCGGCGGCTCTGCTATTGGGTGCTGGCGTACTAACCTTCGCCGTTCTGCGGCGCCGGTAGTCAAACAACAAGTTCTACGAGAAGCTCCGCTTCCTTCGAGGTGCGGAGCTTCTCGCTGAGGTGGTGGAGGGCCTGCGCTCCCCCGCCTTTTCCGTATCCGGGGAAAGCCGCTGTATTGTATATAGCTTGACTCCGGGCAGGCTCTTTTTGGAGCTTCGCACACGAACAGTACACATCCCGGTGAACTGTGTTTTGGAACCTTACCTTTTTCTTTCCAACCAGAAGCTCACTGGCGGTAGTCCGTAGCGTGTTCTTTGATTGTTGAATACGGGAACGAACCCACAACACCTACCTTCAGACCGTATTTTACGAGGGCAACACTAAAAAGGAGGTTCCAACGAGAGAAAGTGAGCCGCCCAGGACTCGAACCTGGAACCTAGAGATTAAGAGTCTCTTAAGATAGGTTTCAGCACCGTTCTGTAGTGTTCAAACTTCCTGCAAATGGCGGAGATCCTACTATTGAGGTTTTCTCAGTGTTTCAGGAGATTGACTCCGGTTGCTGCACGGTTGATGCACGAGGACTTCTGCTTGAGGTCCCTACTCGACGGGACTGCGGCCAGTTGAAATTGAGTTCTTTTACGGCGGCATTCCCGTGAACGAAGGCCATGCGGAAGGCATTAGGGGTTTTGAACCTGTGTCCGGGGTGCTCTTCGTTCCATCGCTCGCACCATGCCTTCCAGGGCGGCCGCTTCCGGTAACCGTCGCGCCTCTCCTGCTGCCAGACGAAGCGCGTTACTTCAAGAGTCCTGGCCTCCTTTGAGAGCTTCCGCCCTTTCGGCATCCGTTTCCGTAACAGCCGTAAGGCACGTAGGACCTCTTCCTCTGGCAACCAGGGCGGGATGGTGAGCCGTATCCGCCATTGTGGGTTCAGGTGAGTGGTACCACGCTTCATCTCCCATCTTGCCTCTATCGGACGAACTTGTGGTACTTCGCCGGTGAGGATGAACCACGCAGCGGATTCGCTCCGAGGGCGCGTGCCGGACAAGTTGCCGGCAGAGGCCAGCGGCCAATCAAAGCTGCTCGCCAGCTCCACCGAGAGATCGTAGAGTTCATCAATCACCGAACCGGGCCATAGCCAAGACGAGTAAACATGATCGCCATGCGACTCGACGGGAAGCCCCGTGATTACGGGGAAAATTGCTCCATCTTGTGCCATACAGCGGATGTCATCGACATCCTCCTTAGCCGCAACGCTGCGCTGATCAGCGTATCGTACTGTTTTGGTGATGCCGGCAGGGTCTATTCGGAGCGTTGTCCAGTCATCAACCGGATTGAAGTCCGCGCCGCGAGGGCCAGAGGACAGAATATCTGATTTGTGTCCGGTAAGAGGGATGTTCCACTTCTTGAACAGGCGCAAGTCGAAGACCCGAGCCGCATAGGAAGCGATGAGTGCGTGCGCCTCATCGGCCGTGAGGAACCCTCCGCTTGGCCGCACCTTCTCTCGAAACTCTTTAACTTCGGGGATTTGGTCCCCGTAGAGGGCAAAAAGGGCCGACATTGCTTCTGTCATCGCTCTGGTCCTGTCGCCGACCAACTCCCGGACATCCAGGCTTCGTCCGCTCTCCCCAATGTCGCGTTTCTCGGCTTCGCGCATGTCCTGCGAGCTGCCGGCGGTTCCGCTTCGGACTTCTCGCAACACTTCTTTCCTGCTCTCGTTCCAGATACCGAGTCGCTCTCTTGATACTTCTTCTAACAAGCTCCATATTTCGTCACGCTGTTCCGCTTCGTTGTGCGCCAAGTACTCCTTCGCCAAATCCTGTAGATCTCTAAGGTCCCAGACATAGTCAGGGAGATCTTGTCCAAGCAATCTTTGTAGATCTTTTCTGACTCCTGACATTTCTTTCAACACAGTTCTGTACCTCGTATTCGTGTACCTGTCGATTGTACTCTTTTCCTAACAGTTCGCAAACGATCAAGCAGAAAGGTGCAAAGTGCAATGCTAGTAGAGCAGGTAACACCTGAATGGGTTTCGTACCCCGAAGCGGAGATGTTCAGCGGTTTGTCGCATACGTCTCTCTGGCGCCGCGTGAAGCGCGGGGAGGTCAAGTTTGCGAGGGTCGGCCGTAGTGTGAGGATCAACCTTCCGTCTCTGCGCGAGTTCATGGAGGCCGCGTCTGAGGAAGTTGTCGGAGAGTAAAACGGGCCGCCCCGACAAGCGACCCGCAACGCGAGAAAGGATCTGAGAATGACTCGCGCAACATTAAGTCTACACGATGATCTCCCGGAGGCTCTCCCCGATCTCCGAGCCCTCGTCAGTCTACGCCCCGAGGCCCTCTACACTGACGCCCGCAATCTGGCGCGGCTTCTGCGCTGCTCAGAAACGGAAGTAGAAGAGGCCCGACGTTGGATGGCGGAAGACGACCTGGAGGTACGCGTATGAGCAGGACGCTCCGAGAGTGGCGAGATCTGCGCGGCCTTAGCCGGGAGGAGTTGGCCGGGCGCATCGGCGTAACCGCAGGCATGGTAGAGAGGTGGGAGGAGATCGGCCTGGATGCCGAACCGTGCAGCAGGATCGGGGACTTCTTCATCAGCAAGCTCATGGAGGCGCTCGACGCCGATGAAGGCTTGCGGATAGAGTACGTCCCCGACTCCCCTAACCCCGGCGACCTGGTTATCACTCC
>JBBPZT010000031.1:0-12706 GCA_038198625.1 Rubrobacterales bacterium
AGATCGTCACCAGTATGTGTGATGCTGGTGAGATCACGAGAGGGACACCACGGGCTCTACGTCGAGCGCTACCTGAAAACCAAGATGGTGTTTGTCGTCAAGATATGCACTCAAACCGCTGTTTTCCAACGAAAGCTGTTGCGGTCTGGCACGAGTTGGATGATACCGGACACACGAGGCTCGTCGAACGGTATCTACGGGAGGCGGGCAACTTCGAAGGTGTACACAGCCTCGACCGGAGCCCGCGCCGCATGTTCTCGGACCCGCTCTACGCGGTGGTCGGCGAGAGTGCGGGACTTTACGAGAAAGGGAGTCTCGATGGCCAAGAAGTCTTATGAAGAGAAGTACACGCATCCGGGGTTGCGAGAAGAGATAAAAGAGGAGATCAAAGCCTCCGACAAGGGCGGCGGGCCCGGCCAGTGGTCCGCCCGCAAGTCCCAGCTACTCACCCAAGAATACGAGAAACGGGGCGGCGGCTACAAGGGCGATAAGGACCAGAGCCAGAAAGATCTCGAACGGTGGACCGGGGAAGAGTGGCAGACCCGGGAAGGTGAAGCGAAAGCTCGTCAGAATGGCGAGACGTCCCGCTATCTTCCGAAAAAAGCCTGGGAGAACATGAATGAGGAGGAGAAACGCGAGACCGATCAGAGGAAACGTGAAGGCTCTCGCCGGGGTGCCCAATATGTCGAGAACACCGAAGAGGCGAAGCAGGCTCGGCGGGAAGCGCACGACAATCTCTCGCTCAACGACTACAGCGGGTTGAACGTCGAAGAGATAGAGAAGAAGTCTCAGGGTCTCTCGAACGAGGAAATAGAGCAAGTCCTCTCCTACGAGAAGCGGCACGAGAATCGCAAGACCCTGGTAACAAAGCTGGAGAGCCGGCTCGGGGGCGGCTCCTGACCTTGCCGTGAAGAAGAGGAGCCCCACGCGGAGGACATCTGAAAAGTAACCGTTCATGAAAGTCTACGGCCTGGACTTCACCAGCGCCCCGAGCAAGAGGAAACCGCTCATCGCCGTGGGGTGCGCGTTGGATGATGGAATTCTGGAGGTCGAAGATTCGGAGCCGATGTTCAGCTTCGAGGGGTTCGAGGATTTCCTCCAACAGCCGGGGCCGTGGGTGTGCGGGATGGATTTCCCATTCGGCCAGCCGCGCTCGCTGGTCGAGGCGCTCGGCTGGCCCGCTGACTGGAAAGGTTACGTGGGTGAGGTAGCCGCTATCGGGAAAGAAAGGTTCGAGGCGGGGATCCGCTCTGACATGGCTAGAAGACCGGCCGGCAGCAAGTGGCGCGACCGGCTCGCGGACCGTCGCTCGGGCTCGAGCAGCGCGATGATGCTCTTCCGGGTGCCGGTCGGCAAGATGTTCTTCCAGGGGGCGCCACGCTTACTCGTCTCCGGCGTGAACGTCGTGCCCTGCCATCCAAGCGAGGATACGCGTGCAGCGCTGGAAGCGTACCCGGCCGTCGTCACCCGGCGGTTTCTGGGACGGAGGAGCTACAAGAGCGACGAACGTAAGAAACAGACGGGCGCGCAGCGCTCCGCGCGGGAGGAGTTGCTCGCCGGTCTCCAGTCGCCCGTGCTAGAAGAAGCCTATGGATTTTGTATCCTGATGGATGGAGAATGGCGGGAGCGTTTTGTACGGGAGCCCGCAGCCGACAGCCTCGACTCGCTATTGTGCGCCGTACAGGCGGCGTGGTCTTATACGAAGAAAGACGAGGGTTGGGGAATTCCATCGGAGTGCGACCCCAACGAAGGTTGGATCCTCGACCCCACGCTCCTTCAAACCACAGATAGCTAGGAGGCCATCCTGACATACAGCGAGAAGCTAGAGCGCGCCCTCCTCTACGCGGCCCGCGTCCACCGGGATCAAACCCGCAAAGGTAGCGAAACACCGTATATAAACCACCTGTTGGCGGTCGCGGCGATCGTGGGCGAGAACGGGGGTACGGAGGATGAGGTCGTCGCCGCGCTGCTCCATGACGCCCCCGAAGACCAGGGTGGCATGGAAAGGCTCGCCGATATACGAGTCCACTTCGGGGACGAGGTGGCGGGGATAGTGGCCGGCTGCACCGATACCTACGAGGTCCCCAAACCACCCTGGCGCGGGCGCAAAGAACAGTACATAGAGCATCTCCGGTACGCCCCGGCGTCCGTGAGGCTCGTCTCGGCGGCGGACAAGCTGCACAACGCCCGTGCCATCCTGGCGGATCTCCGCAAGATAGGCAACGGGCTGTGGGGGCGCTTTACCGGCGGCAAGCAGGGCACGCTCTGGTACTATCGCGCGACGACGGAGGCACTGGAAGAGAGTGGTACGAACCCTATAGTCGATGAATTGCGCCGGGTGATAACCGAGGTAGAGGAGCTGGCGCGGCGTACAGAAGAGGAGGAACGTTGTGCAGAATGAACCTTTGCGTCTAGGGGTGCTCGGGGCCGCCAGGGTCTCCCTCGGCGCCATCATACCAGCCGCCGCCCAGACGGAAGCCGTGGAAATCGGCGCCATTGCGACCCGCGGTGGCGGCAAGTCGGACGAGGTCCGGAAATCGGCGCCGGAAGCCCGGATCTTCGAGGATTACGAAGCCCTTCTCGAAGACGAGAGCGTCGAGGCGATCTACATCCCCCTGCCGAACTCTATGCACGTCGAGTGGACGCTCCGGGCGCTCGAAGCCGGCAAGCACGTGCTCTGCGAGAAGCCCTTTTCGTTGGACGCAACTGGCGCGCAAGAGGCAGTCGAGGCGGCGGAAGCCGCGGACCTGAAGTTGGCGGAGGGTTTTATGTACCGGCTGCACCATCAGACACTGCGCCTCGGGGAGCTACTTTCGGACGGGGTCGTAGGCGAGGTGCGGCAGGTGATCGCCGAGTTCGGGCACCGGCTCGACGACCCGGAAGACGTGCGGGCCGTCGCTTCTCTGGGAGGCGGCTCTCTCGGAGATGTGGGCTGCTACTGCGTGAGCGGCGTGAGGCTCGCGTTCGGTGACGAGCCCCGGCGGGCGACCGCCTCGGCCCGTTTCGACGAGTCCGGCGCGGATCGGGAGCTTGCGGGTGTACTGGAGTTCGACGGTGGGCTCGGGATCGTCTCTTGCAGCATCTCGTCGGCCCGCAGAGAACGTCTGGAGGTCATCGGGACTGAGGGACGTATCGTACTCGATGCGCCGTTCCGGGCGGATAAGTCCGGCGGTGGGATCGAGATTATCCGGGGAGATGAACGCTCTACGGAAGACTTCAAGCCCGACAACCCATACCTGCGCGAGCTGGAGGATTTTGCCTCCGCCGTCCGTGAGGATCGGGAACCGGCTGTCGGACCTCGGGAGGTACTGGGCAATGCCCACGCCCTGGGCGCCTTGCTCGAGTCAGCCCGTCAGGGTGGTGAACCGCGCGAAGCGTAGAGGGTCCAGCCAGCGCCGGCTAGCGTGGAGAGTAGCGGATCCAATCTATACGCGTAAAGCGGCTGGTGCCCGGCTTCGTGCCACCGAGCCAGTTTGGATACCAGGTATTCGCTATGAGGCGCATGGGGCCACGGGGCAGTGCGTGGGTCCACCGCTTCATGAGCTTGCCGTCCACGTAGAAGCTCAAGGAGTGCGGCTCGTACTTGAAGAAGTATCTGTGGAAGCCGGTGGTCGGGTCGAAAGGTAGACGCATCGTGTCAGTGTGAGTCCTGGAGCCTCCGGCGTAGGTCGTAAAGGAGATGCGTCGGGAGTGGTCGTTGAAGACCTCCACGTCGAGCTCGCTCTGGAAGTCCGGGCTGGTTTAGAGAAAGAACCCGGTGATCGAGGTGGGTGCGTAGGGAACCCGCATCCGGGTGCTGTAGCTACCGTAACGGTAGAGGTTGTCGGAGTAGAGCTCGCCACCATCCAGGGTGTGGGCGGGAATCTTGATGAAAAGTTTTCCGCGGCGCACGAACACGTTCTTGGGGTCAAGGTAGCTCCGGCCCAGTTGGTGATTCCCCTTGGACCACAGGCTACTGTGGAAGGCGTTGAACCCGTCCCAGAAACCGGAGGTAGAGGCGGAGGCGACCCCGACGACGAGCGCCAACTGCACAACGCATAAAACTACTAACAGAAGCACTCGCCTCAAAAGTTTCCCCTAAACTCCGGCTTCACCGGGTTTCGTTTATAAAGCTTACAGTTGGTTTATCGGAAAAAGGAGAGGATAACTTTAGCCCGGCCCTCGGGTCACCCTCCGTGCCTCACCGGACCCTACGTCCCGCGGGCTGTGCTTTAATCCGCTACGCTACGAATGCAAGGAGCCGGTGTCTACCGGGGAGGAGCAATGGCGATGGAAGATAGACAGTACGTAGTAGCCGTCGGGACCGACGATGCGGGTGTGAACCTCAAGAACTTCATAAAAGAGCGGTTGCAGGACGACCCCCGGGTCAAGGAAGTGCGCGACTTCGGCGTGATGGACGAGAACGACAAGACCGAGTATCCCATAGTCTGCATAAAAGCAGCCGAAGCGGTCGCCGGCGGCGAAGTGGACAGGGCCGTGCTTTTCGGCGGTACGGGCCTCGGTGAGGCCATATCGGCCAATAAGGTAAAAGGAGTACGCGCAGCGGTCGCCACCGACCCTTACTCCATAGAGAGGTCCATACTATCCAACAACTGTCAGGTGCTGTGTCTCGGTGAACGCGTGGTTGCCCCGGAGCTCGCCGACCGGGTAGTGAAACAGTGGCTCGGCTACGAGTTCGACACCTCTTCCCCATCAGCCCGGAAGGTAAGCATCATAACCGACTACGAAGAGACCGGCAGCCTGTAAACCCGGGTAGCCCCTCCTCTAGCCACGTTGCGGAGGTAGGCGAGGTTGAGGCGCCGCCGGCCTATTGAGAGGGAGGAGACCGTGGAGACCAACGAAGGGGAGCTGGACCTCGTCACCGTCGGTGAGATGGTAGTCGATTTCATTTCCAGTGAAAAGACGGACTGGCTCCGCAACGCCACGACTTTCAAGCGATACCTCGGCGGCTCGCCCGCGAACATCGCGGTCTACTTCTCGAAGCTCGGCGGCTCCTCAGCGGTAGTCTCGAAGACCGGCATCGGGGCGTTTGGAAAGTTCCTGAAAAGCGAACTCCAGCGCCACGGGGTTTACACAGACTACCTGGTCATGGACCACCGGACCAACACCACCATTATTTTCGTTTCCTCGACGACCGGCACACCGGACTTCGAGGATTTCCGGAGTGGGGACGCTTTGTTGACGCCTGCCGAGGTCTCTGAAGAAGCCGTGGGCAGGGCCCGCATCATCCATTCTTCGGCCTTCGCCCTCTCGCGAGAGCCGTGCCGCTCGGCGGTCTTCAAAGCGTTCCGGATGGCTCGGAATCAGGGGAAGATGGTCTCCTTCGACCCGAACTACAGTCGGCGGATCTGGCCCGATTACAAGGAGGCTCAGAGGGTCCTCCGCGAAGCCTACTACTACGTGGACATGACCAAACCCTCGCTCGACGACGCCGGGCGCATCTTCGGCCGGGAGTACGAGCCGGAGGATTACCTTGAGATGTTCCACGAGTTGGGTCCGGAGACGGTGGTCCTGACGATGGGCGCGGAAGGAACTCTGGTCTCCGAGGGCGGCAAGCTGACCGGCCACGTACCCGCCCGTCCAGTCGAGGCCGTGGATGCTACCGGCGCGGGGGACGCTTTCTGGGCCGGCTTTCTGGTGGCGACACTGGACGGAAATTCGGTGGAGCGCTCGGCGCTCTTCGCACGCGAGGTAGTAGAGGTAAAGCTAACGACGAAGGGCCCGCTCCCAATGGGGATAGACCGCAAGGAGATCTACCGTCGCCTCGACGCAGCCCACGAAGAGAAAGAAAAAGCCGCGAAGGACGAAGGTCTTCGGGAGTAGGTCCTGAAAGAGAGGATGGCCGGTGCGTGTCGCCTTCGTAAACCCGCAAGGCAACTTTGACTCTAATAATAGTTACCTGGCCTCCCACCCCGACTTCGGGGGCCAACTGGTCTACGTCCGCGAAGTGGCGCGGGCGCTGGGCGAGATGGGGCATCACGCCGATATCCTGACCCGCCGAATAATCGACCCCGAATGGCCCGAGTTCGCCTCTCCGACAGACGCCTATAAGGAGAACCCGAACGTCCGCATCCTGCGCGTCCCCTGCGGCCCGGAGCGCTTCTTGAACAAGGAAGAGTTGTGGCCGTTTCTGGGCGAATGGGCCGAAGGGGTGGCCCGGTTGTACCGGGAAGAAGACGACTGGCCGGACACTTGGACCGGCCATTACGCCGACGGAGGGCTCGGGGCCGCGCTGCTGGAGGAGCTTTCCGGGGCTCCTTTCACCTTCACCGGACACTCTTTAGGCGCCTGGAAGCTGGACTCCTTGCTACGCGACTCCAAAGACTACGATACGCTTTCAGAAGTCGACGAGGACTATAGTTTTGGGGCCCGGATCCACGCCGAGCAGACGGCGATCGCCCGATCGTCGGCCATCGTCACCAGCAGTGTCACCGAGCGCTACGAGCAGTATGCTCATCCGGCCTACAGAGACCTCGCCGACCCCGAGAAGGACGTCCGCTTCGTCACGATACCGCCGGGCGTCAACCTGGATATCTTCTCACCCGAAGCCAGGAGTCCCTGGGAAGATGAGGTGAAGTCCAAAATACGGTCCATGCACGAACGGGACATAGACCCGGACCGGCGCGGCCTACCCGCCGTTATCGCCTGGAGCCGCCTGGATCCGAAGAAGAACCACCTGGCGCTCGTGAGGGCCTTCGCCAAATCCTCCGGATTGAGAGAATCTGCAAACCTCGTCATGATCACCCGCGGGCTCGAAGATCCGCTGAGAGAACCTGCTTCCGCCCCCAAAGGACAGCGGGAGGTCCTCGCAAACATCGTCTCCGAGGTAGAAGCAGCGAGACTGTGGGGCAGCGTCTCGGCCTTCAGCCTGTCGGGGCAAACCACCCTCGCGGCCCTCTATCGCTGGGGCGCCGACACCGGCGGCGTATTCTGCCTACCCGCCGAGTACGAACCTTTCGGCATGACCCTCATCGAGGCCATGGCCGTTGGCCTGCCGGTGGTCGCCACCAAGAACGGCGGCCCCCGCGATACTACCGACGAAGGGCGGGCAGGCCTGCTGGCGGACCCCCACGACCTGGAGGACATCGCCACCAAGCTGCTACGCCTGGTCGGTGACCGGGAAACCTGGCATATCTACGCAGACCGTGGACGCGAACGCGTCCGCGAACGGTATACCTGGCAAGGAACCGCCGAAGGATACCTGCGCCTGGCGGAGAAACTCTCCACCGGCCGGAGCGGAGGAAACCGCTCCTTCCCGCTACCGAGTTTCGCCCGCGGGCACGCCGAACTTCCGCGCCTGAGGAGTTGGCGAACCGGACAAGAAAATGACAGTATCTAGCTGCACCGGAAGGGATGAGGTCACATTATTAGAAAGGAAGAGCCAATGCACGTCGCGTTCATAAACCCGCAGGGCAATTTCGATCCCGCAGACTCCTACTGGACGGCACACCCGGACTTCGGCGGCCAGCTCGTCTACGTTAAGCAGCTGGCCCTCGCGATGGGCAACCTCGGACACCGCGTAGACATCGTCACCCGCCGAATAATCGACCCGGACTGGCCCGAGTTCGCCTCTCCAACAGACGCCTATAAGGGGAACCCGAACGTCCGCATCCTGCGCGTCCCTTTCGGCCCTGAAGGTTTCCTACCCAAAGAAGAACTCTGGCCTTACCTCGCCACGGAGTTCGTGCCACGTCTGTTGGACCTCTACGAAGAAGAAGGCTCCTTGCCCGATGTGGTGACCGCCCACTACGGCGACGGCGGCCTCTGCGCGGCCGTGATAGAGGAACGTACCGGCATTCCCTTTAGCTTCACGGCACATTCTCTGGGCGCCCAGAAGATGGACAAGATGGGTCTCGGTCGCGGCGCCATCGCCGACGCCGACGCGGAATATCATTTCTCGCGGCGCCTGGTAGCCGAGAGGCTCTCGATGAACCACTCGGTGGTCAACGTCACCAGCACCTCACAGGAGCGTTACAGCCAGTACACCCACAACGCCTACCGGGGGGCCGTCGACCCGACCGACGACGCGCGTTTCGCGGCGGTCCCGCCGGGTGTCGCGATGCACATCTTCGATAAGTCCAGCCGCCACGAAGAGGAAGAGGAGGTCCACGAACAGGTCCGCTCGGCGCTCGCGCGGGACCTGCGCCCCGAACGTCTGGATCTACCGTGCATCGTCGCCTCCAGCCGCCTGGACCCGAAGAAGAACCATCAGGCGCTCGTCGAGGCGTTCGCCGCCAGCCCATCCCTCAGGGAGGCGGCGAACCTCGTAATAGTCACCGGCGACCTGGAAGATCCCTTGAACGACTACAGGGACGCCCGTCCGGGCGAGCGGACCGTGCTCGACGCCCTGATGCGGACTATAGACCGGGAAGGGTTGCGCGGAGAAGTCTCGATGTTCGCGCTGCGCGGGCAGGGGGCTCTGGCGGCGGGCTACCGGTACTTCGCGGGGCTACGCTCGGTTTTCGCGCTCACGGCCCAGTACGAGCCGTTCGGCCTCGCGCCGCTGGAGGCGATAGCGGCCGGGCTCCCGGCGGTCGTCACCAAGTTCGGCGGGCCGAGCGAGAGCCTGAGGAGTAGTGAAGGAGAGTACGGTATCCTGGTCGACCCGAACGACAGGACCGAGGTGGGCGCGGGGCTCTTCTCTCTCGTCGGCAACCGGAAACGCTGGCAACGTTACTCGGAAGCGGGCTACGAGCGGGTCCTCTCCCGGTACACCTGGGAGCGGACCGCCGAAGGATACCTGGCGGCGATCTCCGGCAGCGGACGGGTGGTAGACGAGATAGAGCGCGAGACCAGGGCCTCGGCCGGCACCTCCGACCACCGCGCCGAAGAAGATTCGGCCAACGGCTCCGCCAGCCCGGCGACTGTTTCAGACGCCGGCTCCGGAAGGTTACCTATCCCCCGATACTTCCTGGATCCCGGTCCCAACAGCGACTTCACCCCCGAGGAATTGGACGAGTTGTACTTCAGGTTCGAGGTGCTGGCGGTCGGGGAGACGCTGGTCGATTTCATCTCCCACGAGAGGGTCCGGTCGCTCAGGACGGCGCGCCAGTTCAACCGCTACCTGGGAGGCGAACCGGCGAACGTCGCGGTGTACGTTGCGAAGCTCGGCGCCCGTTCGGTGATCCTCTCGAAAGTCGGTGAGGAGTACTTTGGCGAGTTCCTGGAAGAGCAACTCCAGCGCCACGGCGTCGGCACGGAGGCGTTGCGCCACACGGATGCCATCTCGAGCACCGGCGCCTTCGTCACCCAGGCCATCGGCGTACCCGACTTCCAGGTCAACCGGGGGGCCGACGCGCTGCTGGACCCGAAAGACGTGCCGGAGGAGTTGATCGAACGGTCCAAAGCCGTCCACACTTCCGCTTTCGCCCTCTCTCGCGAGCCCCAGCGCTCGGCCGTACGTAGGGCCCTGCGGCTCGCCAACAAGTACAGCAAGCTCGTCTCGCTCGACCCGAACTACGACCCGAGGGTGTGGCCCGACAGGGACGAGGCGTGGGAGGTTATCGCCCAGATCCTGCCTAACGTCACCATCGTCAAGCCTTCCCTCGAAGATGCCCGGCGGCTCTTCGACCCGAACCTGGAGGACGAAGCTCTCGAAGAAGCCTGCCTGGAAGAGTTCCATAACCTTGGCGCGGACGTGGTCGTCGTGACCCGGAGCGGCGAACGGCAGGTTACGGTCTCGGACGGCTCGAAAGTGGAGCGGGTAGGACCCCTGCACGACGTGGAAGTCGAGAACGTGACCGGCGGCGGTGACGCCTTCTGGTCGGCGCTGCTCGTCGCCCGGCTCGACGGCAAGGACTGGCCGGAGACCATCCGGTTCGCCCACGAGGTGGCCGCCCTCAAGCTCCGCGTTATGGGCCACGTCGAGCGCATGATCGACCGGCGGGAGATCTACGCTCGCGTCCAGTCCACGACCACCCAAGAGGTCTGAGGTGCCACCCGGGCGCAACATAACCAACCTCCCCGCCATGATGGACGCGCTACCGGCCGTAGAGCGGAAGACTGCCCGCCGCATCTTCGACATAGTCGCCACGATCGGAAGCCTGGATCCACCGGAGAGCATGGAATCCTGGATCGAGAGATCGTTCGGCTCCGTCGAGGCCGTGCGCGAGCAGCGGATAGTGAAGGTCACGAACCGGGTGACGCTCGAAGGTACCCTCTTCAACGGCCTGCGCGCCTCCCGCCCGCTGGATACCGGCGTGGATACGAACCTGGAAGGTGAGATAGAGAGAACAAAAGGCGACCCGTTCTGCAACCCAGAGCAGGGCACGCCCGCCGATACTTTCGGGCGCGTCCGGGGCGAGCATTCGGTCACCGCTTCGAACATCGCCAAGTACGACGGCTTCCACGGCATCGTCGTCTTCGACGACCATAACCCCCTCCACTTCACCCCGGAGAAGGTCTCGGACTACATCTCCGTCGGGCTCGAATGGGGTCGTAAAGCTCAGGAGGCGGATCCGGAAGCCCGCTACCTCTTCCTGATGTGGAACTGCCTCTGGCGGGCGGGCGGCTCAATAATCCACGGTCACGCCCAGGTCACGGCGACGCGTGGGATGCACTACCCGAAGGTCGAGCGCCTGCGCCGGGCGGCGGCATCTTACAAGGAAGAGTACGGATCTAACTACTTCGACGACCTCTACGGCGTCCACGACGCTCTGGGTCTCGGCATACCCACCCCGGAAGGCGTCCGGGCCTTCGCCAGCCTCACCCCGGTCAAGGAGAAGGAAGTCGTGATCCTGGGTTCCGACCTCGGAGACGAGGCCCTGCGCCGGACGGTCGCCGGAGCCCTGAAAGGTTACGTCGAGAGGCTCGGCTCCAGCACGTTCAACGTCGCTTTCTACTTCCCGCCACCGACCGGCGCAGAGGAAGATTGGTCCGGTTTCCCGGTAGTCGTGCACCTGGTCGACCGGGGAGACCCTTCCAACCGGACCTCGGACATGGGCGCGATGGAACTGTATGCAGCCTCGGTAGTCGCCACGGACCCGTTCGAGGTATCCCGAGCCTTCGGAGAAGGTATCTCGTAAGAACTTATCAGGTGTGGGTACCGCTACTGGCGGGCAGTGGCTCCTCCTTGGATCTCTGCTCGTCCGCTTCTTTTTTCTCCAGAGAGTTCTTGTACTTCAGGACGGTCTCTTCCAAAAGTACCGCCACGAACGCCGCCGCCGGAACCGCCAGTACCACCCCGGCGAGCCCGAGCAGGCTGCCCAGAGCCAGGAAGGAGACAAGCACAACCGCCGGATGCAGGCGAACCTGATGGCCCATGACTAGAGGCTGTATGACCTGTCCATCGAGTTGATCCACGATCAGGAAAAGCACCACGACCAGCAGGGCCTTGACCGGAGAGATGGTCAGCGCCACCAGTACCGGCAGGAACGCGGCGACAACCTGGCCGACATAAGGGATGAGCTCCAGAAGGCCGGCCAGTATGCCGAAGATAAAGGGCAGGGGAACACCTATAGCCCAGAGCCCGAGTCCGACGCCCGTGCCGACGACGATCATAGCGACCACCGTACCGAGGATCCAACCGCGGAGCCTGACTTTGAGGCTCTCGATCACCGTCTTGAACTCGTCCCGATTCTCCGGCCGCACGAACCGCAAACCGCCGTTGATCAACGAACCGGGGCTTATCGAGAAATAGATAGACAGGAATAACACGGCCACCGTGTCCACCGCTATCCCTCCTAGCGCTATCGCCAGCCCGGGCAACGACTGAAGCTCCTGATCGAGGAAGCCTCTGAGTCTATTAGAGAGGCTGGCAACGTTGGGAAAGAAGCCCGTTCTGTCGTGCAACTGCTGGGACCATCTGGTTAGCGAGTTCAAGGACCCTGACGTGTTCGAGTTTACGAGGGCGTAAAGCTCTTGTATCACGCGCGGCACCATGAAAAACCATAGGAAAGCGAGGAGCGCACCCAGGATCAACAACAGCACGATACTCGAAAACCAGGGCTTGAGTCCCAGACTTCCCAAGAAGTTTACGGCCGTTCTGAGAACCAGGGCGATCAAGGCGGATATCGCCACGAGTTCCAGGACCGGGATCAACTCGTAGCCGATGAACAACGCCGCCGCGAGGAGCACGGCTAGCGGGGCGCCGCATGTCAGCCCAGCGTACCAACGATCTTCCGTGCGATCAACCGTGGAAGTCTCCTTTTCCAGATCATATTCTCGCATCTATGCCCGATGTTTTACCCCTTTGCCAGCATTTTACGACCCCACGTGCACCTTTTGCCAAACTATTTACTCTAGAATCAAACGAACGCGACGGGAAGATACCGTCGGTCTCCCTCATCCAGCGGTTGGCATCAATGACATGGAGCAACCTTGTATGCCGAGGGGCCGAGGGAGCTAATCTCACCACGAAATAATTAACGGAACCTTTACCGTACGGCAACCTGTTCTTACGAAGTGTTCGTAAAGCCAGAGTAACGTTGGCCACATGGTGGGGAGGATCCAGCCTTTCCAGAAGCCGGTCAGGTCGAGCGACACGCGTCGAAAGTATGGAGAAGTGGCCCTAGCCGGAGAGAACGGCGCGAGCATGGAGAAGGTATGAGTTGACTGTAAAGGAACCGGCGCTCCCCGAGCGTCTTTATGAATGGGTGACCGACGAGGACCCGGAGGGCCACACCTGTGACGCGATCTCGGAGGAGGCGTGCAGGGAAGCCCCGAGGAATTTCCTGCTCAACACCTCCAACGGCGCCGCGACCAAACT
>JBBPZT010000032.1:0-5336 GCA_038198625.1 Rubrobacterales bacterium
ATTTCCTTACCCGCAAGGAGCTGTACGGAAACGGCCACCTCCGCCGGACGGTATAATTCACCGGGAACGGAGGTGTTGCGGTGCAGATTCTCGGCAAGCGTCAGGAAGACCTGCTCGACTGGGAGCGGAATCTCTTGAAAGATTTAGAGGAGTTCCTGGTCGATTTTGGCGCGCCTTCAGAAGACGTGGAGCTGGTCAGGCAAGCTCTCTCGGATGTCGAGGAGCTCTTCCTGCTGGTCATCGTGGGTGAGTTCAACTCCGGCAAGTCGGCGTTTATAAACGCGCTGCTCGGGGCGGAGATCGCGACCGAGGGCGTCACGCCCACGACGGATCGCATCACCGTGTTGCGTCATAGTGACGAGCCGGTGGAGCGCGAGCGGCGGGAGGGCATCCTGGAGATAGGCCACCCGAATGAGTTCCTGCGGGAGATCTCAATAGTCGACACGCCGGGCACCAACGCCATTATCCGCCACCACGAGGAGCTTTCGCGCGGCTTCGTGCCGCGCAGCGACCTGGTGTTGTTCGTCACCTCCGCCGAGCGCCCGTTGACCGAGAGCGAGCGCGGTTACCTGGAGCTCATCCGGGACTGGGGGAAGAAGATACTGCTGGTCGTCAACAAGGTCGACCTCCTTCGCAACGAGGAGAACACGAACCGGGTCCGCTCTTTTATAGAAGAGGGAATCCGCTCGATGCTCGGCCTGACGCCTCCAATCTTCTTCGTCTCCTCGCTCCTGGCCCAGCGGGCGAAGGCCGCGGGGAGCGAGATGGAGCGCGACGCCCTGATGAAAGCGAGCGGTTTCGGGGAGCTGGAAGGCTACATCTCGGATCTGTTGGACGAAGAAGGAAGGGTGAGGATCAAGCTGGAGAGCCCCCTCGGCGTGGTCGAGGAGCTCGGCAGGCGCTACGGCTCGGCGGTCGAGGAGCGGATGGACCTCCTCGAAGACGACTTCAAGACTTCGGAGAACGTCGAGTCACAGTTGGAGGTCTTCCAGCAGGACATGCGTCGAGACTTCGACGCGCGGATGGCGGAGATAGAGAACCTCATCCACGCGCTGAACGAGCGGGGCGACGAGTGGTTCGAGAAGAACATCAGGATCACCAACGTCGTAGAACTGACCCGGCGCGAGAAGGTACAGCAGCGCTTCCAGCGCGAGGTCGTCGCCGACACGGAGAGCCTCATAGATGAGCGGGTCGGAGAGCTTGTCGACTGGATGGTGGACCGGAACTTAAAGCAGTGGCGGGCGATCGTCGAGTACGTCAACCGCCGCCGCCAGAAGAAGTACGACGAGCACCTGATCGGGGAGGTCGGCGACAACTTCGAGTACAACCGCACCCAGGTCTTGAACTCAGTCGGCAAGAACGCCGCCAACGTCGTCCAGCGCTACGACCGGGAACGAGAGTCTGAGAACATCGCCCTCTCCCTTCAAGGCGCCGTCGCCCAGACGGTCGCCGCCGAGGTCGGCGCTTTGGGGATGGGAGCTATCGTCGCGACGGTTGCCATGGCTTCGGCGATCGACATCACGATGACGCTTACGGCACTCCTGCTCGCGGGCCTCGGCTTCTTCGTCATCCCTTACCGGCGGCGCAAGGCGAAGGAAGAGTTCCGCGAAAACACGGACGCCCTGCGCGAGAAGCTCACCGAGGTAACGGGCCGTCAGTTCGACACGGAACTCGGCCGCTCCGTTGAGCGGATGCGCGAGGCCATAGCTCCCTACACCCGCTTCGTCCGCACGGAACACGCCCGCATGTCCGAGGCACGCTCCTCACTGTCCGAACTAAACGGCGAAGTAGACGCCCTGAAGTCCGAGATAGCGGCGCCCGCCACCCAGCCGGACCGCCAGGGCCTCTAGCCCGGCTTCGCCCCAGCTTCGCCCCAGCTACGACTCACGCTCTTCGGGGCGTCCCTCGTGGCTGTGGTCCGGGGCGCCGGTGAAACCCCCAGGCCCACTCTCCGAGAGCCTGTCAGGCTCCTCCACACGTCTCAGAGCGTGATCCAAAACTTCCTCGTCGACCGGGTAAGGCAAGTCGAGCCGGGTGGCGAGCGTCTTATCCAACTCTTCATCGGAGAGACCGCGCACCTCCTCGTTCATCTTTACGGCCTCTGTTTCTTCCAGGTCGGCGATGCCGAGGTCGTTCAACATCAAAGCAACCATCTTTCGCTCTTTCGTCTCGCGGTCTATCACGGACTCCTATCTACAATAAGCTCATTTACAGGTCTTTTGCCTGCTCCAGTCGTCTCTCCAACTCGGAGACACGAGCCCCCAGCTCGGAGATCCGGCGGTTCTTCTCCCGGCACTTCTCCCGCCAACGGTTCCGGATCCTCTTCTCGAAGGCAACTGAATTCTTCAAGACCCTCCGGTACTCACCCTCGACCCGGCGCCTCTCTTCCTCGATCCGCAAGCTGAGATCCTCCATACGCCGCCAGTCTACCCCACTAACCATGAACCCGTAGAACCCTCTCTCCACTCTCTAATATTGAGAAATATTTAAAACGGACCCCCGTACGCAACGGGTTTTCCTTATTCATACAGGGTTTAGAGTCTTTTAGTCCTTACATTGATATTTCTGTTCTGTTGCT
Source organism: Rubrobacterales bacterium (assembly GCA_038198625.1). Taxonomy (GTDB): domain Bacteria; phylum Actinomycetota; class Rubrobacteria; order Rubrobacterales; family Rubrobacteraceae; genus JBBPZK01. Next base: position 2,579 of record JBBPZT010000032.1, read on the forward strand.
TTTACAATACGGAGAAGTTACGATTTTGCACTGATGAGGAGGGGGTCTTCTCGCTAGTGTTTGAAGCCCCTTGGAGCTGCAGGCTAGTAGAGAGGAGACTCAGTAGTTTTGTCTGCAAGCATGAGGTTGAGATTTTCGATGGTGGTCGCGGTGCTCGGGTTGGCGCTGGCGTCCATGACGTTGTTCGCGCCGCCGGCGCACAGCCAGACTACATCGGGGAACGGCGTAGTGTCCCAAGCCGAGAGTTATATTGGGGTCCCGTACGTGTATGGAGGGGCTTCGTACTCGGGTGTGGACTGTTCGGGGTTGACGATGTCGGCGTACGCGGCGATGGGTGTTAGCTTGCCGCACAGCGCGGCCGGTCAGTCGGCGTATGGTTATTGGGTGTCGCGCCCTCAGGCGGGAGACCTGGTCTTCAGTGACTTTACCGGGTACGGCATCGGTCACGTCGCGATAGCCACCGGGGACGGCGGGATGATAAGCGCCGACTATCCCGGTACCGTGGTGCGTTACGAGCAGATCCCCTACAGCTACGTCGTGGGATACAAGAGAATCTTCTAGAAACTTTCGGAAGAAAGCGAAGAGCACGAGAAGGCCGCCTTTGTCTCATCAGGCGGCTTTCTCGTTGCCCGCCGGGCACCGCGCATTAATGGAATATTCGCTGCATTCACAACGCCTCCCGGGACTCTATGCTTGGTTGTGGATCAACCGGGTTGCCTCGGCCCTGTTTTTGACTTCGAGAGTCTTGTAAGCCCTCCGCAGATGCTGCTTGACGGTCGACTCCGAGAGGTAGAGACGTCCGGCTATCTCGGAGTTGGTCATGCCTTCGGCCAGCAAGTCGAGTATCTCCCGCTGGCGGGGCCTGAGCGCGGAAAGATCCCTTGGTTTTCCTCCGGACACCAGTTCTTGTAGAAACTCACGAGGAACGACCACCTCACCGTTTAGGGCCAGCGAGATGGCCTTGATGATCTGCCGGGGCTGCATCTCTGCGTGGATAAAACCCCGGGCCCCGGACCTGATGGCGAGCCGTGCCAGCTTCAGGTCCGCCGACAACCCAAAAACCAGGGTGGGGGCTTCTGGAGCGGCCTTGCTGATAAGCTTTATCTGTTTGCCGACGTCCTCACCATCCGGGTGCAGGATGACAGCCGACGGTCTTGTGGGAGGAGCCTCCTGACCTCTGTAGACAACGGCTGCATCTCCGAGCAAGCTCTCCAACCCAAGAGACATCGTCGGATAGGGGCATTTGATCCAGAGAAGCCCGAGAAGCCTGGGCTCACGGTTACTTAAAGTCATCATCGTTGATAATCACTTTCTATGGTCGACTCTCGAAACCAGCCGCGTCAGAGCCCCCCTTCCGACACGGATTAAGACGCCCGCCCAGAACATGGGCGGAGCGAAGTATTAGGAGCGCATCAGACCTGTGAGCGCTCCCGTGAGAAAACGATCAGCCAGGACGCTCTAAGGCCTGTCCGAGAGACATGCTCGGAGCGATAAGCTCGTAAGAAGTAAAGGAGTACCCTCCACCCTTGCGGATGCCTGGGGAGCATTCGGCGAGCACTCCCTTCATGTGGTGCCAGCCGAAATTTCCGGAAGAGCTGGATCCACTCAAAGACGTGCCGCCGCCTCCAGAAGGACCGGCGGGCGCGGGTAGCGGCGCTTGCTGGGCTGGTATCGGACTATTCACACCTCCGCCCGTTCCACCACCTCGCCCAGACGACAGGGATGCCTTTACGCTATTAGAAGAGTAATTTGCCTTCTGTACGGACTGCTTATGGGCGGTGTCGGGTGCCAAGACACGCTGCAGAAGCCATGCTGCTTCCGGAACCCGTCTTGCTGCAACCTGGATATCTGGTTCGCCCGCGAGACCAATGCCCTCTTTACGATCGGCTGTTCCGTACGCCGGCCGTGGTAGACCCCGAGACGAATCTCCCGCTGCATTGTCGGCAGTTGGGCGCAACGTCGTCTTTATCGCTGGTTCGGGGTCGGCTACGCGAAGTGCTGGGCGGAAGAGAGAACCCTGACCGGTCTCTTGGACTTTAGGCTGCATCCGCGGGAGGGATCCCACCGAGCTTTGAGCAGGCGTAGCCAGGACAGGTGTAGGTTGCGCCGCAGAGGCCGGCTGTATCGTTGATGCGTATAGAGGAGCCTCGGAACCGGACGCTGGTACGGAATCCGAAGTAGCTACAGGAGCGCTCGTCGGCCCTGAACCCGCATCGAGAGGCGCCGGTGGAGGCTGCGTACTAGTAGTAACCGCTGGTTCGGATACGAGGTTTTGGTCCGGGGAAGGAAGCGGCGCCGCAGGGTCAGACCCTGTCACCGGGGTAGGAGCGGCGGAGAGATCGGGCGCAGAGACCGGCGCAGGCCCCGATGGGGAGTCCGATACGACAGGGTCCGATATGGCGGGGTCCGGCGCGATAGTCCCATCTCCAACGGGTGACGGCTCAAGGATAGGTATTGTAGGGTCCGGCGTGGGCTGCGCCACAGGATCAGGAGTAAGGACCACCGGGGTGGGCTGCGCCACAGGATCAGGAGTAAGGACCACCGGGGTTGGATCCACCGCCGGTGCGGGAGTCGGGTCTGTTGATGGTGCGGGAGTCGGGTCTGTTGATGGTGCGGGAGTCGGGGCTGTTGATGGTACGGGAGTCGGGGCTGTTGATGGTACGGAACCAGGGTCCGGCGAAGGAGCGGTTGGCGTCGTTGGGTCAGGCGTTGTGGAAACGGGTGTGGGTGAAGGCAGGGTCACCGGCGAGTCCCCCGA
>JBBPZT010000033.1:0-20002 GCA_038198625.1 Rubrobacterales bacterium
AAAACGCCGAAACCCTCATCTACCGATCCGGCAACCGCCTACGCGTCCTCAAGGCAGGCGAGAAGCCCGAGAAACCCGAAAACAAAGAAGAGAAGCCCGGCCGAAAGAGTGGGTGGCTGGACCTGGGACGTGTCAAGGTCTCTGTAACGCCGCACGAGGAGTGGCGCCAGATGTATCGTGAGGCGTGGAGGCGGCAGCGAGATAACTTCTGGACGGAAGATATGTCCGGCGTGGACTGGCAAGGCGTCTACGAACGCTACCTGCCCCTCCTGGATCGCATCGCCACGCGTTCCGATTTCTCCGATCTCTTGTGGGAGATGCAGGGGGAGTTGGGTACCTCTCACGCCTACGAGCTCGGGGGCGACTACCGGCCGGAACCCCGTTACCATCAGGGTTTTCTGGGGGCGGACCTGAACTACGATGCCGAGACCGATGGCTATGAGATCTCACACATCATCCAGGGTGACGCCTGGGATGAGAAAAGTAGCTCTCCCTTGACCCGCCCCGGCCTGAACGTCGAGCCGGGAGACCGGATCCTCGCGGTGGGTGGCCGCCAGGTCACCCGTGAAGTCTCTCCCCAGTCCCTGCTCGTCAACCAGGCAGGTGCCGAGGTACAACTTACCCTCGCCTCATCGGACAGCGCGGCCCGGACGATCACGGTAAAGACCTTGCGCGACGAAAAGCCTGCACGATACAGAGAGTGGGTCGAGGCGAACCGACGCCGCGTCCGCGAGGCAACGGACGGAAAGGTCGGCTACCTCCACATCCCGGACATGGGTCCGCAAGGCTACGCCGAGTTCTACCGGGGCTACCTGCTAGAGGTGGAGCGCGACGGCCTGATAGTGGACGTGCGTTTCAACGGCGGCGGCCACGTATCCGAACTTCTTCTCAAAGAGCTCGCCCAGAAGCGGCTGGGCTACGATATCCAACGCTGGGGCCAACCCGAGCCGTACCCGAAGCTCTCCGTAGGTGGGCCGCTGGTGGCGCTCACCAACGAGTTGGCCGGCTCCGACGGGGACATCTTCAGCCACGCTTACAAGATGCTCGGCCTCGGTCCTCTTATCGGCAAGCGCACCTGGGGCGGCGTGATCGGCATCGAGCCGGAAGGACCGCTCCTCGACAACAGCGTCACCACCCAACCGGAATATTCCTTCTGGTTCAACGACGCGGAATGGGGAGTCGAGAACTACGGTACCGAGCCGACGATAGAAGTAGAGATAGAGCCCCAGGAACACGCTTCCGGCAAAGACCCACAGCTACAACGGGCCATCTCGGAAGCCCTGCGGCTCATGGACGAGCGGCCGCCGGAGAGACCGGACTTCGGAGACCGTCCCAGGCTGGCGCACCCAGCGCTACCCGAACGCGCCCGCCGAGGTTAGCCGCAGGCTGAGCCGAACCGGACGCGGGCGCTCGGGAGGTCTCCGGCGGGGTAGCGTGACCCATCGGCGCGCCGGAGGCCGTTGCTCTGCAGGTCATAGCGGACGTTGTACTCGCCGTAGATAGTCTTCGTGCCCTGGGTCCCCGCCACCCGGACCTTCGTCGCCCGCCCGGATGGTGAGCGTTGGAGGACGCGCACGCCTCTTATGCGGCCGACGCCGAGCTTGGAGGAGCCATACAGGTTGAGCGTTCCGGACCAGCGCGTCCAGGGTGATACCACCCGCGCTTCGAAGCTCCTGCCCGCTGAGTCCACGTCGCGGACGGCTTTCAGGTACGGCGATGAGCCGAAGACGTAGGCTGAGTCCTCGCTGTAGCCGCCGTTTGAGGAGTAGAAGAAGGCTTTGATCACCTTCCCCCCATACACAGCGGCTATGCGGGCGGTGGCGCCGACCGCCCGATTGGTCGCGCGGGTCTCAGAGGAAGCCCCGCCGTAGACCTGGTCCCTGGTATCCGCGTAGAAATCGAAGACCCCACCGCGCTTCGTCGCGCGGGCGTAGGAGCGGGCGGCGACGGCCTGGCTCTTGAGAGCCTCCGGCGCCCACGAGGAAGGCATCTCGTTCGGCACCACGCCCCTGACGTAGCTCTCCAGGCGTAGCTGGTTCACGAGGTACAGGTTGGATCCGGAAGCCCTCGCCAGAAGCATGCCCCGGTATCCCTTGCCGCCGTAAGCCAGGAGGCTCCCCGAAACGCGCTCGAAGCGAACCGGACCCGTGTAGCTGCCGACCGGCCTCCCGGTGGACACGTTTGTGATCTGGTAGAGCCTCCTGCCGGAGAGGTATCGGACCCGGTAATTCGCCGGACCGAGCGCGACGGTGCCGCCTGTCTTGAGATTTCTCAGCCGGGCCTTGCTACCAGAGCGGACGGTGACGTAGTGGCTACCATCGAGGCTCTTTTGGCCGAGCAGCACACGGACGTAGGGATTGCTAGAGTATTGGTTCAGGGAGACGCCACGGTAGTAGGTCTTGAGGATACGGGCATATCCCTGTCCGGCTTTCGCCCTTCCATAGGCCCCATACTGGGAGAGCCCGACCCCGTGTCCGTACCCCGAGCCGCAAACCTTCAAGGTGCTTGCGCCCTCGGCCTGGGGAGCGAGTGTTAGGATGCCCACGGCCATGAAGACCCCGACCAACAGAACGCCCCATATCCTCACCATCCAACCCTCCGCTCCAAATAAGATCTCTCGTCCCACGATTATCGGCAGAAACGGCGTGGAACTTTAACCAGAACTCTAGCCCATCCGGTTTCGCCCACGGATTCGGCCCGAGACCGCCGCGAAAGCCGATTGCTCGGCGGTGTCATCGAGTGGTTCCAACTCGAAATCATCGTTCGTTTGACGGACGGCGTTCAGGATGATCTGGTCGGTTAGCCAGGGGTTTTTGGGGAGTAGCGAGCCGTGGAGGTAGGTGCCGTAGGCGTTGTTGCGCCGCGCGCCCTCGGTGCCATCCCTGCCGTTGTTGCCGTAGCCGGCGACGACCTCGCCCAGAGGCTCGACACTCCCGAGGTACGTGCGGCCGCCATGGTTCTCGAAGCCCACGATCTCCCGCCGCTCTCCACCTGGCGAAGCAGGGGCGCGAACGCGGACCAGGACGTTGCCGATCAAACGCTCCTCCTCCGGTTTTCGCGGCTCGGTGTGAAGATCGAAAACACCTATCCCCGGCAGCTTCTCACCCTCCGGCGTCTCGTAATAGTGGCCCATGAGCTGGTAGCCGCCACACACCCCCAGGACCACGCCCCCATCCTCGACTATAGCCCGCAGGTCCGCGCCCTTCGACCCGGAGAGGTCTTCCGCGAGCAACGCCTGCTCCCGATCCTGCCCGCCACCGAAGAGGAAAAGGTCGCACCCCGTAGGCTGAACGCCTTCCCCGAGCCCCACATCCACGACCTCGACACCGATGCCGCGCCACTCGCAGCGTTTCTTTATGGAGATGACGTTCCCCCGGTCGCCGTAAAGGTTCATCATGTCCGCGTAGAGGTGATGTATCGTCAGTTTCGTTTTGTTCCTCCCTTCGATCGTCACAGCTAGTCAGCCGGTCAGCACTTCAGTTTTCCTCCGAGTAAGCGAACCCCGGTCCATAAAGCGAAGCTTCCTCCAGATGATGGTAACGCGCTTCCACTCATAAGACGTTGCTTCGTCGCTGACGAGCCGACGAGGACGGCGTGCCGACCGGCTGACAAGCTAATCCTCCCAGAACGGGTGCGTGTATCCGAGTTCGCTTAAAGTTTTACGGATCTCCAGCATCGCCGTGTAGGTCGGCAGCACGTAGAGCGTCTCGCCCGGCGGTGTGGCCTCCAGCGCCTTCTGGATAGCTTCCTTCCTGTTGGGGACGACCTCTCCGACCGGGAGCCCGGCATACTTGAGGCGCACGGCCATATCCTCGGCCCGGATGCCGCTGACCATGAACGGCGGGCCGCCGTTTCCGGCTCCGTTGCGCGTCCGCGCGTCGGCGAGCATCTCGAAGTCTACGTCCCACAGCCAGGAGACATCCCGGCCGTCGGCGTCGTTGTCGTTTATGGCTATGAGTACGTTGGCGGCTTCTTCTCCGGTGACGAAGGTGCGCAAGATCTCGTTGAATCCCACGGGGTTTTTGATCAGGAGCAGGAAAGCCTCCTTGTCCCCGGCCTGTACCCTCTCGACCCGGCCGAACGCCCCGCCGAAAGCCGAGATCCCCTGCGCGATCTCCTCCAACCCTATCCCGGCTTCTCCGGCAACCGCGGCGGCCGCCAGCGCGTTGTACACGTTGTAGAGACCCGGAAGCTCCACCCGAATCTCGCGCTCCCCAACCGGCGTGGAGAGCGTAAACTTCGCCCCCCGCGCCCCGTCGAGCCGGACGTTCGTCGCCCGGTAGTGAGGCTCCGGACGCGAGAAGGGGCAGTTCGGGCAGTCGTAGACGCCGACGTGCCCCATGTAGACGGCCGTGTATTCGAGGGGCGTTCCGCAGATCGGGCAGTCCTTGGAGTCGGCGACGTGTTGCAGGCGGCCGGTATCGAGGGTGGGCTCGTCCACCCCATAATAGACCGGGTTTCCGGCCGAGCGGCCGAGGCTCGCGACGAGCGGGTCGTCGGCGTTCAGGAGCACCGTTCCATCGGGCGGAAGGTCCGAGAAGGCGGAGGTGATAACCTTGCCGGTATAGGCGAGCTCCCCGTAACGGTCTAGCTGGTCCCGGAACAGGTTCAGGACGGCGAGGAGTTTCAGGTCAGCTTCTGCTGCGACCTTCGGCACGCTCGCCTCGTCTATCTCGAATAACCCGATCTCCGAGGCCGGTTTCCCCGCCAGGTCGGAGTCAGAGATTAGGGCGGCGGTTACGCCGGTTATGAGGTTCGCGCCCGTCGAGTTGTTGATCGCCCGGACTTTCGCGGTCTGCAGGATTTTGGAGACCATCCGGGTCGTGGTCGTCTTACCGTTGGTACCGGTGATCGCCACCGAACCGAGAGGGAGCCTCCGCGAGAGCTTACCGAGGGCCTTCGGGTCAACCCGACGCGCGATCACGCCTGGAACCGTCGAGCCACCGCCCGTCTTCAAGGTCCTGCTCGCCAACTGCGCCATCCGTGCCGCCAACACGGCCGCCGAGAGACGCACGTCGTGGAAAGACCTCCTCATGACGCGGATTATATTGACTTGGAGGCCGGAAGACTATCGCAGCTCGTCGTTCCGGTAGCCTACTCCTTCTATCCGTCCGAGTTTGTTCAAGTCCGAGACGAGGTCCTTTTCGGAGCGTCGGTAGAACAGGTCGGAGAAGAAACTCTTGGTCTTTGTGGCCGGAAGCGCTTCGGCAGGGAGATTCCCGGCTCTGTTTGCAACCTGGCCGTTTAGCCTGGTGTCATCATCTCCGGAGTGCGGTAAAAATAGCGGACTATGGAGATCTTCGAGAACCTCTCGGCAAGCTCCAGGCTGGAGCCGAACCCACTCGACGCCTACTCGCGGGTCGTTCGGGGCGTAACGGAGAAAATGGAGCCGGCCGTGGTCCAGGTCGGTACGCTTTCGGGACAGGGCGGCGGGAGCGGGGTGATCCTTGGCGCGAGCGGCAATTCCGCCACGGCGGTCACCAACAGCCACGTGGTGCGCGGTCTCTTGAACGCCCGAGGCCGGAGAAGGAGCAGATCCGAGATTCTCCAGGTTACGCTCTCCGACGGCTCCTCGGTCCCGGCGGAGGTACTCGGCGACGACCCGTCGAGCGACCTCGGGGTGCTGCGCTTCGAGCCGGAGAACGGGGCGGCGGTCGCCACGCTCGGGGAGGCCCAGGACCTGGTCGTCGGGCAGCTCGTGGTCGCCATCGGCAATCCTTTAGGTTTTCAGCGGAGCGTGACGGCCGGGGTGGTCAGCGCGCTCGGACGCTCCATAAGGAGTCAGGACGGGCGCCTGATCGAGGACGTCATCCAGACGGACGCGGCGATCAACCCCGGCAACTCGGGCGGTCCGCTGGCGGACGCCGCCGGACGGGTCATCGGCATAAATACCGCCATCATAGGTGGCGCCCAGGGTATAGGCTTCGCCGTGCCGGTCTCGAATGCTTTCCGCCGGGTGGTCTTCGCCCTGGTCACCGAGGGCCGGGTGCGTCGGGCATACCTCGGGGTCGTCGTGGAGAGCCGGCCGGCCCAGGACGGTTTCGGCGGCGGGGCGGGGATAAGGAACGTTGCCCCGAACAGCCCGGCCGAGCGGGCTGATCTCAGGACGGGGGATGTGATCTTGGGCTTCGGAGACGACGCTGTCCGGTCCAACTCGGACCTCCTGAACCTGCTCGACGAGTCCGCTATCGGCAAAGATTTCACGCTGCGCGTGCTGCGGAGCGGCAGAGAGATTACCCTGAGGGTGCGGCCCCGCGAGCAACCGGAGGATCGCTAGAGCTATACAGATAAGGAGAACGATGCCGGACGTAACGCTGATGGTAAGGGACTTGAAAGATGCCGAAGACGCCGAACGCCTGGAGCTGATGCTCACGCGCCTGGGTTTCGTGAACACCGTAAACGTGGACGCGGAGCGGAAGATGGTCGCGGTCTCCTACGAGGGCGGTGGCGACGAGCTGGAGAAGATCGAAGGCGCCATCAAGGAGTCTGGGCATGACCCCGAACCCTCGCCCGGCGCCGGTCGCGTGGAGGCCTGACCCCATGCCCGCCGAGTCCATCTCACCGGGGGAAGCGGCGAGGTTTCTCGGGGTCCCGGAGGAAGAAGTAAGCGGGCTGGCCGGCCCGGACGGACGGATCTCGCTTGAGGTAGTCCGGGAGCGGGCCGGTGCGGCGGCCCTCTCCCTGGAGTTGGCCCGCGCCCGCGAGGAAGTCGGAAGCCTGTCCGGTAGGATCGAAGAAATAAGGGCTTCCAACATGCGGCTCCTGAGCGAGCTGAAAGAGTCAACCGGCGAGCGGCGGCGGCTGACGGAGGAAGTTCTGGAACTACGGGCGGCGGCCGAGGAAAGGTTGATGCTCATGGAGCGCATCGAGCAAATGTCCCGCCTCGAAAAAGAACTTAAAGAAAGCACACTCGAACTGGAACGTCTCAAGAGAAAAGGCCTCCTGAAGAGGCTCTTGAGACACGCCCGGGGTTCATCTTAAGCTTTATCTCACGGGCGTATCTGCGCCACATCGTTCCCTAAGCGCAAGAGATCAGGTTGACTCTCAGCCCCTACGCTCACGTTGGATAATCGGGCTTCGGAGACCGTCGGGCCGGTTCCGGCGGCCCTCGCGGGGGAGATAGAGAGCCTCCCAGGTTCGAGCCGGACGGGCGTGGTTCGCGGGCGGTTGCGCGTGGCGTCCGGCTGTGTATCATACGCCCAACAAAACTCGTGAAGGGGGAGACGATGGCGAGCGAACCGAGGGCGGGGTTCAGGCGGTACGTCCCGAGAGGGCATCCCGTCTCGTGGTGGATGCTCGGGATCACCACGGGGGCTATCCTGATCACCTCCATAGACCGCGTGATACTTCCCACCGTGCTGCCGGCGATCCTCAAGGAATTTAACCTGAGCACCAGCCAGGGCGGCCTTCTCGTCTCTTTGAGCTTCGCGGGCATCGCCCTCGGCGGCATCTTCCTGGGGGCCATGGGAGACAGCCTGGGCCGTGGCCCCCGCCGGGCATGGATGTGGGGCGTAGCTGTGCTCGTCGCCGTGATCGGGGCCGTTGCGACGGCGCTCTCGCGGTCCCTGTTCCAGCTTCAGGCCCTGCGGGTCTTCATGGGACTCGGCACCGGCTCGATGGAGCCGGTCAACGTGGCGATGGTCGGCGAGTGGTGGCAGAAGGAAGATCGGGGATTCGCGGTCGGTACGCATCACACTGGGTTCCCGATCGGCCAGTTTTTGGGGCCGCTGCTCATCGGCGCGATCCTGATCGTGGGCACCTGGCGGACGGCTTTCCTGTTCATACCGCTAATCGCCGTTCCGATCCTGATCCTTCAGGTGGTCTTTGCAAACAATAACAACCTCCGGCGGGTCAACAACTGGATAAAGGAACGCGACATGACTCCTTCCGTGACCGTGGAGCAGGTCGAAGGACAGCGCTGGAAAAACCCGTTCGGTGAGATCCGGACGGCGCTCTCGTACCGCAACATCAGGCTGGCGATCCTGATGAACTTCCTCTTCCTGTTCGCCGAGGTCGGCATCCTCTCCTTCCTGACGCTACAGTTGACCCAGAAAGCCGGCCTCTCGCTCGCAGCGGCCTCTGTGGTATCGGGAGCCTCGGGGATTACGGGTTGGATCGGCCAGATAGTCTGGGGCACAGTCTCGGATTACAGGGGACGCAAGTTCTCTCTGGGCATCCTCTCCGTCGGGCTGACGATCTCCACGCTGGCGATGATCTTTATCACCAGCGCCGCGCTTGGTTGGATCATCCTGATCTTCTGGGGCGTCTTCCGCAACTCGCCGTACCCAGTCCTGTACTCCGCGGTGATAGATACGGCCCCCGACACGGCCTCCACCGGCATGGGGCTCATGATCGGGGTCGGGCTGGGTGTCGCCGGAACCATAGTAGGCTTTGTTGCCGGATACGTGATTCAAACCTTCGGGTTCACCGTGGACTACATTCTACTGGCCGCCGTGTACCTCTCCACCCTCATACCGATAGCCTTGATGCGAGAGTCGGCGCCGGCCGCTACGCCGAACGTCGCCCCGAGCGAGGCTTAGGAAAAGCCGCGAAGGAAGGTGTCGAACGAAATGGACCCGCAGACCCTGGCCGAGCAACTACAGAGCCACCGCTGGGTGGACCTCTCCCATACCCTGGAAGAGGGTATACCTTCCTGGCCGACGCACGCCCGCTTCGGCCAGACCCTCTACGAGTCTTACGAACTCGGCGACGTGGCCCGTCACTACGGCCTCACGATAAGCGAGCACACCGGCACCCACATGGACGCCCCGCTCCACTTCATCCCCGATGGTCCCGCCCACTACGGCATAGACGAGGTCTCCCTTGAGAAGCTCTCCGGGAGGGCGGCGACCATCCAGGCCACGGACCTGGAACCGGGAGGGCTGCTGAATGTCGCGCGCGTCCGGCGGTGGGAAGAAGAACACGGGGAAGTCCGACCGAACGACAAGGTTCTCATCCGTTACGGTTGGGACCGCAAGTGGGCGACCGGGCCGGAAGGCCGGGACTTTCTGGAGGGCTGGCCCGGCCTGGGCGGAGACGCCGCCAGGTACCTCGTCGAGAAGGAGGTCTCTCTGGTAGGGTGCGACACCCTCGCCATAGACGCCTTCGGTTCGGAGGACAACCCGGCCCACTACGCCCTGCTCGGCAACGAGGTCTACATCGTGGAGAACCTCAAGAACCTGGACAAGTTACCCCCCTTCTGCCTGTTCATGGCGTTTCCGCTGAAGGTGAAGGGTGGCTCGGGCTCGCCGGTGCGGGCGCTGGCCCTGGTCGGAGGAGAGAACGCCACGGCCGGGACATGAGGAGGCTCTTCTACAAGCATCCTGGTTGCAGAGGCCGACAACAACCGGAGCGTGGTTACGAGAAAGGGAGTGAGCGGAAGCCATGAATATAGTCGGGGTCGAAGCGTATCTGTGCGACCTGGAGGTCGAGACGGTGCGCACCGACGCCATACAGGCCTTCACCAAGCAGGAGACGATCTTCGTGGAAGTCGAAACCGACGAGGGGCTCGCCGGCAGGGGCTACTCCTATACCATCGGCACCGGGGGCCGGGCCGTTCTGCAACTATTGAGAGAGGACCTGATCTACCACCTGATCGGTGAAGACGCCCGCAGGATCGAGCACTTGTGGAACAAGCTGTTCTGGGCCACCCACGCCACGGCCGTGGGGCCGATCACCAGCCTCGCCCTGGCGGCGGTAGACACCGCGCTGTGGGACCTCCGCGGCAAAGCGGCGGAGCAACCCTTGTGGATGCTCGCCGGGGGGATGAATCCGGAGGTGCCGCTGTACGACACCGAAGGGGGTTGGTTGCAGCTCACGACCGATGAACTGGTCGCGGGAGCCCTGGAATCTAAAGAGCGTGGGTGGCCGGGAGTAAAGCTCAAGGTAGGCAAACGCCACGCCCACGAAGACGTCGAGAGGTTGCGCGCCGTTCGGGACGCTGTCGGCCCGGAGACACACCTCCTGGTGGACGCGAACCAGTCGATGACTTATCCGGAAGCCAGGCGGCGCGCCAGGTCGTTCGAGGAGTTCGACGTCTTCTGGTTCGAGGAACCGCTCCCGGCCGAGGACATCACCGGCCACGCCAGGCTCGCGGCCTCGACCAGCGTGCCTATAGCGGTTGGCGAGAGCATCTACTCACCGAGCCACTTCCGCGAGTACCTGATGGCAGGCGCCGCGGGTATAATCCAGGCTGACGTCGCCCGCATCGGCGGCGTAACGCCGTGGCTCAAGACGGCGCACCTGGCCGAAGCCTTCGGTGTAAAGGTGGCGCCCCACTTCCTCATGGAGTTGCACGTGAGCCTCGCGGCGGCCGTACCCAACTCCCTTTACGTAGAGTACATACCGCAACTCGGGTCCGTAACAACGAGCGAGATCGAGATTTCGGGGGATCACGCCGTGGCTCCTTCGACCCCGGGCAACGGGATAAGCTGGGATGAGGAGGCGCTAGCCAGACTCCGTACCGACCAGAGAAGCGCCTGATACGCAACCCAGCCGTGCAACGCTCTTGGATCAGGAGGAAGACGTATTGGAGATAATAGACATCACCGCCACCGTCGGCCCGAATATGATCCACTGGCCCGGAACGGAAGCCCCGAGCCGCCGGCTGCTCTCCAGCACCGGTCAGGGGGACCCCAACACCGTCAGCGAATGGACCATCAACGCCCACACCGGCACCCACATGGACGCCCGCAACCACTTCATCCTGGAAGGTTGGAGCATGGAGGCGCTGGACCTAGGCCGTTCCGTAGGGCAGTGCCTGGTCGTGGACCTTACCGGAGTCGAAGGCCACGTAACCCGCGCCGACCTCGAAGGGGCGCAGATAGCAAGCCAGACTAGGGTGCTGCTCAAGACCCGCAACTCCTCCGGGCTCATGCAGGAGGAAGCATTCGACAAAAGCTATACTGCCATCTCCGCCGAAGCGGCAGAGTATCTGGTCGAGATAGGCGTCGAAACGGTGGGCATAGACTACCTGTCAGTCGAGCCTTTCGAGGACGAAGAGTTCCACACCCACCACACCCTGCTCGGAGAGGACGTGGTCATCCTGGAGGGGCTGCTGCTCAGAGACGTCGAACCCGGAGACTACCTGCTGGTCTGCCTGCCTCTGAAGCTCTTGGGCTCCGACGGCTCTCCAGCGCGGGCCGTCTTGATCCGGGAGTAGGCGACGAGGTGGCCCGCACCAAGGACACGGTGCGGGGATCGTCTCCCGCACGTCCACCGCACTCTCCGGTACGGGAGAGCTCCATACTTCTAGAGGCTGCTGCTCCGAAGGTGGGCGTCGGGACGCTCGCGCAGGCTCGGCAATAGCTCCGTCCCGAGGCCGGCGCCTCCCGGTGGGGTGACGAAGCCGTCGGCGACTTTGGGTAGGTCGGTCACAAGCTCTCCGTACCATCCGGTGTAGTAGGCCCGGACCGTCTCCTGCACCAGGGCGTTAGGCTGGTTGATAGAGAGATGGGTCGAGGCCGTAAGCACCACCGGTCCGGTGCAGTCGTGGGGCGCCACGGGCAGGTGGTGGGCCTCAGCCATGGTGGCTATCTTCTTAGCCTCGCCGACGCCGCCGCACCAGCTCAGGTCGAGCATCACCACCTCCGCCGCCCGCTTCTCCATGAGCTGCCGGAAGGCGTGGCGGCCGGTGAGCGTCTCGCTGGCGGTAACCGGCACGCTAGTCGAGCGGGCAAACTCTGCCAGGGAATCCAGGTTGTCGGCCTTTACAGGGTCCTCGTACCAAAATGGCTCAAACTCTTCCAAGGCGCGAGCTATCTTCTTCGCCGTCGGCAGGTCCCACAGGGAGTGGAACTCGACCATGATGTCCATACGCCCGCCGACCGCCTCCCTGATCTTGCGGAAAGGTTCGAGGGCCTTCCGGAGATTCTCATCGGAGATGTAGTGGCCGCCGCTCGCCTCGGCGTAGGGGTCGAATGGCCAGATCTTCATCCCAGTTATGCCCTCGGAGAGCAGGCTCTCGGCCAACTCACCCGGATGGTTGAGGAATGCGTCGAGGTCCTCGTAAGGACCTTCGGCCTCCTCCGGCAACCCCCAGTTGCTCACCTCCTGGCGCGGAGCCTCGCGCACGTAGCGGTAGCCGGCGCAGGTGTTGTAGGTCCTGATGCTCTCCCGGCTCGCCCCTCCGAGGAGCTGGTAGAGGGGTTGGCCGGAGGCTTTGCCGAACAGGTCCCAGAGGGCGATGTCGACGGCCGAGTTGCCCCTCGTCTCGGCCCCGCTGCTTGCGTAACCGAGATACCCGTACAGTTCTTTTGCGTGTTTGTCGATGTGTAGTGGATCTTTGCCGAGCAGGTAAGGGGCGACCGACTCGTGGACGTAAGCTTCGACCGCTCGTGCACCGAAGAAGGTCTCCCCGAGCCCCGCAAGGCCCTCGTCGGCGTGGACTTCCAGGAACAGCAGGTTTGGAAACTCGTCGATCCGGAGCGTGTCTATACGGGAAACCTTCACTTGGTGAGTCTTTCCGCTAGAGAGCCGTTAATCGGATAAAGATAAACGTTCGTGCGTCCCTACGCCAAGGCACCAAAGGGAGGTCGGGGCCGTTGCTTCAGGCGTTTTTGTCGGTGCTGACAGCCTGGACGTTGCGCCGCGCGAAGAGCCAGGAGACGATGACGAAGAGCAGGGAGCAGCCGAGGGCTATGAGCCACTCAACGCTGTCGAGCCCTTCCAGGTAGCGGTGGAGAATTTCATCTTCGAAGATCATCTCCACCGCGACATAAACGAGCAGCCCGGCGCCACCGTAGACGAATATCGGGAAGCGGTCCAGCAGGTAGGAGAGCATCGCGCTCCCGAAGATGACGAGCGGGACCGTGGTGGCGAGGCCGATGGCGAGCAGGACGAAGTTGCCGCCGGAGACACCGACTAGCGCTATGACGTTGTCGAGCGACATGACAGCGTCAGCCAGGATGATGATCCTGACGGCTTCCCAGGTGTTGTTCCCAGCCTCTATCTTGCTGTCATCTGGGTCCGTGTTGACCAGGTTCCAGGCTATGTAGATCAGCAGAACGCCACCAATCACCTGGAGCAACGGAATGGCCAGCAGGTAGGCTACGACCGCAGCGAAGATCAGGCGCAGCACCACGGCCCCGACGGAGCCCCAGATGATCGCCTTGCGGCGGTTGGCTCCCTCCAGCCTGTGGGCGGCCAGCGCTATTACCACGGCGTTGTCGCCGGAAAGAATGAGGTTGACGCCAAGCACCCCGACGAGCCGGGCCAGCATCTCCCCACTGAAGAAATCAATCAAAAATTTATCCCCTCACAACCGCAATGCCCCTTACATGGGGCACGAAAACCTTGAATAAAGAGCTTACTGAACTCTTATCTTACCAGCAAGCCCCGGCCGCTAGAGGACTGAGACGACGGCGACGGTCACGAAGACGGCGTAGAAAACTCCGCCGAGCAGTAGTAAGTCCGCCCGGACCGGTCCTTTGCGAAGCAGAAGCAAGAGGACCATCACACCCGAGGCGAGGGCAAACGCCACGGCCAGGAAATCGAGAAAGTTGAAGCTCCAGGACGTGAACAGGACACCCAAGGAAACCGGGATGGTGCTCTGGAAGACCATCGCGCCCGTTATGTTTCCGAAGGCGAGCGTGTCGTCGTTGCTCCTCATCCAGTAGATGGAGTTGAACTTCTCGGGCAACTCGGTGGCGAGCGGGGCGAGGACCAGGGCGATCAGGCCAACCGGTATACCGATGGCCTTCGAGAGATGCTCCACGCCGGTGACGAAGTAGTGGGCGCCGACGCCCATCACCGTTATCGTCAGCAGGAGTTGCGCCACGACTGCCCAGGTCGGCGCCGTGCCAAGCCTACCGGGCCAGAGCCACAGCTTTTCGGGTGATTCCTGCGCCTCACCGCCGGACTTTATAGTCTGGTACACGTATAAAGCGTAGGCCCCGAGCAACACGACAGCCAGGGCTATCTTCAAGAAGAGCGGCAGAGATACAAGGCCTGCGACCGCCGCCAGGGTAAACAGTATCAGGAAGAAAACCAGGTCCCGCTCGGTCACACTTTCGTCGATCTGGATGGTCTTCCCGCTCTCCCGACGGTTACTGAAACCCAGAGCCGACGCCCCGACGATGAACATGGCGAGCGTCGCCAGCAGGAACGGCGCCCCGAGTATAGCCCCCACCCCGATCTCCCCGCCCGCGCTGTTGCCGGTAAATAAGGCTCCGATGATCGCGATAACCGGGATCATGGTCTCCGGCAAAGCAGTTCCAACCGCCGCCAGCACACTCCCAACCGCCCCGCTCCCGAGGTTCAACCGGTCGCCGAGCATCTCCACCGCGTTGGTGAAGAAGATGGCAGCCGTCAGGATGGCGACAAGGGCGACTATCAGTTCTACTGCGGTCAACCTAGAACCTTTCTTGAGATACTCAAGGATCCGGGCGCGGACCCACAAGCCCTACAGTCTACTACCTGGATACCAAAATTGCATAAAGTTTTCTAGAGGATGGTGAAGATAGCTACTGCCACGAACACGGCATAGAATGCACCGCCGGCCAGCAGGTATCCGGCCCGTAGCGGTCCTTTGAGACCGAACATTACGTAGACGAGGGCGCCCGAGAGGAGGGTCACGGCCACGGCAAAGAGGTCCAGAGGGTTCAGGTTCCACCGCGTAAACAGGAGTCCTATTATGGAGACCGGGATGGTGCTCTGGAAGACCATCGCGCCCGTTATGTTACCCAGGGCCAGCGAGTCCTTGTCGTCCCTGAGCCAGATGACGGAGTTGAGCGTCTCGGGTAGCTCCGTGGCGAGTGGGGCGAGGACCAGGGCGATCAGGCCGGCCGGGATGCCCAACGCTTCCGAGCTCGTCTGTATGGCCGAAACGAAGAAATGGGCTCCCACCACCATCAGGCCGAGCGCCCCGACAACCTGCAAGATGACGACGAGAAGCGGCGCCCGGGAGCTGGAAGGCCAGAGCTTCAACTCCTCGGGCTCACCGGAACTCTCCCCGCCGGACTTCAAGGTCTGTCACACGTAGAAGACATAAGCCCCGAGGACCACGACCGCGACCGCCACCCTCGCGTAGAGAGGGAGCGCGACGATGCCGGCCACGCCTCCTACAGCGAAGGCGACCAGGAAGAACCTCAAGTCCCGGACGGTGGACGACTCATCCACTGCTACTTCGGCGCCACCGTCCCTGCGGGACCGGAAGCCGAGGATGGAAGCTCCGACGACGAACATGCCGAGCGTGCCCAGAAGAAACGGCGCCCCGAGGATGGCGCCGATCCCGACTTCGCCGGCAGATCCGGGGTCCCTGCCGGCCAGGACGGCGCCCAGGATAGCGACTATCGGGATCATGGTCTCCGGCAACGCGGTCCCAAAGGCGGCGAGCAGGCTTCCAACCGTGCTCTCTCCCAGGTTGAGCCGGTCTCCCAAGACCTCTATCGCGTTTGTGAAGTAGATGGCGGCGACCAGGATGGCGACCAGGGCGGCGAGCAACTTTATCACGACCATCAGAAGCCTCTCACGGTACCATCGCCGGGCCGAACGTGTAACATTCTACCCACCATAAACCAGATTACACCACGACCCCGGACAAGGAGATATGGGCAAGCTCGAAGACATCTTATCCGCCGTCGCGGACGGCGCGCTCTCCCCCGCCGCCGCCGCCAAGGACCTCAAAAACGGTGAGGTTCGCTACCTGGAGGACTTTGCGGCCCTCGACCTCGGGCGGGCCCCGCGCAAGGGCGTACCCGAAGTCGTGTACGCTCCGGGCAAGACGCCCGAGCAGGTCGCCCGCATCTGCGAGGCATTGCTAGAGTCAGGCGGGCGGGTAATAATCAGCGGTCCCACCCCAGAGCACGAGGCGGAGATGCGTCGTGTGCAGCCGGGTGTCGAACTCAGGCGCGCCGGGCGGGCACTCGTGGCGGGCTCGGGCGAGCCTGAGCCGACGGGAGGACGGCTCTGCGCCATAAGCGCCGGCACCTCGGACCTGCCGGTCCTCGAGGAGGCGATCGCCGTTGCGGAGGAGATGGGCGTCGCCGTGATGAGCTTCCACGACATCGGGGTCGCCGGCATCCACCGTCTCGTCCGGCCCCTGGAAGAGATAAGAAATTTTAACCCGGACTGCCTGATCGTGGCAGCCGGGATGGAGGGCGCGCTGCCGAGCGTGGTGTCGGCGCTCGTGGACGTCCCGGTCGTCGGCCTGCCGACCTCTACAGGATACGGCCTCGGTGGGGACGGTACCGCGGCCATCCTCGGGATGCTCCAGAGTTGCTCCCCCGGCCTCTCGGTCGTCAACGTGGACAACGGGGTCGGCGCCGGGGCGACGGCAGCCCTGATCTCCAACCGCGCAGCCCGCCGCGAAGGCAAACAATCCGAGTAGAGGCCCCGTGAGGACCTTCGTAGCCATCTTTCCGCCGCCGGAGGTCCGTAAGAAACTGCTCCGGACGGCAAGGCGACTGCGGATTATAGGCGAGGTTCGCTGGACGAAGACGGAGAACGTCCACCTGACCCTGAAGTTCCTGGGTGAGGTTCCGGAAGAATTCCTGGATAGAATAGGCGGCGCCCTCCGGGAAGTAGCCGGGAGGCATGGAGGGTTTGAGGTAGAGGCGGGCGGCTTCGGTGCTTTCCCATCGATGGAGAAAGCGCGCGTCCTGTGGGCCGGTGTCGGCGAGGGTGCGGCGCCGCTACGAGATCTGGCCGGAGACGTGGAGAACGCCCTCGAACCGCTGGGCTTCGGGGGGGAGGACAGGGCTTACACGCCCCACATTACGCTCGGGCGAGCCAGAGGCCGCCCGGTGGTCCTGATACCGCCCGGTGCAGCCTCGCCAGCCATGCGGTTCTCCGCGCGAAGCCTGGAACTGGTACGGAGCGTGCCCGGCGGAGGTGGCGTCCGCTACTCTACGTTGGAAACCTGCAGCTTATCTGAAAGCTGAGACCAACGGTCCTACGGACATGATAATGAAGAGTAGTATGAGGATCATAACCACCAGCATTATGAAGTTGTTTCCGCTCATTCCACCGCGCCTTTCGAGGGGATATCTGTACGGCTCTTATTCTATCTACCAGCTATCATACCCGCCACAGCGGAGGTGTAGAACCGTGGCTCCTCAAACTCCCCGGCACAACACGACGGGCGCTGGTATCCTCCACGGACCGAACCATGCACTGGAGAGAAGCACATTTAGTTTTGAACCCGACGGCGGGCAGGGGTAGAGCCCTTGGCCGCCGGGACTACGTATCGCGCTTCTTGAAAGAGCGTGGGGTCGAGCCGGTCTGGCACGTTACGGATGGACCTGGGCACGCCGGTCGTATCGTCCGAGAGTTGCCGGAAGACTCGCTGGCGGTCGCGGTCGGGGGTGACGGTACGGTGCACGAAGTTGCGGCGGCTTGCATCGGGACGAAAAGGGTGATGGCGGCGCTGCCGGCTGGCAGCGGAAACGATTACGTGAAGGCGCTCGGGGCCGGTACGCACTTGCGAAAGTCTCTGGAGATGATCTCCGGTGACGGAAAGGTACGCATCGTCGATGCCGGGGATGTAAACGGCATCCTCTTCAACAACGGCCTCGGCATAGGCTTCGACGCGGAGGTCGCCGCCGGAGTATCCAAAGCGCCCAGGTGGCTGGGCGGGCTCGGTGGGTATATGTGGTCCGTGGCCCGGTTGCTCGCGGGCTTCGGTTGCCACGAGGCTACCCTGCGCCTGGACGGCGGCCCGGTCATCGAAGCGAAAACGATACTGGTTGCCGCCGCGCTAGGAACAACTTACGGCGGGGGTTTTCGTCTGGCGCCCGACGCAAGGCTGGACGACGGCTTTTTCGACGTGGTCTGGTCCGAGGAAGTAAGCCGGAGCGAGGTCTTGAGGCTCATACCGCTGGCGCTGTGGGGTACGCTCCCAAAACACCCAAAGGTCCACGTGGTGCGGGCCCGGGAGATCGAGGTAAACCTCGCCGGGGAAGTCCCGGCTCACGTGGACGGGGAGCTGCTCGCGCCCACGCGCCACTTCGAGGCGAGGGTGCTGCCGGGCGCGCTCCGGGTCGTGGCACGCTAGGTACGACTGCGCGGGTAACCGGTCACCCGTTCGAAGAACTTCTCAGTCGCCGGGGGCTTCGTTCACGTGGCTGGGAGAGTGTAATTCCAGGAAGGTTTGGGCCACTTCGGGGACCTGGTCGTTAATAGCCTGGGTCACCCTTTCCAGGAGGTCTTCGATCTGGTCCGTATCGAGGCCGTCCGCCACGTGGAGCTCCGCGTTGACCAGCACGGCGCTCGGCCCCAGGTGCATCGTGAGCAGGCGGAGGATGTCGTTGACTTCCGAAAATGAGTTTATCGTCTCGCGCAGTCGCCGCTCGTCTTCAGGAGGAACCGCCGCGCCCAGAAGCAGGTCACGGGAATCGGAGCCGAGGTTGAAGGCGACGAAGACCAGGAGAACCCCGATGAAGATCGAAGCGAGCCCGCCGAAGAGGTGGCTGCCGGTCATCTCGGAGAGAAAAAGTCCCGAAGCGGCGATCAGGATGCCGATGAGCGCCGCCACGTCCTCGTAGAGCGGCACTTTCATCGTCGTGTTTCGCGTCATCTTGAAATGTTCCCACGCGGAGCGTCCTTCCTCTCTCGCGGCCTTCATAAACTCGCGGGAGGTGATGACGAGCGAGCTTCCCTCGAAGACAAAGGCCAGCCCGAGGACGATATAGCCGATAAGGACTCATTTCCTCCGCCCTCGCTGGTTATCTTCGAGATGCCCTCGAAGACCGAGAAGACGGCCCCGGCGACGAAGAGGCCAACGGCGACCAGCAGCGACCAGAAAAACCTATCCTGGCCGTGGCCGTAGGGATGTTCGCGGTCCGGCGGGCTACTCGAGGAGCGGAGGCTGACGAGAAGGAAGACCTGGTTCACCGTGTCGGCGACCGAGTGCGCACCCTCCGCGAGAAGGGCGGAGCTACCGGAGATAAACCCGGCGACGAACTTGGCGATGGTAATAAGGAAGTTGGCGGCAAAAGCTGCGTAAACTGCCTTCTTCGTTCCCTGATCCTCATTACCGCTGCTCTTGTCCGATGCCACGCAAGCTCCCTTCATGCTCCATCTATAAAAGATGAAGGATAACCGGATGAGGCGCCGATCAAACCTGACCAACCCGGCCTCCTCTACCGTGGAGCCCGATTGTGTGGTAAAAAGTCTCATCCAAACTAACCGGTGTACGCTTGGAGTCTTCGGGTACACCCCTAATGTTCCAGAGGTCTATCCAGAAGATGAGAGCTTTCGTTTTTCCAGGTCAGGGCGGCGGGGTAGCCGAGCCGGCAGAAGAGTTGCTGCCGAGGATCCGTCAGGTCGTGGGAGAACGCATCCCGGATCAGGTGAAGTTTTTCGCCCGAGCCGCCCTGGACGCCGACGAGAGCCGCGCACTCGACCTGCGCCCGGATGTCGTGGCCGGTCACTCGCTCGGCGAGTACGGCGCCGCCTACGCCGCCGGATGTTTCGACTTCGAAACCGGCCTCTGGCTCGTCGCCCGGCGTGATCAGTTCCTGGCGGAAGCCGGAGAGCAGACGCCCGGCGGTATGATCGCGATCCTCAAGGCAAATCCCGAAGAGGTCGAGAGAGCCCTGGACGAGACGGAGGGCTCCGTAGTCGCCAACTACAACTCACCACGCCAGACGGTGATCTCCGGCCTACGAGACACTCTGGGAGACGCGGTCTCAAGGGTGCGGGGACGCAAAGTCCCCCTGAACGTCTCCTTCGCGGCTCACTCACCCTACGTCGCCGTAGCCGGAGAGAAGATGCGGGGGATCCTCGACTCCGTCGAGTTCCTGAAGCCGGAGGTTCCTGTCGTGAGCGCCGTCGACGGCGCTATTCACACGAGCGCGGAGGCCGTCAAAGAGGCCCTCAAAACGCAGATGGTCTCCCCGGTCCGATGGGTCAAGGTGGTAGAGACACTCGCCCGGATGCGGGTGGAAGAATGGGTCGAGCTCGGCGGCGGCGGCGTCCTGACCCGGATGCTGCGAGACTTCGAGATCCCCTCTCTCAAGGGCATAGCCTTCGAAGACCTGCGCACCCGCCTCTCCCAGCAAGC
>JBBPZT010000034.1:0-15414 GCA_038198625.1 Rubrobacterales bacterium
CTGGATCTGTTCCTGCAAGTTAACCGTCTGCCCCGGCTGCTGTTGCTGGGAAGCGTTCTGGTTGTTAAAGAGATCCAAGGGGTTGAGGTTGAGACTTCCCACTCCCAAAAAGGCAAACGAGATCAAGAAGATCCCGGCTATCAGGAACGCGAAGATGCGAACCCAGAAGTTTAGTCTGTCACGGTTCATCATACGGTGGTATCTCCTAGAAAAATTCCTACTCGACGCGAGTTATAACATAGGAGAGACTACCACCTTGACGACCATCCACGGGCGCGACGAGACTCCTAGCGCACTATTCTGAAATACCATCCCCTCCTCCCGATAAGCTCCTGTCCGTCCCTGACGAATATCCCGACCCGGTGGATGCCGGGAGGGAGCCTGCCGGACCTGAAGATGAGCCCGTCCATGCTCCGGCTGTAATAAAAGTGGGAACGAGGGATCGATCTTCCGTCGAAGGCCAGCCTTATGTTCGACTTGGAGAGGTTGGTCTCAGATGCGTAATTCGAGTCAGTAGACCTAGGCTGTATCTTCTCCAAAACTATCGTAGATCACTGTTCCTCCCACGGCGGTAGCCACGACCTTGCCACCGGCCGCCGCCTCAAGAACCTTGCGTTCGGGATCGTCACCTTCGGGGATGGCGTCTACGATCGCGAGGTCTGCCCACTTACCCGTCTCCAGGCTTCCCGTCTCGTCCTCGATCCCGAGGGCACGCGCGCCTTCGAGCGTCGCCAGCCTGAGGCCGGTTTCCCCGTCGAAACCGTGCAGCTTCACGGCGAAGAGCGTCTCCTCGAACAGGTTCATGCTGGGGCTACTCCACAAACCGTCGGTCCCCATACCGACCCGCACGCCCCGGCGCATCATCTCCGGGACCGGTGAGACCTCACAACCGAGGTAGTCGTTCGAGCGGGGGCAGTGGGCCGCCGCAACACCCGTGCGGGCCAAAACCTCTATATCTTCTTCCGATACGCTGGTTGCAAGATGAGCCGCTATGGTCTGAGGAGCGAGAAGCTCGACCCCTTCGGCGTAGCGAACCGGTGAAAGGCCCGTACCGCCCCAGTCGTTACTCGAAAAGATGTTGGCTAGCCCCCCGGTCCCGTTTCGGACGAACTCGACTTCCTCAGGGCTCTCCGACAAATGGATCGCCAACCGCTCGCCTGCCTCCCGCGTCTGGTGCGCCGCGAGCCGCGTCGACTCCGGGTCGACGGTGTACGGTGAGTGGACACTGACCTGCGCCCCAACCCTCTCCGGTAATCCATCACGCAACTCCGACGCCTTTTTCATGATGAAATCGACCGCTTCCTCCGGCGTGCCTATGTCGTGCGGGAAAAACTCCGCGTAAACCGTACCGGCCATCCCGGAGCTAGCGAGTTGCGGCAGACATTCCCCATAAGGAGAGGACTCCGCCATAAAGGTCGTTCCAGACGCGACAGCCTCACGAGCGGAGTCTCGGGCGGCTTCGGAGGTCCAGGAATCCTTCTCAGGCAATCGCTCGATCAACTGCCCCAGCCAGCCGGCGAAAGTACCGCCCTCCGGCTTATCCTTGAGACGGAAACCGAGATGGGCGTGGGTGTTCACAGCGCCGGGGATGATCGTACAACGCGGGAAGTAGCGAACCTCTGCGTTTGGGCTCTCCTGGCCCACCTCGGAGAGCCGTCCGATGGTCACGATACGTCCGTCCCGGACCAGTAGCGCACCCTCTTCGATAGCGGGACCGTGGACGGGTAGGACACGCGCCGCCGCGAAGATCATCGTTCCATCGGGATTCGAAGCCAACTACGCTCTCCTTTGTGTCTCAGGTATCTCTGCCGACGACCTCGGCGGCCACGGCTTCAAGGATAGCGCGTTCCGGACGGTCCGGCAGGAGAGCGAGTCCCTCGATAGCGGCGTCGATTTCACCCTGCGCCCACGCCTCGGTCTTGGCGATGGCGTCAGTGGCGAGTACCGCTTCTATTCCCGCTTCCAGCACTTCGGGAGAAGGATCAGGAGTAGCGAGAGCTCGCTTTATAGCCTCAGCTTCGGCGTCACCTTCCCGGAGCGCGAAGATCATGGGCAGCGTCACGGTTCCCTCAGCGAGGTCCGTACCGATTCCCTTACCCATCAGGCCCGGCTTGCCTACGAGGTCCATAACATCGTCAGACATTTGAAAGGCGATCCCGAGCGCCTGACCGTAGGTTGCGAGCGCGTCTATCTGGAGGATGGAGAGCCCGCCAAGGCTCCCACCCGCCACGCAGGCCGCCTTGAAGAGCCCGGCGGTCTTCATCCTGATGTACTCCAGATACGCCTCGACCTCGACCGGCGTACCCGAAGAGCGGTACTGCTCCAACTCCCCGATCGCAAGCCCCCTCGCCGCCTCCGCGAAGGCCCGGATGATACGGGGCTCACCGATCTCCGCCAACAAGGAGAAAGCTTCCGCGAATAGGTAATCACCGGTGGCGACCGCCATCTCCCGGCCATAAACCGCGACCGTGGTCGGCTCACCCCTCCTACTCTCGGCCCCATCCACTATGTCGTCGTGGATGAGCGTCGCCGTGTGGAGAACCTCGATAGCCGTGGAAGCCATCAAGAGCGGCTCCCGATCAGGCTCTCCCACCCCGGCGCTCAACATCAACAGCAGCGGCCTTAGCCGCTTGCCGCCGGAAGTGAGCGCCTCCAGGGATGGTTGGATCAACTTCCGTGGGGCACGCTTAGCGGCGCCCACGAGGCCATCTTCCACCTCGCCCATAGCCTCGTGGGCAGCGTCGGGTAGCGCGGAACGCAGGTTACGAGCGTCCTGGTCTAGACGGTTTTCTTCCCCGGTGGAGCGTGATGATACCGCCAGCGAGTCTGCTCCATGTAGCGTTTTGCAATCCATTGTTCTTCATTATGCCAGCTAATTTCTCGGGCGCCACGAACGCTTTCACTGATTCCGGCAAATATGAGTATGCTTCGGTGTCTCCGGAGACATGCCCACCGAGCCAGGGTACGATCTTATCGAACCAGAGTCCGTAGAATGCGCCGGAGGCCCTTCCCGTCGGCCGCGCTATCTCCAGGCACACGACCATCCCTCCCGGCGCCACACAGCGGGCCATCTCGGAGAAAAGAGCCTCCAGGTCCGGGATGTTCCTCGCGCCGTAGGCGATGGTCGCCGCCTCAAAGCTCTCCGACGTCACACCTTCGAGGTCGGTAGCGTCCCCGAGCCGGTACTCGATGTTCGGCGCGGGCCGTTGCCTGGCAACCTGGAGCATGCCATCCGAGAAGTCTATTCCAAGTACGTGTCCTTCCGGTCCGACGCGCCGTGCGAGATCTCTGGTGAGACTGCCGGTGCCGCAGGCCAGGTCGAGGGCGCGGCCTCCGCGCCGGAGTCCCGTTGCGGCTATTATCGCTTTGTTCCAGCGGCGGTGGAGGCCGGCAGTCATAAGCGTGTTCAAAAGCTCGTAGCGAGTGGAGATCCGGTCGAACATCTCCCGCACCATCCGCGCCCTCTCTTCTCCGGATGGCAGGCTGCCGGATGGCCTGCTACCAGAGAACCTAGTCACGCCCGCCTACTCTCTCGGCCGCTTCTTTGATACGAGATTCGCAGCTCTCCAGGCTCTCGCCGGAGATCACATCGAGCAGGCCGGCAAGGTGCGGGGTCCACAGCTCGATGGAGACCTTCCCACCGGTGGCTATCTGCCCGGCTCCGTCCCGGATCATGCGCCCAGCCACCGCCACAAACCGGGGCTCATCGAGTCGGGCTATAGTCTCGACGGCCTGCGCGTAAGAGTCGTCGCCCACCAGTATAGCTTCGTCCGTAGCGCCTCCGGCTTCAGCTTCCACGGCGTAGTGCGAGTCGAACCCTTGCTGCAAATACCCGAGCGCCTCTGCGACTACCTCCGCCCGATCGTCCTCGCCGGGCACCCCTTCCGCCGCCAGCAGGAAAACGTCCCGGAGAGAGACGTCCGGCGTCCTCGGGGTCATCTTCTCCAAAGCCCTAACGTCCCGCTTTCGAGAACCACTCATGAGTAGCCTCGAAGGTCCGGCCCAGGTCCTCTTCCGAGTGAACGACGGAGATGAACCCCGTCTCGTACTGGCTCGGGGCCAGGTAGATTCCGCGTCCGAGGAGATGCCAGAAGAAGTCCTTGAACGCCTCCGTGTCGGAGGCTGCGGCGGAAGAGAAATCAGTGACGGGACCTTCGGTGAAGAAGATGCTGACCATCGATCCAACCTGGTTTATGGTGAACGGAACGTCGCCCGCCGAGACAGCCTCGTTCATGCCGCTCCGCCAGCGCGACCCGAGGTCTTCCAGGCGCATGTAGAAGCCGGGTTCAGACGCGGCCCGGAGGGTGGCGAGGCCGGCGGCCATCGCGAGCGGGTTGCCCGAGAGAGTACCAGCCTGGTAGATGGGTCCGGATGGGGCGATCTGCTCCATGATCTCACGCTTCCCGCCGAACGCCCCGACCGGCAACCCGCCGCCGATGATCTTACCGAGACACGTCATGTCCGGCACGACCCCGAAGCGCTCCTGCGCCCCGCCCCTGGCCAGCCGGAAGCCCGTCATAACCTCGTCAAAGATCAAGACTACCCCGTATTCCCGCGTCAGTTCCCGCAGCCCCTCAAGGTACTCCTCAGCGGGCGGCACGCAGCCCATGTTTCCTGCTACCGGCTCTAGGATAACGGCGGCGAACTCCTCGCCCCGCTCCTCGAACAATTCTCGTACCGCTTGGAGGTCGTTGTAGGGCAGCACAGTCGTATCCTGGGCCGCTCCCTTCGTGACGCCGGGGCTATCCGGCAAGCCAAGGGTGGCGACCCCTGAGCCGGCCGAGACGAGCAGGGCGTCGCCGTGGCCGTGGTAGTTTCCGTCGAACTTCAAGAGCTTCTCTCGCCCGGTGTAGCCGCGGGCCGCCCGCACGGCGCTCATGGTCGCCTCGGTACCGGAGTTTGTCATCCGGACCATCTCGACGGAAGGGACCGCTTCGCACACGAGCTCGGCGAGGTCTACCTCACGCTCCGTCGGCGCCCCGAAGGTCGTTCCCTTGCGCGCCGTCTCCTCTATCTCCTCTATCACCGCCGGGTAAGCGTGCCCGAGAACCAGGGGACCGTAGCTCATAACGTAGTCTACGTAGGAGTTCCCGTCCACGTCGAAGATACGCGATCCCTCGCCACGCTCCATGAACAGCGGGTCGCCGCCGACCGACCGGAAAGCCCGCACCGGGCTATTCACCCCACCGGGCATGCATCTTATCGCCCGCCCCATCAGCCGCGCAGAACGGTCCATCGAAAGCGTTATTTTCGCGTTTGTGTTTTCTCCGCTGCTCTGCAACAGAGTCCGACCCCCTTCAAAGTGTCTACAAAAGTTATACCCGGACGGCCTGTGTGATTCGTAACACTATTTACGATACCTGGTTCTATTCCTCAAGCCATCGGGCGACATCCGGGGCATGATAGCTGATAATTATCTCCGCCCCGGCCCGCTTTATACCGGTGAGCGCCTCCAGGACCGCAGTTCTCTCGTCCAGCCAGCCGTTCTGGGCGGCTGCTTTTATCATGGAGTATTCCCCGCTCACGTTGTAGGCCGCGACGGGCAGGTTGGTCATCTCCCGGACGCGGCGGACGACATCGAGGTACGGCAGCGCTGGCTTGACCATCACCATATCCGCACCTTCCTCTATGTCGAGCTCGGTCTCCAGGAGCGCCTCGCGGGCGTTGGCCGGGTCCATCTGGTAGCTGCGCCGGTCGCCGAACTGCGGCGCGCTCTCGGCCGCCTCGCGGAACGGCCCGTAGAACGCGGAGGCGTACTTGGAAGCGTAGGCCATTATGGGTGTGTTCTCGAACCCCTCGCGGTCCAGATCCGCGCGGATAGCGGCCACGTGTCCGTCCATCATGTCAGACGGGGCGACGATATCCGCCCCGGCTTCCGCCTGTGAGGAGGCGGTGCGGGCGAGAAGCTCAAGGCTAACGTCGTTCATCACCTCACCGGAATTTTTCTCGACGACACCGCAGTGACCGTGGCTCATGTACTCGCAGAGACAGACGTCTGTGACGACGAGAAGCTCCGGCATCGTCTCCTTTATGGCGCGCGTGGCGAGCTGAACGATGCCTTCAGGATCGTAGGCGCCCGTGGCGGCCTCGTCCTTCTCATCCGGGATACCGAAGAGCAGGACGCCGGGTATCCCGAGTTCGTAAGCCCGCTTCGCCTCCGCCACCGCGTGGTTGATGGAGAGCTGGAAGATGCCGGGCATCGAGGAGATCGGGTTCCGCACATCCTCTCCAGCGGTTACGAAAATCGGGTAGATAAAGTCCTGCGGAGAGAGCCGTGTCTCGCGCACGAGCCCCCGCAAAGCGGCGGTTCGACGGTTTCTACGCAGCCTCTGTTGTGGGAATGCCATACTACTCACCTCTCTCTACCGGGTCGGCGGCGAAGAGGTCCAAGACCGCCTCCACAAGCCCCGGTATAGTGTACGTTTTTGCCTCTACATCTACTCGGAGCCCGCTTTCCCTGGCGGTGTCGGCGGTTATCGGACCGATGCACGCAACCCTGGTCTCGGAGAGCAGACGCGCCGCCCTCTCATCGCCGAACGCGCCGACGAAGTTCTGGACAGTCGAGCTTGCTGTGAAGGTGATGCAGTCGAACTCACCGTTCCCCAGACGTTGCGCCAGGTCCTCTTTATCTTCGGTGGACGGCGACGACTCGTAGGCCGGAGGCACGACGACCTCTGCACCCGCCTCGCGCAGCTTCTCCGGGAGTATCTCGCGGGCCACTTTGGCGCGTGGTATCAGGACGCGCTGCCCGGTGAGCGAGTCGTGGCCGAGGGCCTCGATCAGGGACTCTGCCCGGTACTCTTCCGGCACCACATCTACTCGTAGCCCGGTCTCTTCCAGCGCTTCCGCCGTCGCGGGACCGATGGCGGCTATCTTCGCCTTTCGGGGAAGCGCTCGCAGGTCGAGCCCATGATGCCGCAGCCGCTGCATGAAAGCCTCCACGCCATTCACACTCGTAAAGACGATCCAATCAAACGTATCTAGTTCCCGGATCGCCGTATCCAACGGCCCCAAGTCCTCCGGCGAGCGGATCTCGATGGTTGGGAACTCGTAAGCCTCCGCGCCGAGTTTCTCCAATGCCTCGGAGAGTTCGCCGGCCTGGGCCCGCGCCCGCGTCACGACCATGCGCTTCCCAAAAAGTGGACGCTTCTCGTACCAGTCCAACCCTGCCTCGCGCAGCGCAACCACGTCACCGACGACCGTGATAGCGGGTGGTTTAAGGTTCTCCTCAGCGACTCGCTTCGCTATATCCTCCAGAGTTCCGGTGACCGTCCTCTGCTCGGGGATGGTGCCCCAGCGAACACAAGCGACCGGCGTTTCAGGCGGCCTACCGGCGGAGATAAGCTCGGCGGAGATCTCCTTCAGCCGCCCGATGCCCATGTACAGCACGAGAGTGTCGGCGCCGTTGGCGACCTTTTTCCAATCCACGTCCGTGCGGCCTTTTGTCGGGTCTTCGTGTCCGGTTATAAAAGCGACGCTCGTCGAGACGCGCCGGTGCGTAACGGGTATGCCGGCGTAGGCTGGGGCCGCGACACCACTCGTAACTCCGGGGACCACCTCGAAAGGGATGCCGGCTTTGATGAGGTCGAGCGCCTCTTCGCCGCCGCGCCCGAAAATGTACGGGTCGCCGCCCTTCAAGCGGACGACTGTCTTACCGGCGCGCCCGAGCTCCACGAGGAGAGCGTTGATGTCCTCCTGGCTCATCGTCGGGGCGCCGGGCTTCTTGCCGACGTAGATCCGCTCCGCGTCCGGCCTCGCGTACGCCAGCAGGCTCTCGGGCGCGAGCCGGTCATAGACGACGACGTCGGCTTCACGCATGCACCGAGCTCCTTTGAGAGTAAACAGTCCAGGGTCTCCCGGACCGGATCCGACCAGGTAGATCACCTGCTCCTCGCTTCCTGGATCTCCCCGAGAACCACCGCCGCTCCCTGATCTAGAAGGTCCCGCCCCAATCGCTCTCCGACCTCTTCCGGGTCTATGCCCTCCGCCTCACCACTGTACAGAAGGGCCCCATCTATCGAGCCGACGATGCCCTGCAATCGGACCTCACCCTCGCGGACCGCCCCCAACGCCCCGACCGGGACCCGGCAGCCACCTTCCAGCGTGTTGAGCATCGCCCGCTCCGCTCGAACGGCGAGCCCTGTCGGCTCGTGATCCAGGGCCTCACGGATGCGTTTGTAGTGTGGGCTGTCTTCCAAAGTCGCAACGGCCAGCGCCCCCTGTCCGACGGCTGGGAGCATTACCTCCGGAGGGATGACCGTGTACGGGGCGGAGAGGCCCAGGCGCTCGATGCCGGCGCGGGCGAGGACCAGCGCGTCGGCGTCTCCTTCGCGTACCTTACGAATTCTGGTATCCACGTTCCCCCGGATGTCCACCACCCGCAAGTCCGGCCGATGATGGAGAAGCTGGGCCCGCCTCCGGAGGCTGGAGGTGGCGACCACCGCGCCTTGCGGCAACTCTCCCACGCCCCAACGCCTCTCCGAGACGAGAACGTCCGAGGGATCGTGGCGTTCGGTGATCGCCGCCAGGACTATGCCTCGCGGAACCTCCGTAGGAATGTCCTTCAAGGAATGAACCGCGAGGTCTATCTCCCCCGCGAGCAACGCCTCGTCGAGCTGGCAGGTAAACACGTCCCGCTGGTCGATCACGGAGAGCGGCGTCTCCGGATGGTGCTCGCTGGTAGTCTTGACGACGCGAATCTCCACCACGTCGAGGCCCACCGCGCGGAGTTTTCCGGCACAGTGCTCGGCCTGGGTGAGGGCTAGCTTAGAGCCCCGCGTCCCGAGAACAGCAGCCTCGGGAAGACTCACTTGGGATCGGGCCGGTACAGCTCTACGAGACCGTCGTCCAGGGACATCAGACGCTGCTGGACCTCCAGGCTGTCAAGCGGAGAGCCAGCTTCCGCGCGAGCTTTGATCTCCGATATAGGGCCGTGAAGGAGCTTCTTGACGAGCGAGTGGCTAAGGCGCTCGACGGCCTTCTGCTCCTCGGGGGAGAGATCCATCTTGCCCAGCGCGCGGGATACCTCATGGTGGCGGATACGCTCCGCTCCGTCTCTAAGCTCTTTTATGAGCGGGACGACGTGCAGCGTCGAGAGCCAGCCCATGAACTCGAAGACTTCGGGCCCGACCATCTCCTCCCCCTCACCGGCGGCCTCCTCCCTGCTGCCGGCGTTACGCTCCACAACCGCCTGCAAGTCGTCTATGTCGTAGACGTAGGCCCGTCCGAGCGTCTGGACCACCGGGTCGACGTCTCGCGGTACCGCGATGTCTATAAAGAACAGAGGCTCTTCGCGGCGGGACAGCGCGCCTGAAACAGCCTCGCTGCCGATCACCCACTCCCCCGACCCGGTGGAGCTAACGACGACGTCCACCTCCGGCAACTCTCTACCGAGGTCTCCAAACCCGACAACCCGTCCGCCGACACGTTTGGCGAGCAGGTGCGCCCGCTCCGGGGTGCGGTTTGCTATCCGGATTTCCCCTATCTCACGGTCCTTGAGGTGCTTTATGACCAGCTCGCTCATCTCCCCAGCCCCGACGACCAACGCCTTCCGGCCCCGGAGCGTCCCGAACACCTCCTCGGCCAGCTTGATCGCCACGTGCGGCACCGAAATGGAACTGTCCCCGATACCCGTCTCGGCCCGGACCTTCTTCCCGACCCGGAGCGAGGTATGAAACAGGCGGTTGAGAATTGGACCGGTGCATCCTTCCTCGGTCGCCGACCGGTAAGCCTGGCGAACCTGGCCCATGATCTGGGCCTCCCCGACGATCATCGAATCGAGAGAACCCGCCACCCGGTACAGGTGCCGCACGGCATCCGCATCGGTGAGCCAGTACGTGTCCCGCTCCAGAGAGTCACGATCCACACCGCGGTCCTCGGCCAGAACATCCAGCAAACGGGCGTGGGCGCTCTCGTCTACCACAACCGCATAGACCTCGGTACGGTTACAGGTCGAGAGCAGCACCGCCTCGGCGGCTACGCCCTCTTCCTTCAGACGCCGCAAGAAAGCACGACCCGCGCACGGCGGGAAAGCGACCCTCTCGCGCACCTCCACCGGAGCCGAGCGATGGTTCATCCCCGCAACCGCGACAAGCAACCCTCCACCTCTCTTTCCCGGTCTACGTTCAGTCTCTCACCGTTTCTTCGAGCCTTCTCCAACTCTTCTACCACGCCGGCCCACTCAGGTCCAAAGATATCTTCGAGCCTGCTCCGGATGGACCGCGCGAGCGTCGGCGACGCGCCACCGGTTGAAACCGCCACCTGGAGCTTGCCCCGCCGAAGGGTCGAGGGCAAAGCAAAGTCTCCCTCAGAGGGCGCGTCAGCGACGTTGATCGGGACGCCACGCTCACCCGCCTCCCTGGTGACAGCCGCGTTGACCTCCCGTATGTCCGTGGCCGTAAAAGCCAGGTACGCCCCTTCGAGGTCGCCACTCCTGTACGGGCGATGGTGGACCTCTACGGCTACGCTCTCAAGCTCCGGCTTTATATCCGGGGAGATCACCACCACCTCCGCCCGCGCCTGGAGAAGCTTGCGCGCCTTCCGGTTCGCCACCTCCCCACCCCCGACGATCACGCAGCGGCGACCACTCAGATCCAGGAATATCGGGTACAGGATGGAACTCTCGATCTCAAATCTCCTGACGAACAGTATTTACTGTTTCATTATCCTGCAAAGTGTTTCATGTGGTCGACTCCAAGGCCGTATAAGCCTTCACCGTCAGTGCTCGAGGCTCTTCGTTTTTTCGAGAAGCTTTACGCCGTCGATCACCATCTCCTTGTCTACCGCCTTGCACATATCGTAAATAGTCAGGGCAGCGACGCTGACCGCCGTGAGCGCCTCCATCTCGACCCCGGTCCGGTCGCTCGCCTGGGAAATCGCCACGATATCTACCCCTCGTTCCCCGACGGTGAACTCCACATCGACGCTGGTGAGGTTCAGGCCGTGGCAGAGTGGGATCAAATCAGGCGTCCTCTTGGCGGCCATCACCCCGGCGATCCTGGCCGTGTTGAGAGCGTCTCCCTTGGGCAGCGCCCTCTCCCGCAACAACTCCACCGTTTCGGGGGACATATAGACGGTTCCCGCCGCCTTCGCGGTCCGCCGGACCACCGCCTTCTCCCCAACGTCCACCATTCGGGCGGCGCCCTCGCTGTCGAGGTGCGAAAAGTCAGCCATCTTCAAACCTCCCGACTGTCTGAGAGCTTTTGTACAAACGGAATGCGGGGGAATCGAACCACCACGGCCGCATTGCGGCTGCAAACCGGTTTTGAAGACCGGCCGGGCCACCAGGCCCACGCATTCCACGGTTTAGGCTCTCCGTATACGGAAGGCCCGTATATATTAATCCATCGTCTGCCGGTAGCGGCGGGTAAGGACGCGCACGTCGCCCGTGCGACTGGTTACACCGGCGGCGTCGGAATATTCCAGCCAGGCCTGGGCGTAGCGGCGGCTCGTACCCAGGAGATCACGGAAGGCGGCAAGGGAGATCTCTCCCTGCTCCCGGCAAGCAGCTTTTATCTTCTCCAGGACCGCCTCCGCAGTATCCCCGGAAGCGAAGAGCTTCTCCCCCAGCCGCACGGCCTCCCCGCGCTTGAGTAGCAGCCGGATGCCGGGCGTCGCCTCCGACATAGGTGGCTCGATTCCCATGCTCTGGAGAGTTTCTAGTGCGGCCTTCGCCTCTCTCTCGATCTCCGGCGGCACCTCGTCCGCGCCTGGCATCCTCACCCCGGAGCCGGTTACCCGCAACTCCCGGCCATCCAGAGAACCGAGCAAGGCGTCGGCCAGACGTGGGGCGAGTCCGGTGGCGGTGCGAGCCTCGGCAACGGTCAGCTCCTGATTCTCGGGACGCTCGCGGACACGCTTCTTCAGAGCTTTCACGAGCCGCTTGCGCGCAGCCGTGATCTCCTCGCCGATAGCGTAGACACCACCAAGTTCGATGACCTCCGGGATTCCTTCCGCTGCTGCTCTTACCTCTTCCGTCGCCGCCGATATCACCAGAGAGAGCTCATCTACAGTCATCCCTTCACGAGGAGAACGAGAGAGCGCGAGTGGCACACTACGGACAAGGTCTCCGCTTTCCAAGGCTTCGAGCCAGCCAGGCTCCGGACGGCGGCCGAGGGGAGCAGCGTCGAGTATCGTTCCGCCGCCTATGGTGGTCTGGGGGCTAGAAGATCTCAGGATAAAGCGGTCACCGGAGACGACCACCAGAGGGTCCTGGATCGAAAGACGGGCAAAAGCGCTCTCTCCGGGGCTCAGCTTCTCCAAATCTAGAAGCCGCACCCGGACGTTCGTCGCCCGCGTACCGTGGTGGAGCCGCACCTGGACCCCGCGCCTGAGTGGGCGGGCGCCTTCCAGCAGCCGGATGCGGACGTCCAGGCTGCGAGTCTCAGGTACAGGTCGCGAGAGAAGAACCTCACCGGGCTCCACCTCCGAAGCCTCGACTCCTACCAGGTCCAGAGCCGTACGGGCCCCGGCATATGCGACCTCGGCCGGATGCCCGTGGTTCTGGATCCCACGTACCCTGGGACGAAGGCCCGAGGCCGAATACAGAGTGTCACCGGGGCGCACTTCGCCCGACCACAAAGTACCCGTGACAACCACCCCGATCCCCTTGAGCACGAACGCCCGGTCGACCGGAAGCCGCGCCAGCGTACCGCCGGACCGTCCTCCCGTCGCCCCCTCCGCGAGCCCATCCAGCGCCCTCAGAAGCTCTTTCACCCCTCCACCCGTAATACCGCTCACCGGGAGAGTCGGCGCGTCGAGACCGGTTGATTCGAGCAGTTCCTCGACGTCCAGTTGTGCCAGAGAGGCGGTCTCCTCGTCCACGGCGTCGATCTTGGTGAGTGCCACGACGCCTCGCTCGACGCCAAGAACCCGGAGCACGTCGAGATGCTCCCTGGTCTGGGGCATCACACCGTCATCGGCGGCGACCACGAGCAGGAAAGCGTCCACCCCGGTGGCCCCGGCGACCATGTTCTTTACGAAGCGCTCGTGGCCCGGTACGTCCACGAGGCTTACCCGACGTCCGCCCGGCAACTCCAATTCCGCGTATCCCGGCACTATGGAGATACCCCGCCGGTGCTCTTCCTCCAGCCGGTCGGTGTCGGTGCCGGTCATGTAGCGAACCAGCGTAGTCTTGCCGTGGTCCACGTGCCCGGCCGTCCCGATAGTGAGTGCTATCGGCCTCTCTCTCTCGTCCACTACAGGCTATCCACAGCCCGAACAACAGACTCCTCATCGTCCGGCAGCAGCGTCCGTAGGTCGAGCCACAGACGACCCTCATACACGCGTCCTACTACCGGAGGGTCTGCGGCCCGCAGCTTCGCGGCGAGGGTATCGGCGTCCGTGCCGCCCAAACGGACGGCGTAAGAGGGGATCTCGTACACCGGCAACGTCCCGCCGCCGCTCCGAGCCGTGGATGGCGCCGTGTCTACCTCCAGATCCGGCGCGACTGCTGAAAGCTCCTCCGCCAGCCGCCTGGCTTGTCTTTCCAACTCATCGATCGGGGCGTGGATCATACGTAGTGTGGGCAACTCCTCAGTGGCGGTTCCTTCCAGGTAGGCGCTCAAGGTCGCTTCGAGTCCGGCCAGACAGAGCTTGTCGGCCCGGACGGCACGCGCCAGAGGATGACGGCGCATCTCGGAGATCCAACGAGACGCCCCGATCGCTATCCCGGCCTGCGGCCCGCCGAGCAACTTGTCGCCGGAGAAAATGGTAAGCGCCGCCCCGTCCCGGACCACGCCCTGCACCCGCGGCTCGTCGCTTATGGGCGACAACGCCCCGCTCCCCACGTCAGCAACCACGGGAGGCCCGAGTGTTGCAAGCTCGGCGACGCCGACCGACTCCGTAAAACCCTGGACCTCGAAGTTACTCGGATGTACCCAGAGGATTGCGCGGGTGTTCTCGTCGATGGCCCTCTCATAGTCAGAGAGGCGGGTCCTGTTCGTGGTCCCGACCTCTCGCAGTGTCGCGCCGGAGAGGGCCAGCACTTCGGGGATACGGAAGCCGCCGCCAATCTCTATAAGTTGGCCTCGGGAGACGATCACCTCACCTCCCGAGGCCACCGCCGCGAGCGCCAGCAGCGTCGCCGCCGCGCAGTTGTTGACAACGAGGGCATCCTCCGCGCCGGATATCTCGCGCAGCAACGGTACCGCGTGATCGTAGCGAGACCCGCGAACCCCGGCCGCCAGGTCATACTCCAGGTTCGAGTAACCGGTCGCCGCCTCGGAGATCGCCTCCGCGGCACGTCGAGAGAGCACAGATCTCCCCAGGTTGGTGTGCAGAATGATCCCGGTCGCGTTCACCACCCGCCGGAGCCCCCTGCCCGAAAGCAGTCTCGTCGTCACAGATAGGACAGCCTCCTCGGATATCTCGGGCTCACCGCCGGCGAGGATCTCCCGGCGCGCGTCTTCCAATACCTCTCGCACCGCCGCCGCTACGGCCGATCTGCCGTAGCGCTCGGCGAGCGTTTGGGCATCTCGGCGACGCAGCAAGGCGTCCACGGCGGGAAGGCTTCTCAGCAACTCTCTCTTGTCCGTCTCCAGCATCTTCGTGCCAGTATAACGCGAGGCTTTCGCGGCAACGAAACGGAAGGCCGCTATGCTAAACTGGCTCCGGTACGGCGAAGGATGGAGAAATTCCGGAGGACGGAGGAGTCTCTGTGGTGAAGGGTTCGACGAAGTTTCTTGTCGGGACGGCGGTTGGCGGCGGGCTTGGTTTCGCCGTCGGCACATTCGCGGCTACTTCGACGGCCCGTTCGGCCGGTCATGCGGTTCTCGGTGGCCTCGGGCTCTCGGGGCGTTTCGTCGGTAAGACAACGGTCCGGGCCATCAACGGCCTGGGTTCTACCCTGGAATCGGTCTACACCAGCATCCGGGGCCGGGAAGCGTACCTGGAATATCAGATAGAAGAGCTGCGGGACCAGATCACGCGCCTCGAACAACGCCTAGACTAGCCTACCAGCAGAGCCACTATAGTCATTACCGCCAGAACCGGCGACGTTTCTTTACCCTTAAGTCCGGCGCGGGACCCGACAACCCGAATATACCTCCCGCCGAGATGCGTCCCCACTTCAACTCGCCTTCAGCCGCGATCGTCCTATCTATTCCGGACGCCTGCTCGGCTCTTCGTTCCTCTTCAGTAGGTCCGCTATCGAGGGAATTCATCCGCTCCAGTATCTCTCTGCGACGCTCTGCGCTCATCGCCAGGCTTCTCTTGTGTCATTGCATCACATACGCAAGCCGGATGAGGCACAAACCCCGTGGAGCTCACCCGGGCCTCTACCGGTAGCTCAGGAACTGCCGAAGAGACGGCGGACCCAATCAGGCATCAAAGGGCTGTTGCCCTCCTCCATCGCCTTCTTGTAATCCGCAAGGTCATCGGGATGTACGGCGGAACCAGATTCGCCAAGGATGGCAC
>JBBPZT010000035.1:0-3473 GCA_038198625.1 Rubrobacterales bacterium
AACCCCTGCCGTCGCCGTTCATGATGAAAGGTCCGTCGCCCGGTAGCGCGTCCATGCCCTGAGAGTCCTCGTCCGGCCGGTAGGAGGGCGGCTTGGTCGCCTGGAAGTCCGGCACGTCCTCGCCGGTCCACTTCTCCTGTTCCTCGTCCCACCAGACGTACTTCTTCCGCTCGGACCAGGGCTTGCCCTCGGGGTCGGCGGAGGCGCGATTGTAGAGGATGCGCCGGTTGGCCGGCCACGCCCATCCCCATTCCGGGGCGACGAGCGACTGCTCGGAGGCAGGCTTGCGGCGGCGGGCCTGGTTCACGCCGTCGGCGTAGGCGCCAGAGTAGATCCAACCACCACAAGCTGTCGAGCCATCATCTTTCAACTCCGCGAAGCCGGAGACTGGCTTGCCGTCGGCCACGGTGTAACCGTTGACCTCTTTCAGGATGCTCTCTATGTCCGGCTCTTGGCGCTCGCCCTCGGTCGGATAGTCCCAGGTCATCGCTTTTATGAGCGCGTCGCGCGGCTCCTCGGAGTCTTTGTAGAGTTCCTTGAGCTTGCGCCCGAGGTGGAAGGTGAACCAGGCATCCGAGCGCGCATCGCCAGGCGCTTCCACGGCTTTGTCGTGCCACTGGAGTAGGCGCTGGGTCTGGGTGAAGGAGCCTTCTTTCTCCGAAATGAGCGCGCAGGGCATGTAGAAGACCTCCGTGCCGCACTCTTCGGGATCCACGCCGTCCATCTTCCAGGCGGTCGCCGTCTCGACTTCGAAGGCGTCGAGGATCACGAGCCAGTCGAGGCTCCGAATGGCGTCACGCGCTAGCTTAGCGTGCGGCCCTCCAACCGCGAAGTTCTGTCCGTAGACGAAGCAGCCCTTCACGTTGCCGTCCTTCATCTCGAAGAGGGTCGGGTAGTAGGAATGGTCGCCCGAGAGGCGCGGGAAGTGGTCGAAAAGCTCGCCGTTCTCCGCGTCGAACTCTTCACCGTACCAGGCCTTCATTATGCTGGTGATGTACTTGGGGAAGTTCGACCACCAGCCGGTCTCGGCCGTCTCGTTCTCCACGTAGTCGCGCCAGGTGTCGTGGTTCTTGTGTACGGTCGGCATCGTCAGGTAGCCGGGCAAGATGTTGTAGAGGGTTGCTATGTCGGTCGAGCCCTGAATGGTCGCGTGACCGCGCAGCGCCATGATGCCGCCGCCGGGACGCCCGACGTTCCCGAGCAAGAGCTGGAGGATGGCGGCGGCCCGGATGATCTGGACGCCCTTCGAGTGGTGCGTCCACCCGACCGCGTAGCAGAACGAGGTGGTCTTCTCGCGCCCGGAGTTCTCGCAGATGGTCTTCGCGACCTCAAGGAACGCTTCCTTAGGACAGCCGCTCACCCGCTCGACCATCTCCGGCGTGTACTTGGCGAAGTGGCGCTTGAGGATCTGGAACACGCTGCGCGGATGCTGGAGCGTCTTATCGTTGGGACGCTGGCGTCCGGCGTGCATGTCCTGGTTGCCGCCCTCACCGGCCTCGTTGGCGTCGACGTTCCGGCTCCCCCCAACGGAAGCGTAGTCTATGGGCTGGCCCTCGTAGCGCCAGCTCGTCGGGTCGTACTGTCTATCCTCCGCATCCCAGCCGGAGAACAATCCGGAAGCGTCAGCGTCCTCGAAGTCCTCGGTTATGAGGGTGGCGGCGTTGGTGTATTCGGTGACGTACTCCTCAAAGTACTGCTCGTTCTCGATGACGTAGTTTATGAGGCCGCCGAGGAACGCTATGTCCGTGCCGGGCCGGATAGGCGCGTAGATGTCGCACATCGCGCTGGTGCGGGTAAAGCGCGGGTCGATGTGGATCAGCTTCGCGCCTTTTTCTTTGGCGATCATGGGGTGCCGGAAGCCTACCGGATGCGCCTCGGCCATGTTGGAGCCCTCGATGACGATGCAGTCGGAGTTCTGCAGGTCCATCAGGTTGGAGGTGGCCCCTCCCCTACCGTACGTGATGCCCAGACCGGGCACCGTAGAGCTGTGTCATATTCGCGCCTGGTTCGTAATTCGGGTAAAGCCCATCGAGTGGAGGAGCTTTGTGATGAGGTAGTTCTCCTCGTTGTCTATCGTGGCCCCGCCGATGGAGGCGACGGCCTGTGAACGGGAGAGTTTCTTGCCTTCCTCGTTCTCCTCTTCCCAGTTCTCGTCGCGGGTCTTCTTCGTCCTCTGGGCGATCATGTCCATCGCCTCTTCCAGCGTGAGGTCCTCCCACTCTTTGGAGTAGGGTCTACGGTAACGGACTTTGGTCCAGCGGTAGGGGTTTGAGACCATCCCGAAGATGGACGAGCCTTTGGGGCAGAGGGTGCCGGCGTTGATAGGGCTGTCGGGGTTCCCCTCGATATCCAGGACACGTCCGTCCCGGTGGTAGACAAGCGTCGAGCAGCCCACCGCGCAGTACGGACAGACACTCTCCGTCTTCTGCACTCCGGGGTCGGAGGTACGCGCCCGGATCTCACGGGTCGCCCGGCTCACGGGGTGTTTCACCGTAACGCCGACGTGGCTCCTGATCTTGCTCCACAACCCGTCTTTATCCGAGACCTTGAGGAACATTCCTCTCCCTTCTAAAAGCGCCGGTCATATCCCACTCGTCTTCCCCGCCGTATTCTACCCACATCTTATGCTGCGGGAAACGATTTAATATATACGGCAAAACGTTAACAAGATCTTAACCTAAAAAACCATTGTGCGGGGCCGGCTCCTCTGCTAACGTGACCTGCTACACGGAAAGCTTGGGCCGGGGAAAAGGAAAGGGGGTGTTGTCCGGGGTTGTACTACTGACGGTCGCGCTGTGGGATTTTGACCCGCGTCACGGCCAAGCAAGAACATTCTTACAGAGATAACCATCCGAGGAGATGCTTATGGCGGATAACAGGATAGTCGTTTACAAGGGACCTGGAGAGGTCGCGGTAGAGGACACGGAGTACCCGAAGCTTGAGGTACCACAGGATGTAGCGGACGCGATGGGGATGAGCGTCGAGGCGCCGCACGCGGTGATCCTCAAGATCGTCTCGACCAACATCTGCGGTTCGGACCAGCACATGGTCAGGGGCCGGACGACGGCGCCGGTCGGACAGACGCTCGGGCATGAGATCACGGGCGAGGTCGTCGAGAAGGGCAACGACGTCCAGTTCATCAACGAGGGCGACATCTGCTCGGTGCCGTTCAACATCGCCTGCGGTCGCTGCCGCAACTGCAAGGAGCGCAAGACCGGTGTGTGCCTGAACGTCAACCCGGCGAGGGCGGGTTCCGCCTACGGCTACGTGGACATGGGCGGCTGGGAAGGCGGTCAGGCCGAGTACGTGATGGTGCCGTTCGCGGACTTCAATCTCTTGAAGTTCCCGGATAGGGACCAGGCGCTGGAGAAGATCCTGGACCTCACCATGCTCTCGGATATCTTCCCGACCGGCTACCACGGCGCGTACATGGCCGGCACCAGGACCGGCTCCACGGTCTACGTGGCGGGCGC
>JBBPZT010000036.1:0-38192 GCA_038198625.1 Rubrobacterales bacterium
AGACGCTCTCTTCGGAAAGTGATTCGTGGAATTTGATCATTAACGGCTCATCCTCTGGCCGGATGGGTCTTATCACCATCGGCTCGCCGTCTTTCATCTCCTCCTGGCTGGTGTACTGGACAGGATAAGGACGGATCGCCGGCTGGGGTAGATCCGCCTCGTCGGTGTCCGGGTCGTGCAGGACGACGCGGGCGTCGAGGGCGAGCAGCCTGTCGGGTGAGGCGAGCAGCGGGTTGATGTCCAATTCTTTGACCCAGGGCTGCTCCACCACGAGCTGGCTGAACCGGACGAGCAACCGCTCTAGCTCCGCCATATCCACCGAGGAGCGTCTCCGCACGCCCTTCAATGCCTCGCCGATGCGCGTCTGTTCGACCATCCGGCGGGCCAGGGTGGTTGTGAGCGGTGGCAGGGCGAGCGCCCGGTCCTTGTAGACCTCGACCAGCGAGCCGCCCGAGCCGAAGAGAAGCACCGGCCCGAACTGCGGGTCGAGACTGCTCCCGATTATGATCTCATACCCGTCCAGGTCCACCATCGGTTGCACCGTCACGCCCCCGAAATCCTCCGGCGAGTAACTCTCGGTGATGGAAGATTCCATCTCGTTGTACGCTTCGCGCACGACTTCGGCGTCCTTGAGGTTGAGACGCACGCCGCCGACGTCGGTCTTGTGGGTGATCGTCTCAGAGTCGAGCTTTAGGACCACCGGGTAGCCGATATCTTCGGCCAGCTCCACGGCTTCCTCAGCGCTCCGGGCGACGCGGGTTTCGACGGTTGGGATGCCGTAGGCGGCGAGCAGTTCCTTCGCCTCGAACTCCGTCAGGATGGTGCGGTCCCGGTCGCGGACGTCGTCTATCACCTCCCGCGCCCGCTCGCGGTCAACGTCGCCTCCGCCCGAGTCGATTGCAAGCTCCGGGGTCTCGTAGATGCTGCGCAGGTTGTAGGTATAGCGCCACATGTTGGTGAAAGCCTGGGCAGCGGAGTCCGGGTAGTCGAAGGTCGGTATGCCGGCTCCGTTTAGGATGGAGGTCCCGGCGGTTACCTCGGCGCCTCCCATCCAGCTCGCCAGCACGGGCTTGCCGGTGCTCGCGGCGTAGGGCGCGAGTGCTTCGGCGGTGGCGGTCGGGTCGGTCATGTCCTGCGGCGTGAGGATGACGAGTAGCCCATCGCTCTCGGGGTCTTCTGCCGCCGTTTCGAGCGTCTTGGCATAGCGTTCAGGGTCTGCGTCACCGAGGACGTCCACGGGGTTTCCGTGGCTCCAGGGGGCAGGGAGGAAACTGTTTAACTTTTCCATCGTACCGGTGGAGATCTCCGCCAGCTCGCCGCCGCCTCCTATGAGGGCGTCGGTGGCGAGTACGCCGGGGCCTCCCGCGTTGGTGACGACGGTGAGGCGCGGGCCCTTCGGTCGTGGCTGTTTGCCGAGGACTTCGGCCATGCTGAAGAGTTCGGAGATCTCGTTTACGCGCAGCACGCCGCTGCGCCTGAAGGCGGCTTCGAGGACCTCGTCGCTGCCGGTCAGGGAACCGGTGTGGGAGGCTGCGGCTTTACCTGCCGCCTCGGTCCTGCCGGCTTTTATCACTATGATCGGCTTGGTGAGGGCGACCTCGCGGGCGGCTGAGAGGAAGGAACGGGCGTCGCCGACGGACTCCATGTAGACGACGATGCTCTTGATTTTCGGGTCGTCGCCGAGGTAGTAGATCAGGTCTCCCCAGCTTATGTCCATCATCGAACCAACGCTCACGAACGCCGAGAACCCGACGTTCTCCTG
The DNA here is from genome assembly GCA_038198625.1 of Rubrobacterales bacterium. Classification (GTDB taxonomy): domain Bacteria; phylum Actinomycetota; class Rubrobacteria; order Rubrobacterales; family Rubrobacteraceae; genus JBBPZK01. The sequence continues at coordinate 1,763 of JBBPZT010000036.1, forward strand.
GAAGCTCTGATCCAGTATCGCCGTCAGGAGCGCCCCGCTCTGGCTCAGGAAACCAACGCTGCCGGGACGGGCCATGCCCCCGGCGAACGTCGCGTTGAGGCCGGTGTTGGGACTCATCACCCCGAGGCAATTCGGACCCAGGACCCGCATCTTGACTTTCCGGGCTTCCTCCATCACCTGGCGCTCCAACTCCGCACCTTCTGGTCCGGTCTCCTTGAAACCGGCGGAGATAATGATCGCTCCCTCGACCCCAGCCTCGGCGCACTCCCGGATTATTCCGGGCACGGTGGGCGCCGGGGCCACGATCACCGCCAAATCCACGCGTGCGGGTACTTCGGAGATGCTCGGGTAAGCCTTGATGCCGAGCACGTTCTTACGCCTGCTGTTTACCGGGAAGACCGTGCCGCCGAAAGGGTTGGAGATCAAATTCCACATGATCGTACGCCCGACGCTCCCCAGTCGCTCCGTAGCCCCGATAACCGCGACCGTCTCGGGCCGGAAGATGGCATCTAGAGGCTGCCGCTCGTACCCCAAAACATCGTGTGCCGGATCCGCGCTCTTGGACTTCTTCATCTGCCGCTCCTCTTGTAACCAGGCTTCTCCGACCTCTCTATTCGGGAAGTCAGAGCTATATTCTTATTGCACCTATATTCATACCACTAGGCTGTTTGCCGGGACGTAATACCTCGCACCTGAAGGCGTCTTCGGCGGGTATCAGGCTTGTTTGCGGACTATGGTTTCGAGGAGGGTGCGGTTCGGGATGCGGTAGAGATAGCCGTCTTCGGAGCGGAGCGAGATGGAAGCGTATCCGAGTTCTTCGACGGTACCTTCGACTCCGTTGACGGAGAGGACGTCTCCGATTTCGGTGCCGTCCTGGACGTAGCGTCCGGCGGCGATGTTGCCGGAGAGTTGGGCGAGTCCCTGGCCCAGGGTGAGGGCGGTGGCGAGGCCGATAGTGGCGAGAAGAACGATGGCGAGCAGCACGAGCATGGAGGTCTCTATACCGAGTTGGGAGGCGGATATAAGCCCCGCGATAGTGACGATGGTGATGAAAACTATGCGGCGGAAGACGTTCTGTCCACGGAGGCCGGCCCGCTCTGCCTCGTTGGCGACCAGCGAGGAGAGCCACCCGGCGAACATGGTGCCGCCGATCATAATGGCGAGGGCTACCAGCACCTTGCCGGAGAGGATGGAGACCTGGCTCATCGTGTCCTGGAGCGATGAGAGGCCGAGGACGCTCAGGGTGGAGGCGAGGCCGGTGAGCAGAATTCCCCAAAAAATAACGGTCCCGAGTAGACGGGAGGGTCCTCCATCGTACCCGAGTCTCCAGAGAGACTCTGAGGCCCCAGTCCGCTCGAAGAGCGCATCCAGCCCGGCGCTTTCCAGCAGGCGCGCGGCCAGTCGCTGGAGGAGGAAGGCTGCTATCAGCGTTGCTAGCAGTACGACCACCGCTCCGAGAAGCCTTGGTGCGAAATCCATGATCGCCGTGCCTATCTCTTGTACATAACCTGTCACTAGAAGCCTCCTCCGTAACTCTCCTGCTTGGGACGCAGCCCCAAATAATAGACAAAAGCGTCGAGGTACGAGCGGCCTAGATCGCTAAAGAAAGTCTCCGTCTGGCGCATGAGGGCGGAGTAGTAAGCCCGCTGGACAGCATAGTCAACGACCGTATCAGGTGTTACCGGGGACTCCTGGCCCATGACCGAGAGCAGGATCAGCATCCTGGTGTAGGCTTCGGACAGGCGTTGGTTGTCCTCGTTCTCCAGTATGAGCTGCTCTGCCCGGCGGGCCTCGTCGCCCTCCAACTCACCGGCGGTGTAGGCCCCGATCTTTTCCAAGATCTCCAGGCGTTCTCCCTCAGGTATCATGAGAGGCCACCTCCGTTCGCGTGGCTCCCTGTCTCGGGAACGAGGGTTAGGAGCAGGGCGGTCCTTCCGCGGGAGACCCAGCCCTTGGCCGTGCCTTCCGGTACGTCCATGATCTCCGCTATCTCCGCGTAGCCCAGACCTTCCAGATGACGCAGCACCAACGCCGCCCGGTGCTCCGACCGTATACCCTGCAAAGCTTTTAGAACTTCGGACATTCGCTCCCGGCCCAGGGTGGCGGCTTCGGGGTCGTTATCTCCTCCGGGCGGTTCCGGAAGGTAGAGGAAGTCGTCCCTGGTCTCCCGTTGCTCCCTGCGTGAGTCCTTGCGGCGGGCGTTCAGGCACGTGTTCACCGTGATCCTGTACAGCCAGGTGCTGAAAGCACTCTGCCCTTCAAAGTCCTTTATGTTCCGCCACACTCGGATCCAAACCTCCTGGCTCGCGTCCTGGGCGTCGTCAGCTCCTAATATGCGGGACGCTACCCTGTATACGAGATCGGAGTATTCGTGGACCAACTGCGAGAAGGCGGAGAGGTCCCCCTGGGCGGCGCGGGCCGAAAGATCTCGATCCACTGTGTTCATGTGAACCTCTTCGATGGAACAGCCAACGTTAAAGCCATCCCGTAAAACTAACAGAAGACCGCGCCGGACGACATACCGCCGGCATTTCCCTCGACCCTTCCGGCAATGCCCTACAGATAATCCATCCGTACTGTAACGGAAACAGTCCCACGAGGGTCATAAGGGTAACAGCAGTATGGAAACCGCCCGCTACTACGTTCTGGAAGGATGGAACTTTGCACGGTATCGAGGTAGAAAATACAGGCGAAACCATGCGGGCGAAGATGCGGGGAGAGTTCGACTTCTCTTCTCTGGAGGATCTTCGAAGAGTTCTGGACGACCTCGCAAGCCTCAAAAAACCCGTAAACGTGGATCTCTCCGAGGTTACTTTTTTCGATCTGCAGATCGCCAGGGAACTCGCCGTCTACTCCCGGCTCTACGGACACTACTTTGCCTTTCGAGATCCTTCCTGGCAGGCGTGCAGGAGCATCAGAGCTTGTGGGCTCGAAGGTTGGATTTGGACCCAACGGGAGTCGCTGGTTTTCTCGGCGGCCTCCTAGTCCGTAGCCCGACTTCCAGGACGTAGAACTGTAGCCAAGTCCGGCGGCGCGGACTTTGAGCACGGCGGTTGTTCAGGAGGTTCAGGAGGCTCGACCCCGGCAAACCTCTGTTTATGGAGCTGGTTTATCGGCGCTGCGGGCTTACGCCCCAGACCCGCCTCCCTATCCTTCGACGGGCGCATCATCGTTCGGGCTGAAAGTTTTTCGGCCCGTGGTTACTTGCTGCCGTTCGTGGCGTAGTTCTCGTTCAGGTACTCGACTATCCGGTCCGACTCCGGCATCATCACGCCCCGGTCCGCGTCGACCAGGAAAGGCACTTGATGATCGCCGCTGATCTTCTCCAGAACTCCGGCCTAGTTGCTGCCGGGCTCGGCGGAGTGGGCTATCCAACTGAGCCCCAACTCACTCAAACGTGACCGTACCTTCTTGCAGTGCGGACACCCCTCTTTCTGATACAGCTCCAACATAACCTGCTCCTGACACTCGAATCGATCCTGCTTGATAGACTTATAACATGGGCGTCTACATGAACCCGGTCTACGAGAATACAGGTGTTCAGTAGTTTACAATTCGAGGTAAGTTATATGTTAGAACAGATGTGTTCTGTCGTTGTAGGAGAAAAAGGAGAAAAGCATGGCGAATGTGGAGCGCAAGGCGCACGTAGTCTGGGAGGGGGATCTGATGAAGGGTAGTGGGACCTTCTCGGGTGGAAGCGGCGCCCTGGATGAGTTCCCCGTGACCTTCGCGTCCAGGGTCGAGCGGTCGGACGGGAAGACGAGCCCCGAAGAGCTCATAGCTTCCGCGCACGCCACCTGTTACGCGATGGCACTCTCCAACACCCTGGCTGACGCCGGCTCACCTCCGGAGCGTCTTGAGGTGGATGCGGTCTGTATCCTGGATGACGGGGCGCTCAAGATCACGACTGTAAACCTCGACGTTCGCGGGACCGTCTCCGGCCTGGACCAGCAAGGTTTCGAGGAGGCGGCACGAAACGCGGAGCAGATCTGCCCCGTCTCCAACGCCCTCAGGAACAACGTCGACATAAAGCTGAACGCCAGCCTGGCGAGCTAGGCAAAAGATAGCTCCGTAACACAGAGAAGCCCCGCCAGCACACAGTTCGCGGGGCTTCTTTATTGCTTTGAGCGGCGTTTCTACTAGGCGGCATGTTCCATGTCTTCGGAGTACTTGCCGTCGCGGGCGGCGCCATTCATCTTCGCCCGGTGGTAGAAGGCCTTCTGGGCCTCCTCGACGTTGCCGGATTCGCCTTTCCAGATCTCCATGGGCTTCTCCTGCAGCGCGCGGGCGTAAGAGAAGCTGAGCTCCCACGGCAGGTTGTCGAACATGCTGTTCATGGCGTTCAGGTGGGCGGTTGCCTGGAGGGCGGTCTGGCCTCCCGAGAGGAAGACTATGCCCGGTACGGCGGCCGGCACGCCGCGGAGCAGGCACTCGACCGTCGCCCGCGCCACCTCCTCGACCCGGGACTGGTGTTCGGCCCCTTTGCCGGAGATGATCATGTTCGGCTTCAACAGGGTCCCCGTAAGCTCCGCGCCCTGCTCGTAAAGGGCCTTGTAAGCCGCCCGGAGCATCCACTCGCTCGCCTCGAAGCACTGCTCGATGGAGTGGTCGCCGTCGATCAGGACCTCCGGTTCTACGATCGGGACGAGGCCCGCCTCCTGGCAGAAAGCCGCGTACAATCCTAGAGAACGGGCGTTGTCCTCGATGCAGCGGCTCGTCGGGATGCCGTCGCCGATGGTTATGACCGCCCGCCACTTGGCGAAGCGCGCTCCCATCCTGACGTACTCCTCCAGCTTTTCGCCGAGCCCATCGAGCCCCTGGGTAAACTTCTCGCCCGGCGAGAGGGGCAGGTCCACGGTGCTACCGTCTACCTTGATGCCGGGAACGATGTTCTGCTTCTCGAGCAACTCCGGCATCGGCGTTCCGTCGGAGGACTTCTGTCGGAGGGTCTCGTCGTACAGGATCACACCGGACAGAAAACCCCCGATGCCATCCGTGTTGAACAGCATCTCCCGGTACTCCTTGCGGCTCTGCTCGTTCGACTCGATCCCGACGCCCTCGAAACGTTTCCCAATCGTCCCCAGGCTCTCGTCGGCGGCCAGGATGCCCCGCCCCGGAGACAGAAGTTCCTGTACGGTCTTCTCCAGCTTCTGAAGGTCCACGCTGCACTCCTTTCCTCCTCTTACCATCCTAAGGATAGCAAAAGCCCCGAACGTCAGACCGGAACCTTCACCGCCATGCTATTTTGACTCCCCTGTTAAGCCTTTGCTAACCCCTGTCTTTCCCGGCCTTCCGTGTCTTCTCAGAGCCTCGTGATCGTCGGGTGGAAGCCGGCAGTACTTACCTGCTTACCTGTTTCGAAGCCAATCTCCGCACGTTTCCACCAGGTTCCCGTGATCGGGCTCTACGTTCCGGGTTGGTCGACCCCGATTCCGAGCAAACCCTTCGCCTGCTCGGCGATCTCGGTCTGCGCTTCCTGTACTTCCCTGAAGAAAGCAGCGTAACGGTCGTTGCCTTCGGTTTCGGCGTCGAGGGCGTACTGATCGCACGTGTCAGCCCCCTGAAGCGCGTGGTACAGGACGCTTACCAGGTTGTAGTGCTCGTCCCGCGTACCTGTTGCCTGCTCTGCTGGTTCCATAACCTCTCCTCTCGATTCTTTCCCTGGTCTGCCCAATTCCCTTTTATGTAAGCTCAATACCCGTCACTGTAGACCACCAAACGGCATCGCGGAAAGATAGTTGGAACGGTCGCCCGTGTGATAGGTTAGAAACCCGCGACGAGAGGGAGAAGATCATGGCGAACCGCCTGGCGCAAGAGACGAGCCCCTACCTGCTCCAGCATAAGGACAACCCGGTCGACTGGTACCCGTGGGGCGAGGAGGCGCTCGCGAAGGCGCGGGAGGAAGATAAACCTGTCCTACTCTCCGTCGGCTACTCCGCCTGTCACTGGTGTCACGTCATGGAGCGTGAGTCCTTTGAGGACGAGGCGACAGCCCAAATAATGAACGAGCACTTCATCAGTATCAAGGTGGACCGGGAGGAGCGGCCCGACATAGACTCGATCTACATGTCCGCCCTCCAGGCTATGACGCGCGGCGGCGGCTGGCCGATGACCGTTTTCCTCACTACCGATGGAGCCCCGTTCTACGCCGGCACCTACTTCCCACCTGTTCCGAGCCGTGGCCTGCCCTCTTTCCAGCAGCTTCTCCTGAGCCTCGCCGACGCCTACGAGAACCATCGTGAGGACGTCCTCACGAGCGCCGGGTCCGTCCGCGATTACCTCCAGGCCGCGACAGGAGCCGCGATGCCCGAAGCAGAGACTTCCTCTAGTACGGAGATCCTGGAAAATGCCGGTGAAGCGCTCCTCTCCCAGCTGGACCGCCGCTTCGGCGGCTTCGGCGGCGCACCGAAATTTCCGCAGGCGATGAACCTGGAAGTGCTGCTTCGTCACCACCGCCGCACAGGCGACCGGACCGCCCTCTCCGGCGTCGAGGACACGTTACGCGCGATGGCGAACGGCGGCATCTACGATCACCTCGGCGGCGGCTTCGCCCGCTACTCCGTGGACCAGTACTGGCTCGTGCCGCATTTCGAGAAGATGCTCTACGATAACGCCCTCCTCTCCCGGATATACCTGGAAACCTACCAGGCGACCGGCGACCCCTTCTACCGCCGCGTCGCCGAAGAGACCCTCGATTACGTATCCCGCGATATGACCGGCCCAGAAGGAGGTTTCTACTCCGCCGAAGATGCCGACTCCGAGGGCGAGGAAGGCAAGTTTTACGTCTGGACACCCGACGAAATAGAGGAAGTTCTGGAGCCCGAGGAGGCCAGCCTGGCCCTGCGCTACTGGGACGTGACCGAACGGGGCAACTTCGAGGGCAAGAACATTCTGAACGCCCCCCGTCCGCCGGAGGCCGTGGCCTCCGAATTCGGCCTCACGGTCGAGGAACTGGAAACAAGGATCGGGGCAATTCGCGGCAAGCTGTTCGCGGTGCGCGAGGAGCGGGTACGCCCCGGACGTGACGAGAAGATCCTGGCAGCCTGGAACGGCCTCATGCTCCGCTCCTTCGCACTCGCCGCCAGGGTCCTGGATCGCGATGATTATCGTCAGACCGCGCAGAAAAACGCTGCTTTCTTGCTGAACAAACTGCGGACGGGCGGGCGTCTCCGCCGTTCCTATAAAGATGACCAGGCGAAGTTCAACGGCTACCTGGAAGATTATGCGATGGTCGCGGATGGACTGATCTCTCTTTACGAGGCGACCTTCGAGGCGCGCTGGATCCGGGAGGCCGAAGCGTTGGCCGACGCGATAAACGAGCTGTTCTGGGACGAGGAAAGGAAAGCTTTCTACGACACTCCCGCCGACCATGAGCGGCTCGTTATCAGGCCGCGGGACGTCTACGATAACGCGGCGCCTTCCGGTAACTCCGTCGCGACCGATATACTGCTCAGGCTATCGCTACTGCTCGACCGGGAAGACTACCGCCAGAGGGCAGAGACCGTCCTTGAAGAGATGGGCGGCGGCCTGGAGAAGCTCCCCGGAGCCTTCGGACGTCTGCTCTGCACGCTCGATTTCTACGGATCCCACCCGTACGAGATAGCCGTGGTCGGCGACCCCAACGGAGACGATACCCACGCCTTGCTCGACACCGTCTACGGTTCCTACCTGCCGAACAAAGTGGTCGCGGGCGCAGACCCGGATGACGAGGAGGCCGAGATCCTGATACCGCTCCTCGCAGACCGCCCGATGCGCGACGGTCGGGCTACCGCTTATGTTTGCGAGGGTTACGCCTGTCAGACCCCGGCTATCGACCCGGAGGAACTAAAGAAACAACTCGACAGCGAGTAGCCGCCGAACCCTCCCTTGACCGGTGCCACTTACCGGTATACACTTGAATGAAGGTTCATTCAAGTGAACAAAGGTTCAGTGTGGTGTTTGATGGCTGAGGCGTGGGATCGGGTTCAGGGGCGGTTGGTGGAGGCGCGGCGGGCTCAGATCCTGGACGCTGCAACGAAGGTGTTCGCCGAGAGGGGGTTTCATCGGGCGACGATCAAGGAGATTGCGCGTGCCGGCGGCGTGGCGGACGGGACTATCTACAACTACTTCGACAACAAGAAGGACCTGCTGATCGGCATCCTCGACCGCTTGAACGAGAGCGGACGGCGCGGAGGGCACTTCGAGCAGGGGATGGACGTAGATTTCAGGACCTTCTTCGTCGCCTATCTTCGTCAGCGCATCCACTTGCTCTGGCCCAACTACGAGGTCTTTCAGGCGGTACTGCCCGAGATACTGGTGGACTCCGAACTGCGCGAGCTGTACTACCGGCAACTCGTGTTGCCAACCCTGGAGATCGCGGAGAGGTACTTCCGGGAGATGGTCAAGCGCGGAGAGATGCGCGACGTAGACGTTCCCCTGACCGTTCGGAGCCTCGCCGGAAACGTCCTGGGGTTGCTGATACTCCAGATCCTGGGCGATGAGCAGATACGGTCGAGGTGGGAAGAGCTCCCCGACGTTCTCGCCGAGATCGTCTTCCGGGGGCTCGGTACGGAAGGAGATCGAGATGAATAAGGCCGCGAACGGGATCGTGACGCCGGACCTCGCCAGCCCGCGGTTCAAGGCAAACCCTTATCCGTTCTACGAGCGCCTGCGCGACGAGGCACCCGTGTGGCGCACCACGCTGCCGGGCAAACGGACGGCGTGGTTGGTGACCCGCTACGAGGACGTCTCCGAAGTGCTAAGAGACGGCCGATTCGCCAAGGACCGGTTGAACGCGATGGACCCCGGACAGCAGGCGAAAACGCCGTGGGTTCCGGGTTTCCTCAAGCCACTCGAACGGAACATGCTCGACCTGGACGCCCCGGACCACGGGCGGCTGCGCGCGCTCGTGAGCAAGGCGTTCACCCCGCGCCTCATAGAGCGGCTGCGGGGCCGGATCGAGGCGCTGTCCGAGGAGTTGTGTGATGGCATGGAGTGCAAGGGCAGGGTGGATCTGGTCGCGGACTACGCGCTGCCTCTGCCCGCGACCGTCATCGCCGAGTTGCTTGGAGTTCCTCCGGAGGACCATCGCAAGTTCCACCTGTGGTCGAACAGGCTGGTTTCGGTCTCCTCGGGCCGCGACATGTTGCGTGCGCTCCCGGCGGCTCTGATGTTTGTTCGTTACCTCCGCAAGATGATCGAGCGGCGTCGCGTCGAGCCTGGGGACGACCTCATCACGGCGCTGGCGCAGGCCGGGGAATCAGGCGATAAGCTCAGCGGGGACGAGCTTCTGGCAATGGCGTTTCTGCTTCTGGTCGCCGGTCACGAGACGACCGTGAACCTGATCTCCAGCGGCACTCTCGCCCTCCTGGAGCACCCGGATCAGGTGGAGGCGCTTAGAGAAGACCCATCGCTTCTCAAGCCTGCGGTCGAGGAGTTGCTGCGTTACACAAGCCCCGTGGAGCTGGCGACCGAACGCTACGCACGAGAGGAAGCGGAGGTTGCAGGCGTGACGATACCTCGCGGCGAGCTGGTCCTGGCCGTTCTCGGTTCGGCCAACCGCGACGATCGGCGCTTCGAGACTCCCGACGCCCTGGATATTACTCGTGACCCGAACAGGCACCTCGCTTTCGGGCGAGGCGGAGTGCATCACTGCCTCGGGGCGCCTCTTGCCCGGATGGAAGGGCAGATCTCCCTCGGCACGCTTTTACGACGTTTTCCAAGGGCGCGATTGGCAGTGACGCCAGGTTCTCTACCCTGGCGCCGGAGTTTGTTCCTGCGCGGGTTGGTAGGGTTACCGCTCGTCCTTCAGGGTGCGAGTCCCCGTCACCCGGACTCCGCGCGAACCGCGTCTCGGGGAAGGTAGCTTCTCCGGAGAGGTTGGGTAGCCTGCGGATGTACTGGAGCGTCGTTCCGGTACATCCGCGGTAAAGAGAGCTTCTACCGGAAAATGGAGAGCGGTAGGTAGGAGGAGACGATCCAGTTGGGCTGGTCCACGACCTCGCTGATCTTTAGGTCCACGACAAGGCTCGCCAGCACGTAAGCCTCGACGGGCTCCATGTTGTACGTCCCGCTGATGTGCTCGACCATCGCCCTTAGAGAGTCTTTTGTCGCCTCCATGAGGTCGGTGTTTACGCCCATCGTCGCGTACCAGCCGGCTCCTTCGGACTTTGGGGTGAGCGCGCCGGGGGTCTGAAACTGCGGGGCGGGAAGTCTCTTGTCCTTTACCAGGTTGAAGCGAAGGGCGGCGTACATCGGGCACTCGATGCCGGTGACGCAGACTTCACCGTCGCCCTGGGCGGCGTGGGCGTCTCCGCAGGAGAAGAGGGCGCCGGGGACCTGAACCGGGAGGTACAGGGTGCTGCCTTTCGTTATGTGGCGGGTGTCCATATTGCCGCCGAAGGGTCCGGGCGGCATGATCTGGAGTTTCTCGGAGCCTGCGGGACACACGCCCATCGTCCCGAAGAAAGGCTCTATCGGGATGGCTATAGCTTCCCTGAACATCGTGTGGTCGCCGTTTGTCAGGTCGAAGACTTTGAGGTACGCCTCGGAGAAATCTTCCGCCAGCAGCCCGGAGCCCGGCAGGACCGCCGTCCATCCCCAGCCCTGGGTTCGGATGTCCAGGATCTCTACCTCTAAAGTATCGCCAGGTTCCGCCCCGTCAATGGCGACCGGACCGGCTAGCGGGTAGACGCGAGACCAGTCGAAGGAGCCGATAGCCTCGGCGGTCGAGTCTGGTGTGATCTGCCCGTCGCTCACCTCGCGCGTCCGGTAGACAACGGTGTCTCCGGACGAGATGGTCAGGGCCGACTCCAACTCGTTGTCCCACAGGTAATGGACATTGTCATCTGAAAAGTAGTGCGTCTCCGGCATCGCCTCGAACCTCCCGTTTTGCTCCGTAACTCCCTGGACTCGCCGGATACTCTCAGTTCGGCACGCTAATTTCCACCTTCCACGGCCCGGATGACGATGGCGGCGCGTTTGAAGCCGACGACTTCGACCTCGGTGCCGGGTTCCAGGGAGCCGATCGAGGTGTCTTCCGGGTATGCTTTCCATAGCTCACCGTGGACGAATACCATGCCGCCCGAGCGTGGAGAGACCTGACGCCTAACCACGCCGGTTTCCCCGATCATGCCCTCCCTGCCCGTGCTCACCCGTAACCGGCTCGTCCTGACGACCGCGAGCACCAGCCTGATCGCGGAATACACCGCCAGCACCAGCAGTAAGGCTAAGAAGTAGGACGAAACCCCTAACCTATCGCCGAAACTTCGTGACTGCTCGACGAGGGCCAGGCTTTCCGGGGTGACGCATCCCGGGTAATCCACCGTACCATCCGGGATCCGGGCCGCGTAGCCGCCGGACATCGTCGTGAGCGTGGTGAGTATTAGAGGATAAACCTTTTGCTGCATCATTTGTACGGTATTTTACTACCCTGTAGTATACGCTGGGACGTTTACGGGCGGCTCTCTAAACGCCCTCCAGCGCCTGTTCTATGTCCCGGATCACATCCTCCGGGTGCTCTATCCCGACGGAGAGCCGGATGAGGTTCTCCCTCACGCCGAGCCGCTCCCGTCGGGCGGGTGAGAATTCCCGGTGTGAGGAGGTCGCCGGGTGTATCGCCAGGGTGTAGATGTCGCCGAGGCTCGGGGCGCGCACGCAGAGCTTCAGGGCGTTCAAGAACCGGAAAGCCGTCTCGCGGGATTCTTCACGGTCTTCTCCGGGTGCGAGCTCGAAAGAGACCAGGCCGCCGGGTGAGGAGAGCACGCGCCGCGCGATCTCACCGTCGGGATGGTTCTTGAGGCCGGGGTAGTTTACCTTCTCTATCTTTGGATGGGCGGCGAGGTAAGTGGAGATCTCCTCCGCGTTTTTGCACTGGCGTTCCATTCGCAGGTGCAGGGTCTTGAGACCCCGGAGAGCGAGCCAGGACTCGAAAGTCCCGAGGACGCCGCCGACGAGCTTACGGAGCTGGCCGAGAGCCGCGTCGTAGGGCGCACCGGCCGCCACCACGCCAGCCGTGATGTCCCCGTGCCCCGAGATGTACTTGGTCGCGCTGTGGACCACGATATCCGCCCCGAGTTCCAGGGGCCGCTGCAAGTAAGGGCTTCCGAAGGTGTTGTCCACGACCAGGGCCGCGCCCGCTTCGCGCGTCATCTCGGCGATACGCGGAACGTCGGCCACCCGCAACAAGGGGTTCGAGATCGACTCGATCACGACCGCCCGCGGCGATAGCTCCGCGAGCTTCTGCTCCACCGCGTCCGGGTCGTAGATGTCCACGAACCGCGTTTCCACCCCGGCGGCGCCGAAGACCTGCACCAGAAGGGCCGCCGTGGAACCGTAGAGCTGCTCCGCGGCGAGCACCGTTGCCCCCGGCGTGAGTTCAGTCGCGGCGAAGGCCGCGTGCAGGGCGGCCATCCCGGAGGCGAACGCGAATGCCCGTGACTCGCCCTCCGGGTCCTCGAGGGCGGTCATCGCCTCCTCGAAAGCGTGTACGGTCGGGTTGTCGTAGCGGCTGTAGCTGTAGCCCGGCTCCTCACCGCCAAGCACCCGGTCCGTCGTCTCGATGTTCGGGTGCCAGAAGGTCGTCGAGGCGTAGATGGGCGTCGAGGTCGGATGGTAGTTTCCGTTCGAGCCCTGGTCTTCGGTGTCCGCCCCGGCACCTTTGCTTCTAAGCTCGCCGGCGTGGACTGCCCTGGTTTCGAAGTGGTCTGTATAGTCTTTGTTGTGTCCGGGATCCTGTTTCATGGTGCCCTATACTAGCTTATGGGTGCCATGGGCGTCGAACCTTACAGGAGGCTCTTTCGATGGAGAACGCGGAGAACAGGATAGACTATTTCGAGCGGATGCTGGCGGATAATCCGGACAATCCCACCGGGCTTCTGGCGCTGGCGAACGAGTATCAGAAAGCCGGCCGCCACGAGGACGAGGTCGCCGTACTGGAGCGCTACGTTGGAAGCCACGAAGACGAGGGAAACGCCTACGCGCGGCTGGGTGAGGCTCTCAAGGGACTCGGGAGAGAAGACGAGGCGCGGGAAGCCTATGATCGGGGTATAGCGCACGCAGAGAAGTTCGGCCACGGCGGTATGGCCGAGGACCTGCGGCTCGCGCTCTTGCAGATAAACGAATAAGTTTAAGCCGATCCGGTCTCAGGTAAGATCATCACCGGAACGTGCGTTATTATTAAGAAGATTGAAGTGTACAACCATCTTACAAAAGGGCAGCGCGCAAAGGTCCGGAAACCGGGGTTCGTCGCCGGGCAGCCGGGCCGTTGCGCGGTGTCCTTGGTATCGTGAGGGTGTGATCCGCTTTGGGAAATGAGACCGGAGGCCAGTTCTACGGCCCAAACCTGGGCTACGTTCTGGAGCTTTACGAGAGGTACAGGGAAGACCAGGGCTCGGTAGACGAACGGACACGGGAGTTCTTCGAGCACTGGAGCCCGCCGCAGGCGGGTGCGCCTGAGTCCAATGGGCACACGCCCGTCGAAACCTTATCGGGCGCTTCCGCGAGCGTCGAGAAGATCGTCGGGGCGACGAAGTTTATCCGCCACCTGCGGGACTTCGGGCACATGGCCGCGCACCTGGACCCGCTTGGTAGCGAACCGCCCGGAGACCCGACGCTAGACCCTGGCTTCTACCGCGTCAGCGAAGAAGACCTGGAGGGCCTGCCGCCGCGTCTGGTCGGGGGGCCGGTCGCGGAGCGCGCCTCCAACGCCAAAGAGATGGCGGACGAGCTGCGCAGGCTCTACTGCGAGACGACCGGCTACGACTTCGGCCACGTCCACGATCCGGACGAGCGTTTCTGGCTGCGCGAGGCGGTCGAGTCCGAGCGCTTCGGCGGGACTATGCAGGAAGACGTGGCCAAAAGGCTCCTGAGGCGGCTTACCCGGATCGACACTTTCGAGAAGTTCCTGCACAGGACCTTCCTCGGGCAGAAACGGTTCTCGGTCGAGGGCAACGACATGGTCGTGCCGATGCTCAACTCGCTCATCCGCGCCGCCGCCGACGCCGGCACGCCGGAGGTCGTCCTCGGTATGGCCCACCGCGGACGGCTCAACGTCCTGGCCCACGTCCTCCAGAAACCTTACGCCAAGATCTTCAGCGAGTTCCAGCAGCCGGAGAAGGGCGAGTCGGCGTCGGCGGCGGATCGTCCCGGAGACGCCTGGGTTGGAGATGTCAAGTACCATCTCGGTGTCCGGGGATTCCACCTCGATGACGAAGAGGCCGACCAGAAGGTCTTGATCAACCTGGCCCCGAACCCGAGCCACCTGGAGCACGTAAACCCGGTGGCCGAGGGGATGACCCGCGCTTCCCAGGAGGAGCGGGACGTTCCGGGCGAACCGGGACTGGATGTGGAGAAGTCCTTTACCATATTGCTGCACGGGGATGCGGCTTTCCCTGGCGAGGGGGTGGCGGCCGAGACCTTGAACCTGAGCCGTCTGCCCGGTTACACCACCGGGGGCACCATCCACATCATCACCAACAACCAGCTCGGGTTTACAACCGAGCGGCAAGACGCCCGTTCCACGACCTACGCGAGCGACCTCGCCAAGGGGTTCGAGATCCCGGTCGTTCACGTTAACGCCGACGACCCGCAGGCGTGCATGGAGGTCGTCCGGATGGCATACGCCTACCGCGAAGAGTTCCACAAGGACTTCATGATCGACCTCGTCGGCTACCGGCGCTACGGGCACAACGAAGGCGACGAGCCATCCTACACCCAGCCGAAAATGTACGAGGCTATCCAGAAGCACCCGACGGTGCGTGAAGTCTGGGCTAAAAGGCTCATGGAGCGCGGCATCGTCACGGAGGACGAGGTCGAAGAGATGGTCGAGGAGGTTCAGGATAAGCTCAAGGAGGTCCACGAGAACATCTCGGAGAGCATGGACGAGGATATCGTCACCGACGAGCCTCACACTCCTCTCGTCGGCGTTCCGGAGACGGCCGTACCGGCGGAGCGCCTCACCGAGCTCAACGAGGCGCTCCTGGAGCGACCCGAAGACTTCTCACCGAATGAGAAGCTGGAGCGGCTCCTACAGAAGAACCGCGGCGACCTCGACAGGATCGACTGGGCTCACGCAGAGGCGCTTGCTTTCGCTTCGCTGCTCGAAGAAGGGGTGCCGATACGACTCACGGGCCAGGATAGTGAGCGGGGCACCTTCTCCCAGCGTCATTCGACCCTCTACGACGTGGAGACCGGCGAACGATACGTGCCGCTGCACAACATTCCTCAGGCAAAGGGCGCGTTCTCGGTATATAACAGCCCGCTATCGGAGATCGCCGCTCTAGGCTTCGAGTACGGTTACTCGGTGAACGCGCCCGGGGCGTTGGTATTGTGGGAGGCCCAGTACGGAGACTTCGCCAACGTGGGGCAGCCCATGATCGACCAGTTCATCGTCAGCGGTCAGGCGAAGTGGGGCCAGACTTCGGGGTTGGTGCTCCTCCTGCCCCACGGCTACGAGGGGCAGGGTCCCGAGCATTCCAGCGCCCGTCTGGAGCGCTACCTGCAACTCGCCGCCCACGAGAACATCCGGGTCGCCAACTGCACGACGGCTGCCCAGTATTTCCACTTGCTGCGCGCGCAGGCGGTGCTCAAGGATAATCAGCGGCCACTCGTCGTGATGGCCCCAAAGAGCTTGCTGCGCCACCCGCTGGCCGCTTCAAGGCTGGAGGACTTGTCCGAGGGTGGGTTCCATCCGGTGCTGGATGACGAGGAGGCCCGGGGGCGGGCGGATTCGGTGGAGCGACTTATCCTCTGCTCCGGGAAGATCTACACGGAGTTGGTCGGAAGCGAGTTCCGGGAAGAAGCGTTCGACACGGCGCTCGCGCGTATCGAGCTACTGTACCCGTTCCCGGGAGACCACATCCTGGAGATGGTCGAGGGCTACCCGAACCTGCGGGAGATCATCTGGGTTCAGGAGGAGCCCCGGAACATGGGCGCCTGGACGTTTGTCGAGCCGCGGCTCCGGGAGCTGTTGGATGAGACACTGCCCGTCAGGTACGTCGGCAAGCCGGCCCGGCCCAGCCCGGCTCAGGGCTCGGCGCGATTCCACAAGCAGGAACACGCCGCCATAGTAAGGGCGGCGTTCGAGAGCACCGATGAGGACCTCGAAAAAGCCGAGGCGGCTGTAGAGGAGACGCAGGTCCGTGCCTCCACCCCGAGCGAGTAGAAGAGAAGTGCCGAAATCAGTAAGAGAAGGAGAGTGAAGCGTGGCGGTTGAGATACACGTGCCGGAGCTCGGGGAGTCGGTCGCCGACGCGACGGTCGGCCGGTGGCTGAAAGGCGAGGGGGACGCCGTGAAATCCGGTGAGGCCCTCGTCGAGCTAGAGACCGATAAGATCAACTTTGAGGTCGAAGCCGAACAGGACGGCGTCCTGGAGAGCATAGCCAAGGGCGAGGGCGATACCGTGGAGGTCGGCGAGGTCATCGGGACCATAGGCGAAGGCGACGGCCAACCCGCCCAGGAGGAAACCGAAGAAGAGGAGCAGCCCGAGCAGGAGGCTGAAGAAGGACAGCAAGAGCCGGAAGCCGAGGAAGAAGAAGCCGGGCAGCCGGAAGCCGGGGCCGGGGAGACGAACGGTCACCGGGAGGAAGGCGGTTACCGGGCTTCGCCGTCGGTCAGGAAGCTGGCGCGGGAGTATGAGATCGAGTTGGCGGAGGTCTCGGGAAGTGGTTCGGGAGGTCGCGTAACGCGCGATGACGTCGAACGTTTGATCCGCGAACAGTCCAAACCCGCTGCGCCTTCTCAGCCCGCCCCAGAAGAGAACGGACGCGGAGGGGAAAAGCCCGCGCAGCAGCCGGCAGCGGCTGCCGGAGACGGCCGGGCGGAGCTGGAGGAGCGCTCGCGTATGTCGCGGCGGCGGCTCACCATCGCCCAGCGGCTCGTGGAGTCCCAGCAGCAGACGGCGATGCTCACCACCTTCAACGAGGTGGATATGACCGCCGTGATGGAGCTAAGGAAGCGGCGTAAGGAAGCTTTCCAGGAGCGGACCGGGGCACGGCTCGGCTTCATGAGCTTCTTCACCAAGGCGGCAATCGGAGCTCTCAAAGCGTACCCGAAGGTCAACGCAGAGCTTCAGGAGAACGAGCTGGTCCTGAAGAAGTACTACGACATAGGGGTCGCGGTCTCGACCGACGAGGGGCTCGTGGTGCCGGTGTTGCGCGACGCGGACCGCAAGAGCTTCGCGGGTATAGAGCAGAACATAACCGAACTCGCCACCAAAGCCCGCGAGAACAAGCTGACGCTGGAAGACCTGAGTGGCGGGACGTTCACTATTACGAACGGCGGTATCTTCGGGTCGCTGGTCTCCACCCCGATCCTGACGATGCCGCAGGTGGCGATCCTCGGGATGCACAAAATCCAGGAGCGGCCCGTCGCCATAAACGGCCAGGTGGAGATCCGTCCAATGATGTACCTCGCCCTCTCCTACGACCACCGCGTAATAGACGGCGCCGAAGCGGTGAGCTTCCTGGTCCGTATCAAGGAGCTTATAGAAGACCCGGAGTCGCTCCTTCTGGAGGGATAGGCTCCGGCGGTCGGTAGAGAGACCTTCTTCGGAGGGTCTCTTTTCTTTCTTACTGGAAGAGTTCTACCGTGGCACGGATGCCGGTGGCCCGTGCCAGCCGCGCATCCATCGTTACCAGCGGGGCGTTTAGGGTTTCGGCGAGCGAGACGTAGGTCGCGTCGTAGGCGGTTATGTTGTTCCTCAGCTCCCATATGCGGGCGAGAAGCGCGGTATGAGGGTAGCGGGTTATCCTCATGGTCGTAAGGTCTTCCAGAAGCTCGGCGCTGCGCTTCTCGGAGATCCCGGAGGTTGCGTGGCGGCGGAGCGCGCTCAACACTTCTATCTCGAACAGGTGGGGTACGTGCAAGCCTTCATCGGAGTCGGCTATACGATCTAGGATAGCCGACGCGGCTGTGTCCATATTCAGTAACACGGTAACCGCCGCCGACGCATCGAGGACGATCAAGGGCTGCTAATCAGTCTCGCGGGACCATCCGCGTCCCGCATCCGGCGGATCGTCACGTTCGGCGGCTCGTCCGGTTCGATTGGCTCCCGGCTGCGCACCCTCTCCAGCCATTCGCTCATGGTCGGCTTCTCCGCGACCTGCTCTATCTCTGAGAGGAGATAATCCGAGAGCGACATACCAGAACTTGCGGCCCGCGCCTTTAGCTTCCGGTGCAACTCTTCGGGCACGTTGCGGATCTGGATCATCTTCGACATGCTGCTAATATTAACGCATGTGCCGCACATGCAAAAAGGGCTGGTCTTGAGCGCCGGCGGGCTCGTCGAGCGGCTGCTTTCGGGCGACCGGCGGGCTCTGGCGCGTGTGATCTCGAAGATCGAACGCGGCGACCCCGAGACGGCGGAGATCATCGCCGGCCTCTACCCGCACACGGGTAATGCTCTCACGGTCGGCTTCACCGGACCGCCAGGGGTTGGCAAGAGCAGCATTATCGCGGAGCTTATTAAGCTCTACCGGGCGGAGGAGAAGAGGGTCGGGATCGTCTCGGTGGACCCGTCGAGCCCTTTCTCGAAGGGCGCCATCCTCGGGGACCGCATCCGGCTCTCGGACCACTTCCTGGACCCTGGTGTTTTTATCCGTTCGATGGGGAGCCGGGGGCACCTCGGGGGGCTTGCCGGTGGGTCGAGGCTGGCGGCGCTCGCGATGGAAGCGAGCGGTATGGACGTGGTGATCTTCGAGACCGTCGGAGTGGGGCAGGGAGAGGTCGAGGTAGCCTCGGCTGCTGATACGGTGGTGCTGGCGCTGCAACCAGGGGCGGGGGATGCGGTGCAGGCTCTGAAGGCCGGGGTGATGGAGGTCGCGGACGTGTTCTGTATCAACAAGGCGGACCATCCGCGGGCGAAGGGGGCGGCGAGTGAGGTGCGTTCCATTCTGGAGATCGGGCACGAGCTGGACCCGGACCCCTGGTTCCCCCCGATAATCATGACCCGCGGCGATACGGGGGAGGGGGTCGAGGAACTCAAGGCCAATATAGAGAAGCATCGCTCGTACCTGCGAGAGAGCGGGAAGCTGGAGAAAAGGCGGCGGAACTCGTTGAGGGAGTTCGTCGTCTCCTGGGCGACCGCCCGCCTTGAGAAGGAGATGCAGGAACGCCTGAAGCAGAAAGATACCGACCTCATGGAGCGGGTGTACCGGCGTGAGATCGATCCAATCTCCGCCTCGGAGAAGATCTTCAAAGAGGTCTAGCATCGCGGTCCGGGAGCACCCGTGCTCCTGACTACGAAGCCAGGTTATCCGGTAAGAGCTTCTCCACAATCACCACGTCCCGCCATGCCCCATCTATCCTGGCTATTCAGGGTTTGGGCGGACCAGTGCGTTCCCAGGTACGGCCTGGTTCTTGTGTAGGGGGCATTCTTTCGTCCCCAGGCTCGATAGTAACTTTTCGCGGATTGGGTACTTGTCCTCCCCTTTTCCCCCGTTCAATATATTCTCCTGGGCTGTCTGGTTTCTCTCCCGGTTTCTTCCTGGAAGCCACGATATTCTCCTAACGAGTAACCTACATATAGATTTATCATTCACTCGTCAAACTTAATGACGACTCCTGCTTTCGTTCCCCAACGCTCACAAGGCTAGAAGAAAGTATCCACGATTGCACGTGCCCTGACAAGAGTCACAATGTACCGAGTGCTTACAGGTGAACAAATACTCGTGGCTAAAGAACTTTGAGACCGGCAGCGTGATTCGGGGCCAATATGGACTGCGCTTGTATTTAGCTGAGAGCACTCGCCAGGCCGCTGGTCGTATACGTAAGATATAGCCGGAACGGCTTTCTATCCCGGCTCTGGGGTGGGTTCCTATGTCACCGGGGATTTTGTGTCAGTCGAGTGGTGTTTAGAAAGCTGCAGATGGCGGTTTTGCAATGGCGCTGTAGAATATTCGGCACTCTGCACATAGATGCGGATACTATATGGTTCAGGGCAAGATGGCATCAGAGAAAGAGGGGATAGTAGTTGTGAAGGTGGCGAGATTTCATAAGGTGAGATGCTCATGATGGGTTCTACTACCCGGCTCTTCCGGGAAGCCAAGGCTCGGGATGAGAAGCTGGCGATGATCTCGCTCTACGACGCCCCGAGCGCGGCGCTGTGCTGCGACGCCGGGGTGGACGTTCTGCTCGTCGGGGACTCGATGGGCAACGTCATACTGGGCTACGAGAATACCCTTTCGGTAACTATGGAGGAGATGCTCCACCACACGGCCGCGGTGGCGCGCGGCGTGCAGGCTTCTTCGCGTCCGGAAGTGCGGATCATAGGAGACCTGCCGTTCGGCGGCTACGCCAGCGTCGAGCTCGCAACCAGGAACGGGGCCGCGCTCATGCGGGCCGGGGCGCACGGAGTAAAACTCGAAGGCCCCGGGGATGCCGCGCTCTCCGCGACCCGTGCTCTCGTCGAGATGGGCGTGCCCGTGGTTGGGCACCTCGGATTCACGCCGCAGTCTTCGCTTCAGTTCGCGGGTGTCGTGCAGGGCAAGACCGTTGCCGCTGCTTCGCGCCTGCTGCGGGAAGCCCGCGCTCTGGAAGAAGCCGGTTGTTGCGCCATCGTGCTGGAGATCGTCCCGTCCGAGGTCGCGCGTCACCTGACCGAGAAACTCTCGATCCCGACCATCGGCATCGGGGCCGGGGCCGGGTGTGACGGCCAGGTGCTCGTGTGGCACGACCTCGCCGGCCTGACACCGGGTAAGCCCCTCCGATTCGTCAAGCGCTACACTGACGCCAACGAATTTCTACGCGGCGCCGCCGCGAGCTTCGTAGAAGAAGTCCGGTCCGGCGCTTTCCCTGAACCCGGACACGCCTGGTCGATGGATGAGGATGAGCTGAAGAGCTGGCTTTCCGAGGGAAATTTGAGTAGCGAGGATGGTTGACGTCAGCAGCGCTCGGCCGTCCGGGGAGCCGGCGGGGCCCGAGGCCATGCGGGTATTAGAGAGGCCGGAGGACATGGGCGCTCTCTGCGAGGAATGGCGTAGAGAAGGCCTCAGAATCGGGCTCGTGCCGACTATGGGCGCCCTGCACGAAGGACATCTCTCGCTGATACGGGCCGCCCGGGACGAGTGTGACCGGCTCGTGGTCTCCATCTTCGTCAACCCCACGCAGTTCGGTAGCGGGGAAGATTTCGGGACCTATGCCCGTCCTTTCGAGCGCGACCTCGCTTTGTTGGAGAGAGAAGGGTGTGACGCGCTGTTCGCGCCGAGCGTGGAGGAGATGTATGGAGGAGAGGCGCCGGAGCTTTCGCGTTCCGGTGGGCGAGTCTACGTCGAGCCGGGAGCCCTCGGGGAGTTGTGGGAGGGTGCGGCTCGCCACGGACATCTGCGCGGCGTGGCGACGATAGTAACCATGCTCCTCAACATCGTCCGGCCGCAACGAGCGTACTTTGGCGAGAAAGACTACCAGCAGCTCAAGGTCGTCGAGCGTCTATCGCGGGACCTGTTCCTTGGATCCAGGATCGTGGGGTGCCCAACCGTGCGCGAGCCTGACGGCCTCGCCATGAGCAGCCGCAACGCCAACCTCTCCCCCGAGGAGCGTCGGGCCGCCACAGCACTCTACCGTGCCCTCCGCGCCGCTGCCGAACTCAGGACCGAAGATGAGCGTGATGCCGGAAAGCTAACCGCCGCTATGCGCGAAGTATATGAGAGAGAATCCCTCGTCACCGTGCAGTACGCCGCCATAGTAGACGCCGAAACCCTCACTCCTCTGGAGGGAATCGAAGGTCGTCCGGCCCGGGCCATCATAGCCGCCCACCTGGGTGAGACCCGTCTCATTGATAACCTGGAGCTTTAGAGATCGACGTCAACCATCAGGAAACCAGAAACCTCTAGCTCGTCCCACAATTTAGGATTCATCGTCCACGAGAGTCCAACCGAAAGTGCTCGACGGCGCCTCAGTTATCCTGGTCCGGGTCGCGGCTGCTTGACGGCACTGGTAGAGACCGCGCGGGTTTGTCCCAGTTCTCGTGGCGCACCAGAGAGTCGAGCTGCAAGCGTTCTCGCCAGCCGCTGGTCTGGAGTAGCGGCTCTTCCGGGAAACCGTCTCTCGGGTATCCCATGCAGAGGTAGGCCACCGGGATGATATGGTGGGGGATGCCGAGTATCTCCCTCAGCTCGGCGTTTCGGAGGATGCTCACCCAGCCCACGCCAACGCCCTCGGCGCGGGCCGCGAGCCACAGGTTTTGAATGGCCAGGCAAGTGCTGTAGACATCGGTCTCCGGGATGCTGTTGCGTCCCAGCACCTGCGATCCGCCGCGCGTCGGGTCACAGGTTACGCACAGGTTCAACGGAGAGTCGAGAATACCCTCCAGCTTCATCGAGAGGTACTTGGAGCGGCGCGGTTCGTCGAAGAAGCAGGCGGCTGCCTGCCGCTCCCGATCGGAGAGATCCTTGATGCGTTGGCGAGTCTCCCGTTTGCTGATGAGGATGAAGTCCCAGGGCTGCATGAAGCCCACGGATGGAGCGTGGTGGGCGGCGTTCAAGATACGGGCAAGAACCTCTTCGGGGATCGGTTCGGGACGGAAGGCCCGAATGTCGTGGCGACCGAAGATCGCCGCGTAGAGGCCGCTTTTCTCCTCCGGCGAGAACTCCGCTTTCGTAGGAACGCCTGGCGTCTCCCCCGAAAAACGTTCTTCCGGCAACATCAGTTTCCGGCCGGTAGGCGGTCGGCGGCCTGTTTGAGGGCGCTCCTGCCCACATCGCGGAAGTTGTGCATCGGGCAGAACTTGGGGCCGCACATGGAGCAGAACTCCGCTGTCTTGAAGTAATCGTCCGGGAGGATCTCGTCGTGCATGGCCTGGGCGGTCTCGGGGTCGAGTGCCAACTCGAACTGCCGGGTCCAGTCGAAGGCATAGCGCGCTTTAGAGAGCTCATCGTCCCACTCACGGGCTCCGGGATGGCCTCGCGCTATGTCCGCGGCGTGGGCGGCGATGCGGTAGGAGATCAGTCCCTGCTTCACGTCCTCGGCGTTTGGGAGGCCGAGATGCTCCTTCGGGGTAACGTAGCAGAGCATGGAGGTCCCGTGCCAGCCGACGATAGCCGCCCCGATGGCGCTCGTTATGTGGTCGTAGCCGGGTGTGATGTCCGTAACCAGGGGACCCAAAGTGTAGAAGGGGGCCTCGTGGCAGATCTCCCGCTGCATCTTTACGTTCATCTCAAGCTGGTCGAGCGGGACGTGTCCGGGACCTTCGATCATGACTTGCACGTCCTTTTCCCAGGCGCGCTCCGTGAGCTTGCCGAGGGTTCGTAACTCGGCGTACTGAGCTTTGTCGGAGGCGTCGGCGACGCTGCCCGGACGCAGGCCATCCCCCAGGAAGAGGTCGCCGTTCATCTCCTCGGGGCTCTCGACCCGGCTTATGACCTCGTAGATCGGGACGGTGCCGATGGGGACCGGGCTGGCCTCTATTATGGCTCTGCGGATGCGCGGGATATCCCCGCCGGAGGAGAGGTCCATCACCGTGTCGGCCCGTACTTCAATGACTTACGGAGCTTCTCGATCTCGGTGTCTATATCCGAGTTGGCCTGAGAGTTGCCGATGTTCGCGTTTATCTTGATCCGGGAATTCCCGCCGATGCACATCGGCTCCAGCGAAGCGTGGTTAACGTTGGCCGGTATGATCATGCGCCCGCGCGCCACCTCGTCCCGGATGGTCCCGGGCTCCATGTTGTCCCGCTCGGCCACGAAAAGCATCTCTTTCGTGATGGCGCCTTTGCGGGCATGATGGGTTTGGGTCACGGTTTCTACCGGCTTACCCGGTTTCCGGGACATACGGTACTCCAACACCTTCTACCTCCCTGGCTCGGGACCCTGGAAGCGGAGAGGTAGCAAAAAGACGCCCCAGACCATTGTCAGGAACGTCCCGGACCAACGTATTCTGGTCACCGATCTCCCTCCGCCGGCATTACCCGGATCAGGTTCCTCGGGTCGGCGCGATCTTATCCTGGCGCCCTCTCAGCCCCTCCTACGGGAGCTCCCCGGTTGTAACTTCGTCGAGCACTATATACCAGAGTATCGTTGGGACGCAATATTTCGGGCATGGTGTCGCGGTAGTCGAGGCGTCGGCTATCGCGACGTTCCTTAGACGTTTGATGTGCAACTACCAAACCGGTAAAATGGTGTCTGAGTCCGGTGTTTTCCTCACTCAGTGTTAGACCTAGCGCTTGCGCGCCGCCATCGCCTCGATGCCAGCGAGAAGTAGATCTAGGCCAAAGGCGAAATAGGTATCCGGGTCCACGCCCTCGCTCAAGGGTGTCGCAGCTTCTACGAGCCGCGGGTAGCGTTCGGGTGGCAGCGACTCCAAGAAGAGTCGAGCACGCCGCCGGGCGTCTATCAGATGCCCAGATTCCTCCCGGGCAACTACTCCGGGCTCCCCGCTGACGAGGTTGGTGACGGTGCTCAGCGCGTGACGGGCGATCTGCGTCGCCTGCGTCGGCGAGAACCCTCCGCGCCTGAGGATGTCCAGCGCGACCTCGGTTGCGCGAAGACTACCCTCGGAGGAGGCGGTGCGGGTCGAGAGGAGGATCGCGGTAGAGGGATGAGCCCGCAGCACGTCGAGCATCGAACCCAACAGCGCCCTCAATTGTTCCTGCCACGTCGCAGACGCATCCACCGACAGATCGATCTCCTCGAAGATCCTGGCGGCCATGCCTTCCAGCAGCTCGTCCTTGCTGCGAAAATGCCAGTAGAGGGCCATGGGCGTTACGCCAAGCTCCCTGGTCAGCCTCCGGATCGTAACCGCCTCAAGCCCTTCTGCCTCAGCAAGCGCGAGAGCCCCCTCGACCATCGTCTGAGGTGTAAGGGTGACCCTGCTAGAAGCATTTTGGCGGCTTTTCCTGACCATCTCTTGACAATTGTACAACGTACAGGCTATCCTCGTACATGTACAGTGTACATGTACGACGTAAGAAGCACGCGCACGAGTGTCTTCGTCCATCGGGTGCAGAGAAGGAGGACGGTGATGAGTCTGAAGAGGTGGTTCTACCGTGAGGGGCACCCTAACCGATTGGCCCGCGTCCTCGACCGTTGCACAGCCGCGTTCTACGCGCTCGGGGTTGCTCCGAACTACCTGGTCACCCTCGAAGTGCGGGGCCGGTACTCCGGTCGGACCATCGCCCTGCCGCTCGTCATGGTCGTCGTAGGGGGCGAGCGCTACCTCGTGTCCATGCTCGGGGAGAAGGCGAACTGGGTGCGGAACGTGAGGGCAGTGGAAGGCAACGCCACCCTGTGTCACGGTCGTCGAGAGGAGGTGCGCTTGGAAGAGGTTGTGGTCGACCGCCGCGCACCCGTGCTCAAGACCTACCTGAAGCGGGCTCCAAACGCCAGGGCGCACCTGCCGGTTCTCAAGGACGCGCCGCTGGCCGAGTTCGAGCGCGAAGCGTCTCGGTTCCCCGTGTTCCGGGTCGTGCCGCGTAGCAAAGCGTGAGCTTGCCGGAGAGAGGCAGCTCATCGAGGGAGTCTTAGATCAACCTAAGGACCTTTTCGCCCTGGAACGACACCGCGCGAAAACGCTTGGAGGCTTGCTCACCCGGCTGGCAGCGAAGTCGGCCGTCTACACCTGCGGGCAGATGCTCAGCGATCTGCTCGGACGTCCCCTGCGCCATTTGGCGAGCCTTTTGATCTAAACAACTGCACGTCAAACGTCTTGGTACCACGTTCTGGTCTATTTAAATAGTCTCCCGGCGACGCTCGAAGCGCTGGCCGTTTTAGATCTCTGAGGCAATTCGCTCTCAGTTACCGTTGCTTTTGGATTTGCCTTCTTCTGCTTTCTTTATGGCTACGTCGCGGTCTTTTATGGCTTCATCGACTGTAGCCTTTCGTTTTTCGACGGCCGGGTCCACCAGGCCGTCGCGCTTTTCCTTAGCGTGCTCGACCGTGTAGTCTCTTTCTTTTGTCGCGGCCTCGATACGCACGTCTCGTCGCTTGGCGGCCAACGCCAGGATGCCGTCCCGGTACTTCTTGTACTCGTCTTTGGTGTAGGAAGTACCGGAGATTTTGTTATACAGGCCGCATTCGCCGCCGGAGATAGCATCGTACTTGCTGTAAGCTGCCCCGGACATAGCGTTGTACTCACCGTAGGCCTTGCTGGTAATACAGTTGTAGTTTCTGTAGGCGTTGCCGGAGGTTTCGTTGTACTTGTTGTATGCGTTGCTGATGAGGCAGTTGTAGTAGGCGGTCCACTCGGTCCAGTCGATCTTCTTACGGAAGATCTCGTTTAGCCCGGCGGCGTTACCGGCGTCATAGTATTCACCTCCGCCGCTCTTGGCGGCCTGTTGTAGCTGACGCGTCGCTTGGGGGTTCACGTCGAAGCCGACGATGTTGACCTCGGCTTGTATATCGTTAGCCGCCAGAGATCGAGCGGCGGAGATTGGGTCGCCGCCGCAGGTCTCCACGCCGTCGGAGACCAGATAGACGAAGTTGCTGTTGGTCGAGGGATCCAAGCCGGAGAAGTCGTCGCGAGCTTTCTTTAACGAGTCAGCTACCGGAGTCCAGCCTTTGGGCTCGAAGGAGTTTATGGCCTCGGAGAACTTTGAGCGGTCCAGCTTCTGAAACGGCAAGATCAACTCCGAAGCCGCGCACGAGCGCGCCCGGTCCGACTTCGCGCTAGAGCCTACCTGTCCGTATACTCGCAGGGATACGTTCGCCTGCTCGGGCAGCGTTCCAACAAAGTCAGTCAGTGCCCGCCAGGCAATGTCTATCTTTCGCTCGCCACCGACCTCGCCCTGCATCGAGCCTGAGGCGTCGAGGATCAACTGCACGTTGATGTTTTGCTTGAGATCACGGTTCCCGAGAGACGCGGGCTTCTTGCAGGCCTGGACGTAATTAGTCGTTTTCTGGGCACACTCACCATAGTCTTGGCCGAACTTCGCTAGACGCTGCTCGTAGGACTTCTCGGGCGATGTGGGCTCCGTGATCTTCGATGCTCCGAACTTTGCCAGCAGTTTCTGGTATGAGAGTTCGGCTGGGCTCTGGGTATTGCTGGCCTCCGAACCGTGTCCAGTCTTCTCACCAGAAGAACGTCCGGATAAGGAGTGCGTGGTGGAGCCCTGGGCCTTGTCCGACTTCGAGCCGCGTCCGTCCTTCTCGCCTGCCTGTGAGCCCCCGCAAGCTACGGATGTGAGCATAAAGATGCCCAAGAAGGCCAGGGCGGCCACGATCCTCCAAAGGTTGCCGGGCTTCATTTATCCTCCAAAGCTCGCGCGGCCACGTAAGAGACTAACGAGTCATCTAGTGACACGCATGATACACATGGCGCGGACGGACTACCACCCGAGCAGGCTCTCGAAGTTTAGAGAAGTTGTTCCATCCAGGTCTCGCCCACAAGTGAGCGTCGAGTTTCCACCGTGCTAGAATGCCGAATCATGCAGGGAGAGAGGCTGGGCGAGGATACCACCGCCGGAAAACTTGAAGGACTGAGAAAGCTGCGCGAAGACGCGGCCCATCCGGCCCCCGAGGCAGCGGTCGAACGCCAACGGGAGAAAGGTAAGCTAACCGCCCGCGAGAGGGTACAGCTCCTGCTGGACGAGGGTACGTTCGTGGAGCTGGACCGCTACAGGGTGCATCGTTCGTATAACTTCGGCTTGGGAGAGAACCGGCCGCTCGGGGACGGGGTCATTACCGGCTACGGCGAGGTCATGGGCCGGAAGGTATGTGTGTTTTCGCAGGACTTTACCGTGTTTGGGGGCTCGCTCGGCGAGGTGTACGCGCAGAAGATCTGCAAGGTCATGGACCTCGCCCTCTCGACGGGATGCCCCATCGTCGGGATAAACGACTCCGGCGGGGCGCGCATCCAGGAGGGTGTGGTCTCGCTGGCCGGATATGCGGACATCTTCCACCTCAACGTGAAGGCCTCCGGGGTGGTGCCCCAGATCAGCGTGGTCATGGGACCGTGCGCCGGGGGAGCCGTCTACTCGCCGGCCATAACCGACTTTATCTTTATGGTCGAGGAGACGAGCCACATGTTTATCACCGGCCCGGATGTCGTAAAGAGCGTCACGGGTGAGGAGGTCAGCCAGGAAGACCTCGGCGGCGCTGGGACCCACAGCACCAAGAGCGGCGTCGCCCACTTCTCCGCCCCGGACGAGGAGACGTGCCTCTCTGATGTACGCTACCTCCTCTCCTTCCTGCCGAACAATAACCTGGAGACCCCGCGGTACTACGAACCCACCGACTCGCCGGGGCGGATGGACGAAGCCCTCGTCTCGCTCGTCCCGGACTCCACCCGTCAGCCGTATGACATAAGGAGGGCGGTGGAGCTTACCGTGGATGACGGTGAGTTCTACGAGGTGCAAGAAGGCTGGGCGCAGAATCTGGTGGTCGGGTTCGCGCGGCTCGACGGGCACGCCATCGGGGTGGTCGGGAACCAGCCGATGGTCCTGGCCGGCACGCTGGACATAGACGCGAGCACCAAGGGCGCGCGGTTCGTGCGCTTCTGCGACGCGTTCAACATACCGCTCGTCACCTTCGTGGACGTGCCTGGGTTCATGCCAGGGACGGACCAGGAGTGGGGGGGCATCATCCGTCACGGGGCGAAGCTACTCTACGCCTACTCCGAGGCCACGGTTCCGAAGATGACGGTTATTACCAGGAAGGCCTACGGCGGGGCTTATGATGTCATGTGCTCCAAGCACATCGGGGCGGACGTAAACGTCTCTTGGCCGACGGGGGAGATCGCGGTGATGGGGGCGAGTGCTGCCGTTGGGATCATCTTCCGCCGCCAAATAGCCGATGCGGAAGACGAAGCTACGACGCGCCAAGAGCTTATCTCCGGATACGAGGAGCAGTTCAATAACCCGATGGTCGCCGCCGAAATGGGATTCATAGACGACGTGATCGACCCGCGCGAAACGCGCCCGTACCTCATAAAAGCGCTGCAGATGATCCGGACAAAGCGACCCGAGCGTCCCTCCCGCAAACACGGGAACATCCCGCTTTGAGGATCGAAACCGCTCCGACCCCTGAAGAAGCGGCCGCGATAGTGGCGGCGCTGGAAGTGCTGCGGGAGGAGAGCCGCGAGGAGCCGGTATCGCAACCGAACCGGTGGGAGCTTTCGGGGCGGCTGGATCGGGTGTTGCCGGTTGGAATGAAGCTCGAAGGCTCGCCGTGGTCTTACGCAGATTGGGAAGGGAAGGGCTAGGTGTTCGGGAAGGTTCTGGTCGCCAACCGCGGGGAGATCTCGGTGCGCATCATCCGGGCGCTGCGGGAGATGGGTATCACAAGCGTCGCGGTGTACTCGGATGCGGACCGGGAGTCTCTGCACGCGCGGCTGGCAGATGAGGCTTACCATCTCGGGCCTACGCCCGCTGGCGAGAGCTATCTGAACATCGAGAAGCAGGTCGGGGTGGCGAAACGTTCCGGGACGGAGGCGGTTCATCCGGGGTACGGTTTCTTGGCGGAGAGCGCGGCGTTTGCGCGGGCCGTTACGGAAGCCGGGATTGTGTGGATAGGGCCTCATCCCGAGGCGATAGAGTCGATGGGGAGCAAGGTCGAGTCGCGGAGGATCATGGCGAAGGCCGGAGTCCCGATCACTCCGGGCACCGAAGACCCGGTGACCTCGCCGGAAGCCATCTTTCAGTTCGCCGGAGAGTACGGATATCCGGTGGCGGTCAAGGCCTCATCCGGCGGCGGCGGCAAGGGCTTCGCCGTGGCGGAGGACAAGACCCAGGCTGAGGCCGCTTTCGAACGGGCGAGCCGGGAGGGAGAGGCGTACTTCAGGGACGGGTCGGTGTACCTGGAGCGGTACCTCTCAGGGCCTCGGCACGTCGAGATCCAGGTTATAAGGGATAAACACGGCAACGCCGTTCACCTCGGAGAGCGGGATTGCTCGATCCAGCGTCGCCACCAGAAGCTTATAGAAGAGTGTCCTTCTCCGGCCATAGAACCCGCGGTGCGCGAGGAGATGGGCCGCGCGGCGGTAGAGGCGGCGGAGGCCGTCGGCTACGACAACGTCGGTACCGTGGAGTTTCTCGTGCAAGATGATGAGTTCTTCTTCCTTGAGATGAACACCCGCGTGCAGGTCGAGCATCCGGTGACCGAGGAGGTCACGGGTGTAGACATAGTGAAGGCCGGCATCCGGGTCGCCGCCGGAGAACCACTGTCTTTCTCGCAGGAGGATGTTGCCTGGCGGGGCCACGCCATAGAGGTGCGCCTGAACGCCGAGGACCCCGCCAACGACTTCGCCCCGAGCCCTGGTTTCGTAACGGCTTATGAAGAACCGGGCGGGCCGGGCGTGCGGGTTGACTCCTCCCTCTCGGGGCCGGGTGTGGTGCCGGAGTCCTACGATCCTCTGTTCGCGAAGCTCATCGTCCGGGGCGAGGACCGGGCGGATGCTCTGGCGCGGCTGCGTCGGGCGCTCGCAGAATTTCTGGTAGAGGGGATATCGACTACCTTGCCTTTCCACCGCGCGATCCTGGACGACGAAGTCTTCGTCTCCGGTAACTACACGACGGGTTTCATTGCGGAGCGGCTGGATGGGATGGAGATAGAAGCAGCTCCGGTCGGCGGTGCGGACGAGGCCCCGGAGAAAGAGGCGCGGGAGGTAGAGGTCGAGGTGGGAGGCAGGCTCTTCCAGGTCAGGGTTTTCTCGGAGGCGGAGGAGAGGGGGGCGAGTGCTCCCCCGAGACGAGGGGGCGGTACGGCGCGGCGGGCGGCTGTGAGCGAGGGGGCGGTCGTAGCCCCGATGCAGGGAACCATCGTGAAGGTGCTCGTCGAGGAGGGACAGGAGGTATCCACCGACGAGGCGGTGTGCGTGCTGGAGGCGATGAAGATGGAGAGTGAGGTCCGGGCCCAGAAAGACGGCAAAGTCTCGGAAGTCCTGGTAGAGGCCGGCCGTACCGTGAGATCCGGTGAGCCCCTGGTAGTCCTGGAGTAGGGTCTCGTGGCCGAGCAAACAGGGGACTTCGAGTGGAGCGGCGAAGGCGAGGGCGCGGAGGTCGTACTCTACGCCCCGGACGACTCCGCCTTGGAACGAATCCTGCCAGCTGCGCGGCTCCCCGGCGTTGAGAGCCCGGTCTACGCCGCCGCCTCACCGCGGACGCGAGAGTTCGGGTGGGTCGCGGCCTCATCGTCTCACGCTGCCCCGGATCTTATCTCCGCGCCCGCCTGGGGGATGCTATTCGCTGCAGGGGTGGCGGTCGAGAACCTCGGGCCGCCGGGGGAGATCCCGCGTTTGATCTCCCGTAACCTCTCTGAACTACGGTTGCCGACCCTCAACGAAGCGGGCGTGCGCCGAACCTGCGAGTCTGGGGCGCTGGCCGCCGCTGAAGATGGGCTTATCGAGGAGGAAGACCTTGCTTTCCTCGACCAACGAGAAGGCGACCCGGACTCCCTCGGAAGACGGGCGATCTCCGCCGGGATGCGAGACTGGGAGAGGCTCGGAGAGTTCCACGTATACAGGGTCGGAGAGATACTGGACTCCGAAAAGGCTGAGTCTCTCGGGCTCGAAGAGGGGGCGCTCGCCCTGGTGGTGCTGGCAGGCGCCGGGGACCTCGGACGGTTGGCGGTCAGTGGTCACCGGGACCGCATACAGGCCCGTGTGTTGGGTGGAGACTTCGGGGCGGAGGAGGGCCTTCCGGCGGCCCCCCTCGACACGGAAGAAGCGGCGGACCTGCTCGCCGCCACGTCCGCAGCCGCCAACTTCGCCGCCGGGCGCGCCGCCCTCCTCCTGTACGCGCTGCGTCGGGCGGTAGGAGACTTTGCCGGAGAGCTGAGGCCACTCTTGTCCTGGACACTCGGAGGTTTCGAGGAGCGGGATGGCCTGCTCTTGCACAGGCAAAACCTCGTGTCTGCCGGAGAAGGAGAGTCGCTGGTCTCGGGGAGTAGCGTGGTCGAAGCGGCGGGCGGTATGCTGGGGAGTGCCCCGCCTTTCGAGGCGCCGGAGCAAGACGGTGGGTGGCCCTGGGAGGAGGCAGGCTTGCTGGAGCGTATGGGAGAGTTGTACTCTCTCAATCGTTAGCAGCGCCGCGGTGTTGATCAGATAATTATGGGAGGATTCGGATGAGCAGCGAAGTTCTGGAGAAGATAGTGCAGTTGGTTACGGCGGCGTTCGGGCTCGTGGCGGCCCTCGCCTGGAACGAGGCTATTCAGGCTCTTTTCACACTGATTTTCGGTGAGGCGGGTAACCTTCAGCGGTTTTCAGTGTAGTTGACCCACGCAAAACTATCGATGCGAAGCCTCTGCTATAAACTCAGCGCCCCATTGCCCACGCGTGCATGATATATGGGTCAATATCATCGCAATCCGCTGTTGCGGCCAAGTTCTTCTACGCGGTGGTCGTCACGATCGTTGTGGTGTTCGTGACGGTGAGGCTCGGGCGGTTGGCCGAGCGGGTCAAGAAGGATGAGGAAGGTGAGACTTCAGGTAGCTAGCGCTCCCTGAAGTCCTCCGGTGTGATCTGGTTCATCCAGTCCTTGAACTTGTCGACGACCTCGTCCTCCGGGGTGTCTTCCATCGCTTCCTCGAAGACTACCGCCGCTTCCTCTATAACGTCGTCCGAAGCGTAAATCTCCGCTTCGGATCTGATAGCCAGGGCTATAGCGTCGGAGGGCCTGGAATCGACCTCGACGATACGGCCGCCGATCTCGAGGCTTATGGTGGCGAAGAAGGTCGAGTCCCTGAGCTCCGTAACGGTTACCCGCTGCATGGCGCCGCCGAGTTCCGAGACCAGGTTCACGGCCAGGTCGTGGGTAAGCGGGCGGGGGAACTCCTGATTCTGGAGCTTCATGAGGATCGAACGCGCCTCGTTCTGGCCAACCCAGATCGGCAGATATCTATTGTCGTCCTCGACCTTGAGGATCACGATGGGGCTCGAAGTAAAGAGGTCCATATTTATGCCGTAGATGGACATCCTGGTGAAACCATTGGCGCTCACTGAATGTCTGCTCCCTTCACGCAGCAAAGCTGTGACGATATTCTGGCACCGGAAACGATTCTACTTCCCGGTCCTCCGCTCTTCAATCGGCTTGTAAGAGCCGCCCTAGTGTTGTACATTATCCCGGCGATCATCGTCGCGGGCCTGTAGCTCAGCCGGTTAGAGCGCTTCTCTGATAAGGAAGAGGTCCCTGGTTCGAGTCCAGGCAGGCCCACTATATCCGTTCCACTGACTTTCCCATGATCTGGTTCTACCCACTCGACCTTCGGTACCAACTCCTGGTCGAACTCTCCCACTCGTTTGCGTCCTAACCTCTCCAACTCTTCCAGGCAACGCCCACACCCTCGCACCAACCTGGAGACATCTATGCCGAGAGCCTCGGGCTCGAACTCCGCGAGGCGCGCGATGCCGTTTCGTAGCAGGCTCGTCGCCCCACGCCAGTTGGCGTTTTGCTGGTGATGGAAGCCGACGCCGACCTGGAGGATGCCCTGGTAGAGAGAGCGCACCGGCCGGGTCTCTTGTCTCCAGGCTCCTTCCAGGTATTCGTGCGCCTCGAAGAACTCTCCCCGGTTGAACTCCTCTATGCCCTTCAAGACTAGGCCGGGAATTTCCTCCGGCACTTTCTCCACGTTAGCCGCAGCCGCAGCCTCCGCCGCAGCATCCTCCTCCGCCACCACGGGCCATCCGGGCATCCATGACGGGGTTGGTCGACATCATCGAGGCGCCGGGCGTTATGGATGCGAAGTTGGAGATCATCCGCCGAGACTCCGTCTCACACTCGGGACAATTCGCCGGCTCGTCGGCGGCGCTCATGGAGCGCATCATGTCGAACTGCTCTCCGCAGTCAGGGCACTTGTATTCGTAGAGGGCCATGGATCCCACCTCTCAATATCCTCTTTATATAGCCAGATCATTTTACCCCCTGTGTGTACGACCTGTAGTCAAGACCCGTATTGCGTCCGTGATATACGCAATTTCGTTGAAGAAAGAGTCGCGGAAGCGTAAACTCACCTCCTGGCACGGGGCCGTAGCTCAGTTGGGAGAGCGCCGCCTTTGCACGGCGGAGGTCAGGGGTTCGAATCCCCTCGGCTCCACTTCAAAATATCCCGTTTTGCAGGTAAAACCTGAAGCCACAAGAGAGACATCAGAAAGTGCTGAGGGGCATTTACTGCAACCGTACTGCAACGCATGGGCTTTGAATGGGGGCGGGCAAGGTCAGACCGTGATGGGGAACCGGCGGCAGATCGACTCCGACGGGGCCTGGCGGGTATCTAGATTTCGGCGATCCTCGCAGGCCGGTAGCCGAGCATCCGTGCCGCGGCCGGGACGTCATCTGTACGGTGTGGGACCGTAGGATCCACACCAGTCTTTTCGGCGACGGGACTACGGGGCGACCGGCCCCAGGCTACCGCCCTGTTACCGCAGGCGAAGGTTACGGTCTTCCGGTGTGAGATCGGGGCCGAATCGCTGGGTACCGATAGCGGAAAGCAGCTTCAACTTCTCGTGGGCCTCGGTGCCCGGCGAGGCGGTAAGGACCAGGAGCGCCTGGGCCTGGTTCTGGGTGGAAAGCTTCTGGCAGTCGAGTTCGATGGCGCCCAGCTCCGGGTGCACGATGGTCTTCTGGTCGTCAGCGCGGACGGCGACGTCATGCTGGTCCCAGAGACGGGCGAACTCGGGGCTTTCGGCCTGCAACCCCCTCACGATGGCCTCCACGCGAGCGTCGGGGCCACCGCTAGCCGGTTCTGCGCCAGCGTCTCGCCCAGGTCGGTGACCACCTGGGCGGGAGTATCGTCCAGGCGGTCGAGGACCCGCATGAGCGCCGGGCTGACATGTTCGGAGCGGAGCACCCGGGCCGGCGCCTCGTGGCCGGCGAGGCGGAACAGGTAGTCGCGCTCATCGAGGGTAAGGCGAAGCCCGCGCGCGAGGGCGGCGACCATCTGCTCGGACGGCTGGGGCCCACGCCGTTGCTCCAGGCGGGCGTAGTAATCAGTGGACATCGCCGAAAGGCCGGCGACCTCCTCCCGCCTGAGGCCCTCGACACGCCGCCGTGGCCTTTTCGCCAGACCCACGTCTTCCGGCTGCAGGGATTCGCGCCGGCGGCGCAGGAAATTGGCCAATTCTACTCTATCCATATGTCTATTGTAGGCGTCCTCTGACCGACGAGCCAGGGACCGCCGATCCGTGGATAGAGAGTCCTCTCCCGAGGGCCATCTCCCGGTGTTATGGTATATGCAGCAAGTGCTCCGCAGGCAACGAAGAGAGGAGTTCTCATGGCAGCCAACACACTTCCCGGCGGAACGTTCGCCATGGCCGAGGACCTGACGGTAACCCGCACGGGCTACGGCGCGATGCAACTCGCCGGTCCCAGCGTTTTCGGACCGCCCAAGGACCGCGACGTCGCGATCGCCGTGCTGCGCGAGGCGGTGGAGCTGGGCATCACCCATATCGACACCAGCGACTTCTACGGTCCGCACGTCACCAACGAGATCATCAAGGAAGCCCTGTACCCCTACCCGGACGACCTGCACATCGTGACCAAGGTCGGGGCGGAGCGGGACGCCGAGGGTGGATGGCCCCCAGCGCGCTCGCCCGAGCAACTGCGCCGGGCCGTGCACGACAACCTCCGGCACCTCGGCCTCGACGCGCTCGACGTCGTCAACCTGCGCGTCGGGGGTCTCGACAGCCCCGAGCCGGGCTCGATCGCCGAGCCTTTCAGCGCGCTCGCCGAGCTGCAGCAGGAGGGATTGATCAAACACCTCGGTGTCAGCACAGTCAACGCCGAGCAGATCGCGGAAGCACAGTCCATCGCGCCGGTAGTGTGCGTTCAGAACTTCTACAACATCGCCAACCGGGCCGACGACGACCTGATCGACTCCCTCGCCGGCCAGGGCATCGCCTACGTACCCTACTTCCCGCTCGGCGGCTTCTCCCCGCTTCAATCAGACACGCTGAACTCGGTCGCGGAGCGCTTCGACGCTACGCCTCTTGCAGTCGCGCTCTCCTGGCTGCTCGGCCGCTCGGAGAACATCCTGCTCATCCCGGGAACCTCATCGGTGGCGCACCTGCGCGAGAACGTTGCCGGTGCCGGGCTGACCCTTCCCGAAGACGAACTGACCGAGTTGGATGGCATCGCCGCGTAAGCGCTAATAACGCGCGGCCCGGACGGCCGGGGAGAATCCCCGGCGACCGCGTTTGGAGAAGCGGGCGCAGAGTGGTCAACTCTTTCGAGCCGTCTTCCCTAGAGGTTTCTTCGTAATCGTCATGATCACCTCCACCGGCCAGGTCCTCGACAACGTCCTCGACGGCGACGAGCCCCTCCGCGTGATCGTTCACGTTACTCGCAACGATTTCAAGCCGCGCTCGCCGTGGTGGCGCCCGGCTATCCTCCTACGTAGCAGGCTTCGTCTGGTGGGACGAATTCCATGTGTTCCTTCTACTGTAGCGCCTCTTCCATCGCTCTCGCCGCGCTGTCCTGCATGTTGGGCAGCACGTGCGAGTAGATCAGGGTGATGGAGATGCTTGAGTTATCTTAGGGTTTCTTTACATCTTCCATGTAGCTGGCGAAGGGTCCCTCGTGATCCGGATGCCAGC
>JBBPZT010000037.1:0-6749 GCA_038198625.1 Rubrobacterales bacterium
CACCTCGGATGGGCCGCCAGCAAGGGGCTCGGCGAGAACGGCGGCGAGCCGACCTTCGTCTCCACGCCGGTTTTCTCCGGCGCCGAAGTCGAGGACATCGACAAGGCTATCGAGGCGGTCAACCAGGATGGCGGGGCCAGCGTCGACATGGGTCGCGGTGGGAAGGTGACGCTCTACGACGGGCGTACCGGAGAGCCGTTCGACGGACGGATCACGGTCGGCTACATGTACATCCTGAAGCTTCTCCACCTCGTGGACGACAAGATCCACGCGCGTTCGACCGGCCCTTACTCGCTGGTCACGCAGCAGCCCCTGGGTGGTAAAGCCCAGTTCGGCGGCCAGCGCTTCGGCGAGATGGAGGTGTGGGCGCTGGAGGCTTATGGTGCTGCGCACACGTTGCAGGAGTTGCTCACGATAAAGAGCGACGACCGGGTTGGTCGAGTCAAGAGCTACGAGTCGATCGTGAAGGGCGACAACATCCCCGAGCCGGGCGTACCGGCGAGCTTCAAGGTGCTGCTCAAGGAGATGCAGTCACTCGGGCTCTCGGTGAAACCGGTCTACAACTCCGAGGCTGCGGCCGAGGACCAGGATCGCAGGGATTGGGATGAGGCGGCGCGTGCCTTGGGGATCAACCTGAGCCGCGAGGAGCCTACGGGCAACTTAGACGAGACACCGGACACTTTCTCCACGGGAGGAATATAGAGCGTGCAGGGTTTAGAGCGCGACATCGACATAAACAAGCTAGAGAAGATCTCCATTGGCCTCGCTTCGGCCAATGAGATCCGGGAGTGGTCTCGCGGCGAGGTGACCAAGCCCGAAACCATCAACTACCGCACCTTGCGTCCCGAGAAGGACGGCCTTTTCTGTGAGCGGATCTTCGGTCCCTCGAAGGACTGGGAGTGCTACTGCGGTAAGTACAAGAGGATTCGTTTCAAGGGCATCATCTGCGAGCGGTGCGGCGTCGAGGTAACTCGCGCCCGCGTGCGACGCGACAGGATGGGCCATATAGAGTTGGCCGCCCCCATAGCGCACGTCTGGTTCGTCAAGGGTGTGCCTAGCCGGATGGGTTATCTGCTAGACATCAGCCCGAAGGATCTCGACCGGGTGCTGTACTTCGCTTCCTCCATCGTCACCTGGGTGGATCGGGAGGCGCGGGCGAACGACATCGACACCTTGCGCAACCAGGTAGAGGATGAAATTCAGCAGCTCGAAGAGGACCGCGACGAGGAGATCCTCCAGTCCCAGGCGCTGCTCACCAAGCGTGAGAGCGTCATAAACGGCGAGAGTTCCGCGGACGAGTTGACCGAGGAGTACGCCGAGATCCCCGAAGAGGATCGGGAAGCGACGCTGGCGAAAGTTCACAAGGAGGCCGAGGAGGCAGTCGCCGACATCGAGCGCTCCGTGAACGAGCAGATAGAGCTTACCCGCCGGGCGTGGGAGGAGTTCCAGACGCTGGAGCCGCGCCAGATCGTGGACGACGAGGAGCTTTTCCGCGAGATGAAGGACCGCTTCGGCGACGAGTACGGCTACGGCGTGTACTTCCGCGGCGGCATGGGCGCGGAGTCCATCCGGGACCTCATCCAGCAGGTGAACCTCGAAGAGGAAGCGCAGGAGTTGCGCGACACCGTCGCTACCGCGAAGGGCCAGAAGCGCCAGAAGGCCATAAAGCGCCTGAAGGTCGTGGACGCTTTTCGCACCAGCAACAACCTGCCGGAGTGGATGATCATGGACGCCGTACCGGTTTTGCCGCCGGATTTGCGACCGATGGTCCAGCTCGACGGCGGACGCTTCGCTACGAGCGACTTGAACGATCTATACAGGCGTGTCATAAACCGGAACAACAGGTTGCGGCGTCTACTTGACCTCGGTGCTCCGGATGTGATCGTGAACAACGAGAAGCGTATGCTCCAGGAGGCCGTGGACGCCCTGTTCGACAACGGCAGGCGCGGACGCGCCGTAACTGGCGCCGGCAACCGGGCGCTCAAGTCTCTCTCGGACATGCTCAAGGGCAAGCAGGGCCGTTTCCGGCAGAACCTGCTCGGCAAGCGCGTGGACTACTCGGGCCGTTCGGTCATCGTGGTCGGTCCCGGGCTCCAGATGCACCAGTGCGGGCTGCCGCGTCTGATGGCGGTCGAACTGTTCAAGCCGTTTGTGATGAAGGTGCTCGTGGATAGGGCGCTCGCTCCGAACATCCGGAGCGCCAAGCAGATGGTCGAGCGGCTGCGGCCTGAGGTGTGGGACGTTCTGGAGGACGTGATCAAGGAGCACCCCGTGCTCCTCAACCGCGCCCCGACGCTCCACCGCCTCGGCATCCAGGCGTTCGAGCCGGTGTTGGTCGAGGGCAAGGCGATACAGGTCCATCCGCTGGTCTGCGCGGCTTTCAACGCGGACTTCGACGGCGACCAGATGGCGGTCCACGTGCCGCTCTCCCCGGAGGCGCAGGCCGAGGCGCGCGTTTTGATGCTCTCGACGCAGAACATCCTCCAGCCGGCGAATGGGTTCCCGATCGCGGTTCCCTCGCAGGATATGGTGCTTGGCCTCTACTACATAACCTATGCAGACGACGACTTCGAGGAGCAGGAGACGAAGAGTCTCATCTCCTCTTACGACGAGGCGGAGGCTGCCTACAAGGAGGGCACGCTCAAGCTCCACGATAAGGTCATTGCCCGCAGGAACGGCGAGCGGATATCTACCACTCTCGGGCGCGTCCTGTTCAACGAGAACGTCGAGCAGGCCTTGCGGGATTATCTAGGAGAGATCTACAACCCTTCTCAGTACAACTACGTCAATTACACGTTGCGCAAGGGTGAGATCAAAGACCTCGTCGCCGAGTATGTCGAAAACTACCCGACGGAACTCGTCAGCCAGCTCCTGGATACCCTGAAGAGGGTCGGTTTCCACACGTCTACAAAGGCGGGCATCTCCGTCGGCAAGAATGACATCGTGGTACCGGAGCAGAAGCAGGAAATTTTGGGCCGCTACGAGGGTCTCGTCGAAGACATAGAAGACCAGTGGGACCAGGGCTTCATCTCCGACGACGAGAGGCTGGAGCGGATCATCGGGCTCTGGACTCAGGCCAAGAACGAGGTCGAGGACGCCATGAAAGGTAACCTCTGGCGCTTCAACCCGATCTACATGATGGCGAACTCGGGGGCGCGGGGCAACTACTCCAACTTCACCCAGCTCGCCGGCATGCGTGGTCTCATGACCAACACGAAGGGTGAGATCATCCCCGAGCCCGTGAAGAGCAACTTTATCGAGGGGCTCTCCGTCCTGGAGTACTTCACCTCCACCCACGGCGCCCGAAAGGGCCAGGCCGACACCGCTCTGCGGACGGCCGACTCAGGCTACCTGACCCGCCGGTTGGTGGACGTCTCCCAGGACGTGGTCGTCTCCGGTGAGGACTGCGGCTCGGAGGGTTACATCGACCTTCCGCTCTACCTCGACGGTGGGCGGGGCGACGCCAACGACTCCGTCGCGGCCCGTTTCCTGGCCCGCGACCTCGTGAACCCGGGAACGGGAGAGGTTATAGCCGAGGCGGGTGTGGACATTACGCCGCGCTTGCTGGCTTCCTGGCGGGAAGAGCTGCCGCGCGAGACGACGGTCTCCGTCCGGTCGCCCTCCAAGTGCGAGAATGCGCACGGCGTCTGCCAGGCTTGCTACGGTCGGGCTCTCTCGACTTACAAGCCGGTGGATGTGGGCGAGGCCGTCGGCATCATCGCGGCCCAGTCCATCGGAGAGCCCGGGACGCAGCTTACGATGCGTACTTTCCACACGGGCGGTATCGCTGGTGAGGACATCACCGCAGGACTTCCGAGGGTTGTCGAGCTCTTCGAGGCGCGGCACCCGAAGGCGGAGGCCGTTATAGCGGAGATCGACGGGGCCGTCTCCTTTGAGGAGGCTGGCTCCGATCGCATGATCAAAGTGGTCCTGACCTCCGCTGACGGCACCGAGAGCCGCGAGTACGAGGTGGAACGCCAGCTCCTGAAGCCGGAGATCATCGAAGGCGCGGAGATTCTGGCGAGCACCCCGATCTCCGAAGGGTCTGTCTATCCGCACGCGATCCTCGAGAACGACCAGGCCTACGATCGCGGTACTACCGCTACGGAGCGCTATCTGGTCGAAGAGGTGCAGAGGGTCTACCGGGCGCAGGGCGTGGACATCCACGACAAGCACATCGAGGTCATAGTGCGCCAGATGCTCCGCAAGGTAGTCGTGGACGATCC
The DNA here is from genome assembly GCA_038198625.1 of Rubrobacterales bacterium. Taxonomy (GTDB): domain Bacteria; phylum Actinomycetota; class Rubrobacteria; order Rubrobacterales; family Rubrobacteraceae; genus JBBPZK01. The sequence goes on from JBBPZT010000037.1 coordinate 4,227, forward strand.
GGGCGACACCAACCTTTTGCCGGAGCAGGTCGCCGACCGCTTTACCGTGCGGGCGCTCAACGAGGGCATCGAAGAGGAGGGCGGCCAAGCGGCCACGTTCCATACCGTCCTCATGGGCATCACCAAGGCTTCTCTGGCCACGGACAGCTTCCTCTCGGCGGCTTCTTTCCAGGAGACCGCCCGCGTTCTGACCGACGCGGCTATCGAAGGCAAGATGGACAGCTTGGCTGGGCTCAAGGAGAACGTCATAATCGGGAAGCTCATCCCGGCGGCGACCGGGCTGCCGCGGTACAGGCAACTTGCTGTTACGGTCGAGGGTTACGATGTCCGCGAGGCGGAAGAGCTTGACATAGCGGCCTCCTAAGCCTAAAATAACGCGTCGCGGCTGTTGGACGTTTGTCTATGGACATGTCCGCTGGTCGTGACGCGTTTTACTGTAAGCCCTTTTCCAAGGAAAGAAAGGATGGCGCGGCTATGCCGACGACCAATCAGCTCGTGCGTGACGAGCGGAAGGTGAGAAAAGAGAAGTCGGCGACGCCCGCGTTGCAGGGTTCGCCCCAGCGTCGCGGCGTGTGTACCCGCGTCTCGACCTACACGCCCAAGAAGCCGAACTCGGCCTTGCGAAAGATCGCCAGGGTTCGCCTCACGAACGGCGTGGAGATAACGGCGTATATCCCAGGTGAGGGGCACAATTTGCAGGAGCACTCCGTGGTGCTCGTGCGCGGCGGCCGTGTAAAGGACTTGCCGGGCGTCAGGTACAAGGTCGTGCGGGGTTCTCTTGACACCTTGGGCGTCAACAACCGCAAGCAGGGCCGTTCCAAGTACGGAACCAAGAAGGCGTAGGGAGGCAGGGCAAGTGCCAAGAAGAGCAGCACCGCCAAAGAAGAAAATCGCCGGTGATACGGTATACGGTAGCGTGCTCGTCCAGCAGGTGATCAACAAGATCATGCTGGACGGTAAGAAGAGCACCGCCGAGAAAATTGTCTGCGACGCGCTCTCGATAGTCGAGGAGCGGACCGGTACGAACCCGGTGACCGTACTAAACAACGCGATCGACAACGTCAGGCCACGTCTGGAGGTCCGCAGCCGCCGGGTCGGCGGGGCGACCTACCAGGTCCCGATCGAGGTAATACCGCGGCGGGCCAATACGCTGGCCTTGCGCTGGGTGGTCGGCTATGCCCGCGCCCGACGCGAGAAGACTATGGGCCGCAGGCTGGCCGGTGAGATCCTCGATGCGAAGGACAACACGGGGACCAGCGTAAAGCGTAAAGAAGATACACACAGAATGGCCGAAGCAAACCGGGCATTCGCACACTATAGATGGTGATGATATATGGCCGTATCCGTAGCTAGAAAAACCCCGCTACGCCGGGTCCGGAACATCGGGATCATGGCTCACATAGACGCAGGAAAGACAACGACGACCGAGCGGATTCTGCTCTACACGGGCCTTACCCACAAGCTTGGCGAGGTCCACGACGGCAACGCCGTCATGGACTGGATGGCCCAAGAGCGCGAGCGCGGCATCACGATAACCAGCGCCGCGACGACCGTGTTCTGGGGTGGGCTCGAAGGCTCCGGCAAGGGCGGCAAGTCCACTACCGAGGACGCCGTTCATAGCCGCATCTCCGAACAACACCGGATCAACATCATAGACACGCCCGGGCACGTGGACTTTACCGTGGAGGTGGAGCGGAGCCTGCGGGTGCTGGACGGTTCGATCGCTTTGTTCGACTCCGTAGCCGGGGTCGAGCCGCAGTCGGAGACCGTGTGGCGGCAGGCTGACAAGTACAACGTGCCGAGGATCGCGTTCGTCAACAAGATGGACCGCATTGGCGCGGACTTTTACAAGGCCGTGGCGACGATGAAGGACCGGCTGGGGGCGAACGCCGTCCCGGTGCAGTTGCCGATCGGGGCCGAGTCGGAGTTCCAGGGGATCGTGGACCTCGTAGAGATGAAGGCTATTGTCTACAAGGACGACCTCGGGGCTGACTGGGGAGAGACTGAAATTCCCGAGGACATGCGGACGCTCGCCGAGGAGTATCGCGAGAAGCTCCTGGAGGCTGTCGCCGACCAAGACGAAGAGCTGATGATGATGTATCTGGAGGGCGAGGAGATGGAGATCCCTCAGATACGGTCGGCCATCCGCCAGGCGACGCTCGCCACCCACATGACGCCTGTTTTCTGCGGCTCGGCGTTCAAGAACAAGGGCGTGCAGCCGCTGCTCGACGGGGTCATAGACTACCTGCCGAGCCCGCTGGACGTTCCCCCGATCCACGGTGAGACCCTGGACGGTGAAGAGGTCACGCGTCCGGCTGACGAGGATGGGCCGCTGGCGGCTCTCGCCTTCAAGGTGCAATCCGACCCGCACGTCGGGAAGTTGACGTACATGCGGGTGTACTCGGGGACACTCAAGGCCGGTTCGTACATCATGAACACGACCAAGGGCAGGCGCGAGCGCGTGGGTAGGCTCCTGCAGCTTCACGCCAACAGCCGCGAGCAGCGCGAAGAGGTGTACGCCGG
>JBBPZT010000038.1:0-6460 GCA_038198625.1 Rubrobacterales bacterium
CTCGCCGTCAGGGTCTGAGCCTGAGCCTTCGCGGAAAAAACACCCGCAAAAATGACGACCGCAAGCATCGCCCCCAACACGTAAACAGATCTAGCCACACGGCGTTCCACGCCTGTACAAACCATAAGCCCCCTCCAATAGTAGGCCGTATTTCAGTAACAGTGCAGGACTGTAACAGGCCCGTAACATTTTGCAAGTGTATATTGCGAAATCTTTACAAAAAGATTGCGTAGAGGTTACAAATAGCGCAAAGTCAATGCATAAGAGCTTTCCGGGATCAGGGTACTCTACCGTGAGTTTACTGTTTTAGAGTATCGTTGGCGGGGTGTGGCGGGATGCGGGCACGGTCCGGGCAGCGTTTGCCGGGAGGGTCGATGAGGAGGAGATACTGAAAGGTCTGGAAAGCATTCTTGGTCTTATAGACGGCGGGAGCTATGGAGCTTATGGGGACCTCAAGGGTTCTCACCATCTGGAAGGCTTCATCCTCTTCGTGGACCGGGTGCAGCGGGACCCGTTCGCCCCACCTTCTCTCATACGGGTGCGGACAGAGGGCAACGACTTCGATCCGAAGCTCTTCGAGGGCGCCGTGAGGCGGGTGGCTTTCGAGGACTTTCTGACCAGGCGTATGGATGCGGCCATCCGCGAGGTGGTTCGCGGAAACCGGGGATCGGGCAAGAGCGGACGCGTGGAGATACAGAGCCCTTCCCAGGTGGTCCTCCCCCGCACCTCGATCGTCGTGGAACAAGGATACGTCGAGGCCCGCATGGCCGTGGGGCTCCCGGCTAGAGGCCGGACGGTGGACGCCCGCGCCGCCCGGGCAATGCTGCTCGAAGAGCTGCCGCAGGTAGTAGGAAGTGCTCTGACGCTAGACGGAGTGAACCCGGAGGAAGCCCGCCGGCACGTGGAGACGGTCGAGGACGCCGGGCACTTAAGGGAACTTCTTCCGGGGTTGGGATTGGTTGCCTTCGTGGCCGACGGAAGCGTATTGCCGCGCGAGAGTGGGGCGAGCGACCGGCCGCTTTCGGAGGGAGCCGTGCCGTTCGAGAGTCCGGAGGAGTTACGGGTCTCGGTCGAGTTGCCGAACCGTGGGAGGGTCTCCGGGATGGGAATACGGGAGGGGATCACGCTCGTGGTGGGTGGCGGTTTCCACGGGAAGAGCACGTTGCTCTCCGCGCTCTCATGGGGTGTTTACGACCATGTACCGGGTGACGGGAGAGAATACGTGGTGACGAGGTCCGACGCGGTAAAGATAAGGGCCGAGGACGGGCGGAGCGTCGCGGGGGTGGACATCTCGGGTTACATCGGGGAGTTGCCGGGTGGGACGTCCACGAAGTCTTTCTCGACTCCTAACGCCTCCGGCTCCACCTCCCAGGCCGCGAACATCGCCGAGGCGTTGGAGGTTGACACGTCGCTGCTTCTGGTGGATGAGGACACCAGCGCGACGAACTTCATGATACGGGACGCGCGGATGCGAGCGCTGATCCGGAAAGAACCAATCTCCCCGTTCGTGGAGTTGGTACGCTGGCTTCACCGTTCTATGGGCGTCTCGACCATCGTGGTCGTCGGAGGAGTCGGCGATTACCTGGACGTGGCCGACCACGTCATATTGCTGGAGGACTACCGCGCCACCGACGTCACCGGCCGCGCCGCCACGGTACGCGAAGAGCTCCCCACCCACTTCTCACCCGTGGAGAGGGAGACCTACCAGCCCGCGGAACGTCATTTTGAAGCGACTTCCATGGACCTCCGGCGCGGGAAGAGAGAGTCGGCGCGGAGTAGAGGCCTCCGCGCTATCGAGCTCGGCCGGGAGCGGGTAGACCTTTCATATCTGGAACAGCTCGCGGAGGAGGGCCAGACCGAGGCCATTGCCAGGATGATCGCGCGTTTCGTGGTCGGGCAAGAGGAGCGTAGCATGGAAGAGGTCTGTCGCGAGGCCCTCGCCACCATCCGGGACGGTGGCCTTGACTCGTTAGGAAGGTTCAGCGGTCATCCCGGTGAGTTGAGCCTGCCGCGGGCGCAGGAGATAGCCGGCGCCATAAACCGTATACGCCCGCTAAAAGCTACCGCCGGAACCGGGCAGCAAAGACAAGGTTCCGCGAAAAGTAGTTCGTAACGTCCGGCCTGCTATGATTGGGTTCATGCTGTATGCTATAAGAAGGAAAGGTAAGGGGGAAAGCTCCGGGGATGGGTAATGTGGGCGAAGAAGAGCTTACTTTAGAGGAAAACACCCCTCCCTGGTTTCGTCTCAAGGCTGCGGCGGTTCATCTGTACACGGCCAGCGGGGCGGTTCTGGCACTCCTGATCGTGGTGGCCGCCTTCGGGGGCGAGACGACCCGGGCGCTGTGGCTGATGCTCGCCACCCTCGCCATAGACAGCACCGACGGCCTCCTGGCCCGCAGGCTGCGGGTAAGCGAAGCCCTACCCTCCTTCGACGGCGCCCTGCTGGACAACATAGTCGACTATATGACCTACGTACTAGCCCCCATGCTTCTGCTCTGGAGCGGTGGATATTTGCCGGATGGTCCTGTTGGAATAACCCTGACGGCGCTGCCTCTTCTGGCTTCCAGCTACCAGTTCTGCCGGGTGGACGCCAAGACGGAAGACCACTTCTTCCTCGGCTTCCCGAGTTACTTCAACGTGGTGGTGTTCTACATCATCGTCTTCGGTCTTACCCCGGCGGCGGTGGGAGCCGTGCTCGCGGTCTGCTCTGTTCTGGTCTTCGTCCCCATCCGGTACGTCTACCCGACCCGGACGGTAGTCTTCCGAAAGGTATCGCTCACGCTAACTGCTCTCTGGCTCGTAAGCTACGCGATAATACTCCTCCAGATGCCGAACCCGAACCCGGCGATCCTCGGGCTGTCGCTGGCCTACCTCATCTACTATTTCGGCCTGAGCCTCTACCTCTCGGCCGGGATGCTGGCGGAGCACCGCCGGAAGCAAGAACTCACTCGATAATACATGACAGGTGCGGCCCAAAGACCGCCGATATGAGGTAGCATGTGCGCTCCGAAAGCAATTACGAGGTAGGAGCCGATGTCACAGAAGACCTACGATAGCTCGCCGGAGATGAACTTGAGTCCCGCGAGCGACTACTATGCCAACTTCGCGACCAGGAAGGGCCTGGTCAAGGTAAAGCTGTTCGCCCAGGAGGCCCCGGAGACTGTCAACAACTTCGTGTTTCTGGCACGGGACGGTTACTTCGACGGGACGACCTTCCATCGCGTCATAAAGGATTTCATGGCTCAGGGTGGTGACCCGACGGGGACGGGGGCCGGTGGCCCGGGGTACACGATCCGGGACGAGTTCCACCCGGACCTCAGGCACGACAATCCCGGCACACTCTCGATGGCGAACGCCGGTCCGAACACCGGCGGTTCGCAGTTCTTTATCACGCACGGGGCGACACCCTGGCTGGATGGCAAACACGCGGTGTTCGGCGAGGTCGTCGAGGGTATGGACGTCGTGTTTGCGCTTCGGGAGCGCGACCCGCAGAGAGACCGGGAGGCGGGAGATGAGATCGAACGGGTCGAGATCGAGGAGACTCCCCGCTCCTGATCCCAGGCCCTGACTCCAGACCCTGAACGAGTGTGCATTTACAGTCTCCACGAACGGGAGAGGATAAATTTTATCCGAAGTAAAAACCGTTAGTATGAATGGGGTTCTCTTGTCGGAGAAAGTTGCGGAGAGTTTTAAAGAGGCTTTATGGAAGCTGGAAGAAGACCAGGATGTCGAGCCCTTGGTCGGGATCCACACCGACGACTGCGAGGTCGGCAACGTATCGGTCCCCAGGACATTCCATGGGCACGATGAACTGCGCGAGTTCTGGACCGGCTACCGCAAGACCTTCGGGGAGATGAAGTCTACGTTCCGAAACGTCTTCGCGGCGGATGGACGGGCGGCCCTGGAATGGACCACAGAAGGCACCTCGGACGGGAACAGCGTCTCCTACGAAGGCGTGAGCATCCTGGAGATCGAAGACGGCAAGGTAAAGCGGTTCATGGCCTACTTCGACACCCGACACCTCTCACCACAGGTCGTGAACTGAGCTTATAGAAACAGTGGCGTGACGAAGCTCGAAAGCATCCCGGAACATAGCCAAGCGCGGAAACTCTCGTGGGCGAAGAGGGTGCTTGTGATCGGGGCGGGCGGCTCAGGTAAAAGTACGCTCGCCGCCGGGCTCGGGGATTTGCTCGGCCTGGAAGTCATCCACCTCGATAGGCTCTACTGGAGAGCGGGTTGGGAGCAACCTTCTCGCGACGAATGGGAGCTGACTGTGCGGCGGCTCATCGAGAGGGATGCCTGGGTTATGGACGGCAACTACAGTGGCACCCTCGACCTCCGGCTCGCCGCGGCGGACGCTGTGATCTTCCTGGACTTGCCCCGCGCTCTACGTATCCGGCGCGTACTGGTCCGCCGTCTGCGCTACAGAAAGCTGCGCTACGCTCGCCGCCCCCGTCCGGACATGGCCCCCGGCTGCCCGGAGCGGCTAACCTTCCAATTTCTAAAGTACCTCTGGAAGTACCCAATAGAGTATCGTCCCGGTATTCTCCGCAAGCTCGAAACCCTCTCACGCGAGAAGACCGTTCTCATCCTGCGCACTCCGCCGGAGACGAGCCATCTCTTGGCGCTCCTGGAACATTCTCCACAAGCGATCCGAACCCGCTAGAATCCGCCGTGTGACGAGAGACAACAAAAAGGAGCGCGCGGCTGGTATCTTGCTGCATCCAACCTCGCTGCCGGGCCGGTTCGGGGCCGGCGATCTCGGTTGCGAAGCCTTTGAGTTCGTCCGGTTTCTGGAAAAAGCTGGACAGAGGATATGGCAGGTCCTGCCTCTCGGACCCACGGGCGGCGGAGACTCCCCGTACTCAGCGGTCTCGGCGTTCGCCGGAGACCCGCTGCTAGTGAGCACGGAGAGGCTAGTCGAGGAAGGTCTGCTCGACCCTGACCTCCCGGAGTCTCAACCGGGTCTGGTAGAGTACGCGACCGCCACGGCCGTCAAGATGGGGCAGCTGCGGGAGGCCTACGGGCGGGCCGAACCCGGCGAGGGCTTCGATGACTTCCGGGAGCGCCACGGCTACTGGCTCGACGACTACGCGCTGTACGCGGCGCTCAAAACGAAGATGGACGGCGTCCCCTGGAACCGGTGGGAAACCGGGCTCCGGGAACGGGAACCGGAAGCCCTGGCGCGGGCGAGGCGAGGACTTGCGGAGGAAATACGCTTCCACGAGTACTTCCAGTATCTCTTTTTTCAGGACTGGGAGAGAGTTAGGAAGGAGGCTGGGGCGAGAGGCGTCGAGGTAGTAGGCGACCTCCCGATCTTCGTCTCTCACGACTCGGCGGACGTGTGGGCCAACCAGCGCCTCTTCCACCTCGATGGAAGAGGAGAACCAACCGTGGTAGCCGGGGTACCGCCGGATTACTTTTCCGAGACCGGCCAACTCTGGGGCAACCCGCTCTACGACTGGGGCCGGATGCGCGAGGAGGGCTACCGGTGGTGGGTGGAGCGCATCCGGATGGCCCTCACACTCTACGATACGGTCCGCATAGACCACTTCCGGGGCTTCGAAGCCTACTGGGAGGTTCCGACCGGCGAGAAGACCGCGGCAGGCGGACGATGGGTAAAAGGCCCGGGCAGGGAAGTCTTCGACGCCCTGGCCGCGAGGCTCGGTGAGCTTCCTATCATCGCCGAGGACCTCGGGGAGATCACCGCCGAGGTGGAGGAGTTGCGCGACACTCTAAGCCTGCCGGGGATGAAAGTCCTCCAGTTCGCCTTCTCCTCCCCAGACAATCCGCATCTGCCCCACAACTACGAGGGCGGCAACTGGGTCGTCTACACCGGCACCCACGACAACGACACCACCGCTGGATGGTGGGCCTCGGCGGCTCCGGAGGAGAGATCCTTCACCCGACGCTACCTCGGCAAGGAGTACGTCATAGTGTGGGATTTAGTCCGACTGGCCTACTCATCCACCGCCGCGCGCGCCATAGTACCAATGCAAGACCTTCTCGGCCTCGGAACCGAAACGCGCATGAACACACCCGGCACCGTCAGCGGCAACTGGACGTGGCGACTCGATGGCGCAGCACTCACGGACGAACTGGCCGTCAGGCTACGCAACCTCGTAGAGACCTACGGACGTTAGCAAAAGGCCGGCAAAGCCAGCACCGGATGGAAGGTTAGAGCCAGCCGATGCGGTTCAAGGGCCAGAAGCGTAGAAAGGCTTCACCCTCTATGTTCTTCTTCGGCACCGGACCGAAGTAGCGTGAGTCCTCCGAGTTACCCCGGTTGTCACCCATCATGAAGTAATGTCCTTTTGGCACCGTTGCGGGACCGAAAGAGCAGGTCTTCGGCAGCCCCGGAACACAGGGTTTGTTGACTACGTAGGATTCTTCTTGGGGCTTGCCGTTCAGGACGATCTTTCCGTTCCGGACGGCTATGGTGTCTCCTGGCAGCCCGATC
>JBBPZT010000039.1:0-8291 GCA_038198625.1 Rubrobacterales bacterium
CTACGGGGAGGCGAAACCCGACGAACCCGCCCGCGTCCGCTACGCGAAGCTGACCGGCACCCGCGCCGAGAAGCTCGCCGCCCTCGACGACCTTCAGGACTTCGACGGCCTGGCGTGGCGCGACTGCTTCACCGGCTGGCAGAACCCGTTCCTCCCCGAAGGCGAGGGCGACTACTACGCCTGGCCCCTCCTCACCGACGTGTTCCCGTGGCAGCAATCCGGCTCCATGGCGGGCCGGAAGTGGCCGCTATCCACGAACCAGGAGACGCTGCATAAAAGGTGGCACGTACTCGCGTCTTCGGACAGCGCAGACCGCAAGAGGCTTTTCAAAAATTCTCCCACCGGCAAGAAGCACGATAGTCCCGTATCGGCAACAACTTTCCCAACGCCAGCTTCAAATGCTTCCATCGAAGAGGTCAACAGCAATGCGCCGCTTCCACCAATAGTTCGATGCGCATATCGCTCTTTTGATCGCCAGTGGGTTTTAGCTGATAGTCGTCTTCTTGACCGAGCTTCACCCTTCCTCTGGCAAGTAGATAGTCCAAAGCAAGTTTATTTGACTACCCTATTGAGGCATCCGCTTGGTGAAGGCCAGGCCGTCACAATTGCAAGCGAGATACCGGACCGAGACCATTTCCGGGGAAGTTTTGGAGGCGCAGTGTTCCCGCTGTGGCGCGACGCGGCGGCGACGGAGCCGAACGTTACGGGCGGGCTGCTGGAGCTACTTTCGGGGTCGTATGGCGGGGCGGTATCGGCGGAAGACCTGTTCGCCTACGCCTACGCGGTGCTCGGCTCCCCGGCGTACACGGAGAGCTTCTCGGAGGAGCTTGCGATACCGGGTCCGCGGGTGCCGATCACAAAATCCGCCGAACTCTTCCGGCGCGGTGCGGAGCTTGGCCGCGCCCTCATCCAACTCCACACCTACGGCGAGCGGTTCGGCCCCGACGGCAAGAAAGTCCCGGTGCCGCGAGGCCGGGCGGAGTACGCCAAAGCCATCCCCGACACCCCCGAGGGCTACCCGGAAGACTACGCCTACGACCCCGACGAAGAGGTCCTCCGCGTCGGGGACGGGAGATCCAGGGCGTAGACGAGCGGGTCTGGAACTACGAAGTCTCCGGGCTGCGGGTCGTCCGGTCGTGGCTCGGCTACAGGATGAAAGAAGCCGCCGGCCGTTCGTCCTCGCCGCTGGATGAGATCCGCCCCGAACGCTGGACCGGAGAAATGACCGTCGAGCTACTCGAACTCCTCTGGGTGCTGGAAGCGACCATCGAACGCGAACCCGAACTCGCCGCCTTCCTCGAAGGGGTAACCGCCGGCCCCATCTTCGAGGCCGAAGAACTCCCCCATCCCTCGGAGGACGAAAAGAAGCCTCCTAAGAAAGCGTCCGAGCCCGTCCAGGACGAGTTGGGGCTGTCCTAGCAGGACCACGAACATCCGGGGATATGTATCCCGGTATGGAGCCGCCCCGAGCCTGTTTTCTCCTTCATTTCGCCGGAGAATATGTATGAGGTTCGGCTGCCGGGCGCGATGGATTGCTATAGGATTAGCGGCATTCGAGAAGAGGAGGAAGACATGAAGGTACTTGTAACAGGGGCCAGGGGCAAGGTCGGCCGGGCGACGGTCGCGGCACTCCAGGAGGCGGGCCACGACGTTCGGGCGACGGACATCTTCGCGCCGACTTTCGAGCGTCCGGGCGAGAACGAGCCCGACTACTTCCAGGCCGACCTCACGGACGCCGGAGACGCCTTCGCCGTGGTGCGCGGCGCGGAGGCGGTAGTACACGCGGCGGCTATTCCGGAGCCGACTCGCAACCCGCCGCACGTCGTCTTCCAGAATAACCTGATGGCTACCTTCAACGTGCTGGAGGCGGCGATACGCTTCGGGGTCTCACGCTTCGTGAACACTTCCAGCGAGACGGTTCCGGGCTTCTTCTTCCCCGAGAGGGAGTTCCTGCCGGACTACGTGCCGGTAGACGAGGAGCATCCTATAAAGCCGCAGGACCCATACGCCACGTCCAAACACTTCGGTGAGCAGTTGATGGACGCGGCGATCCGACGCTCTGACATCCAGTGCATCTCGATAAGGCCGTGCTGGGTACAACACGAGGGTAACTACGAGAACAACCTCGGGCCGCAGGTGCGCGACGCCTCGGTCCTGAGCCCAAACTTCTGGAGCTACATAGATGTCTACGACCTTGCGGACGCCATGGTGCTGTCCGTGGAGAGCGACCTTCCCGGCCACGAGGTCTTCTACATAGCCTCCCCGGATAACGTGGGCAACCGGAACTTCGAGGAGGTCGTGAAGGAATACTACGGGGATCAGGTAGAGATAAAGAAGCCCCTCTCTCGCGAGGATACCGGCGGCATCTCCGTGGAGAAGGCAAAGAAGATGCTTGGCTATTCCCCGAAGCGCACCTGGAGCGACTACCTCGACGAGAACGGCAAGACCAAGCCGGGCGTTGGTGGACTTTTTCAGGACGCCTAACGCGTAGCGCCTTTTAAGATACCGGGTAGCGATTTCGTTAGCGCTACCCGGCGGGTTGTCACGGCTACATTTCTCTCGGGCCGGTCTCCACGGGAGCCGAGGACTCTATGACGCGCGTCTTGTAGCCCGCTTCATCAAGGCTCCGGGCCACGCCTTTCGGGTTGGTGGTTTCGAGCCTCAAGACGATGATGCGGTGGGTAGCCTTCTGGGCCGGGCCGAGGAAGACCCCGGCTATGTTCACCTGTCGGTCCCGGATGGCGTCGGTCACGTTGGCGAGCGTGCCGGGCTGGTTCGGGACCTCCACCTCGATCCAACTTCCCCGGACGTGGGCGCCGGTCAGCTCGATCATGGTGCGCATCATGTCCTGGGAGGTGATAATGCCGACGAGTTCCCGGCCGTCAACCACGGGAAGACATCCTATCTTGCGCTCGTAGATCTCCCGGGCGACATGGTCTATGGTGTCGAGCGGTCCTATGGTAACCAACTCCGTGCTCATGATGTCCCTCACCCGCACCCACCCCAGTGTGTTCTCCTGGTCACGGCCTCCTCTCGGCGGGCTCACGTCCCGCAGGTCCCGGTCCGAGATGAGACCGATGAGCCGCCCCTCCTCCACTATCGGTATGTGCCGGATGCCCTTCTCCCGGCAGACGCCCAACGCTTCGCCGACGCTCGCCTCCGGCCCGAGCGTAACGACCTCCCGCGTCATAGCATCCCGTACCCGCAACATATCCTGCCTCCTCACCTGAAAGATCCCTATTCCTCTTAGCCCTCAGCTTAACAGCCGCCTAATATACTCGCCACGGACTCACAGCCGTAGCCATAGAAGTACGGACGATGATAAGCTCGCCCCTCGTACGGGCCGGCGCGGGAAAGGAACGGCATGAAAGCTTGGCGGGTACAGGAACTTGGAGAACCGAAGCAGGCGCTGCGGCTGGAGGAGGTAGACGAGCCTACGCCGGGAAGGGGCGAAGTAGTAGTCGAGATGGAGGCGGCGTCGCTCAACTTCTTCGACGCCCTGTTGTGCCGGGGCGAGTATCAGGAGAAGCCCGAGCTTCCTTTCACGCCGGGGGCTGAGGTCTCCGGAACCGTCTCGCAGACCGGCGCGGGCGTGGACTTACGTGAAGGGAGCCGGGTGCTGGCGACTCCCCCGCTCCCGAACGGCGGCTTCGCCGAACTGGTGGCGGTCCCGGCGGGGAGCGTCTTTGCGATACCGGACGGAATGCCCTTCGACGCGGCGGCGGCGATGCACATCGTCTACCAGACGGCTTATTTCGCGCTCCATCGGCGGGCGAGTCTGAAAGAAGGCGAGACGGTGCTGGTACACGCTGGCGCGGGCGGCGTCGGGTCGGCGACGATACAGCTCGCCCGCGCGGCGGGAGCCCGCGTGGTCTCCACGGCCGGAGGCGCGGAGAAGGTAGAAGTTTGCCGCAAGCTCGGCGCGGAAATTGCCATAGACTACCGGGAAGAGAACTTTATCGAGGTCGTAAAAGAGGTGACGGAGGGACGCGGGGCCGATGTGGTCTTCGACCCTGTCGGCGGGGACGTATTCGATGGGTCGCGACGATGCGTGGCGTTCGAGGGGCGCATAGTAGTGATCGGGTTCGCGGGAGGCAGGATCGCCGAAGCCCCGACCAACCACCTGCTCGTAAAGAACTACTCCGTCGTCGGCCTCCACTGGGGCCTCTACGCCCGCGTGATGCCCAACCTCATCCCCGAAACTCACGAAGCCTTGATGAAACTCTACGAAAACGGCGACATAGACCCCCTGATCTACGAGTCCGTCCCCTTCGAAGACCTCCCGGACGCCCTGGAACGCCTGGCCGGCAGAGGAACTTACGGTAAGCTCGTCACACGCCCCGGAGGTTAGGATCCAGTCCAATACGGGTTGCCGAATTTATCGTGGTGCTATAAGGTTGTTTTTCTTTCTGAGAGATGAATGGAGGAACGGGTGGACGTAAGGGCGGCGGTTGCTTTCGAGGCGGGCAAACCACTGAGCATAGAGACGGTCCAGTTGGAGGGTCCGAAGGACGATGAGGTGCTCGTGGAGCTAAAGGCAACGGGAGTATGCCACACCGACGAGTTGACGCTCTCTGGGGCGGACCCGGAGGGGCTGTTTCCGGCGGTCCTGGGTCACGAAGGCGCCGGTGTCGTGGTGGAAGTCGGGAAGAACGTAACGAGTGTGGCTCCAGGGGACCACGTGATACCGCTCTACACGCCGGAGTGCCGGGAGTGCGAGTATTGCCTGAGCCGCAAGACGAACCTCTGCCAGGCGATCCGCGAGACGCAGGGGCGGGGCGTGATGCCGGATGGCACCAGCCGTTTCTCGATAGACGGACAGCCGCTCTACCACTACATGGGAACTTCCACGTTCGCCGAGCATACCGTGCTGCCGGAGATAGCGGTCGCCAAGATCCGGGAAGACGCGCCGTTTGACAAGATTTGCTATATCGGCTGCGGTGTGACGACTGGCGTCGGGGCGGTTATCAACACGGCGAAGGTGGAGCCGGGTGCCAACGTCGTCGTCTTCGGGCTCGGCGGCATCGGGCTGAACGTCATCCAGGGCGCGAGGGTCGCCGGTGCGGGTATGATCGTCGGCGTGGACCTCAACCCGGATAAGAAAGACCTTGCCGAGAAGTTCGGGATGACCCACTTCGTAAACCCCGGAGAGGTCGGAGGAGACCTGGTCCCCTACCTGGTGGACCTGACCGGCGGCGGGGCGGACTACAGCTTCGAGTGCATCGGCAACGTGAACGTCATGCGTCAGGCGCTTGAGTGCTGCCACAAGGGTTGGGGAGAGGCCATAATTATCGGGGTGGCCGGTACGGGGCAGGAGATCTCCACGCGCCCGTTCCAGCTCGTTACGGGCCGGGTCTGGCGGGGGAGCGCCTTTGGAGGGGCGCGCGGACGTACCGACGTTCCGAAGATAGTCGACTGGTACATGGAGGGAAAGATCAACATAGACGACCTCATCACCCACGACCTGACCCTGGACGAGATAAACAAAGGCTTCGACCTGATGCACCGGGGCGAGTCCATCCGCAGCGTAGTCTCGTTCTGATGGCGAAGATCGAGACCCTCGAAACCCACGCCTGCCACGGCGGCACATCCGGCTTCTACACCCATCAATCCGAAGCCTGCGGCACCCCGATGCGCCTCTCCGTCTACCAGCCGCCACGAGCGTCGGAAGGTCCGGTCCCGGTCCTCTACTATCTGGCGGGCCTTACTTCGACCGAGGAGACCTTCACGACAAAAAGCGGCGCCCAACGCTACGCCGCAGAACACGGCCTGATGCTCGTCGCCCCAGACACGAGCCCGCGCGGCGCGGGCGCCCCAGGCGAAGACGAAGACTGGGACTTCGGAACCGGGGCGGGCTTCTACATAGACGCAATCGAGGAGCCCTGGTCAAAACACTACAATATGTACACTTACGTCACCCGAGAGTTGCCGAACCTCATAGCCGACAACTTCCCGGCGGACAGTGACAGGGCGGGAATCTTCGGGCATTCGATGGGTGGTCACGGAGCGCTGACGCTGGCGCTGAAGAACCCCGGCCTGTACCGTTCGGTCTCGGCGTTCGCCCCGGTCTGCGCACCGACTCGCTGCCCGTGGGGCGAGAAGGCTTTCTCGAACTACCTCGGAGAAGACCGGGGATCGTGGCGCGAGCACGACGCGAGCGAGCTGGTCCGTAAGAGTCCATTTACCGACGGAAGAGAGATCCTGATAGACCAGGGAACAGCCGACCAGTTTCTCGAAGAGCAACTCTATCCGGAGGTCTTCGAGGAAGCCTGCGCCGAGTCGGGCCAGCCGCTCTCGCTGCGCCGCCATGAGGGTTACGACCACAGCTACTACTTCATCTCGACCTTCATGGAAGACCACATTCGCCACCACGCCGCTGCGCTGAACGCCTGATGGACAGTTAGCTACCCTGGCCAACCGGCGCGACGGAGCAACTCCCCGGCCACTTCGGCCACGGAGCGGCCGGTGGTCTCGACAGCCAGCCATTCGCCAGCGGGTCCACTCTCCATAAAGCGCAACGCCTCCAGCGACCTCCGGCCCTGATCCCCTAACCCCAACCCGACCTCCCGCCTCCCGATTCGCTCCAGAAGCACGTCTTCGGAGGCGAGGAGACGCACTACGGTTATCTCCGCCTCTGGAACAGCATCCCGTATAGAGGGCAATTCGTCTTCCGGATGGAGCGCGACCATCGTCAGGATCAGGCGCGGAGCCCCGGCCGCACGCAGGTTGCTCCATAACACCGCCAGATTCTTGCTCGTAAGGCGTCTCTGGTGCGGGTCATCGTAGGGCGGCGGATAGATGCGGTCCAACTCGTCGGTGTCTATCATGGCGTGCGCGATATCGGCCGCTTCAAGTCGGCGGCAGACCTCGAAGGCAACCGTCGTCTTCCCGACCCCGCCGGGGCCGGTTATGAGAAGCGTAGGGACGGAGACGTTTCTACCCCCAGACGCGGGCGGCGGTCTCGGCGATGGTGCGAAGCTTGTACTCCTCGTCCTCGACGGTTACGGCATTTCCGACGATGGAAGTTGCGAAGCCACACTGCGGGCTCAGGGCGAGCCGCTCCAGCGGGACGTATTCGGAAGCTTCCCGGATGCGGGTTTCCAGGTCTTCAACGGTTTCGCGCCGGGGTGTCTTGGTCGTAACGAGGCCGAGGACGGCGACCTTGTCCTCCGGCACGTGGGACAGCGGCTCGAAGTCGCCGCTGCGTTCATCGTCGTACTCCAGCATTAGCCGGTCGGCGGAGACGCCACCGAAGATGCGCCGGGCGAGCGGCTCGTAGGAGCCGGAGACGAGCCAGCGGCTCCCCTGGTTGCCCCGGCAAAGGTGGAAGGCTGTCGTGAGTCCTGCGTGGTCTCCTAGAACGTAATTGTCCAGCTCCACGCCGCGCGAGAGCCACTTGTCCAAATCCCAGCCGCGTTTCTCGTAGAACTCGCGGGTCTTACGTTCGAGCAGGAGCGGGTAGTGAGGCGCGTCGAGCTGTATGTAGGTCGCACCGAGCCGCACTAGCTCCTCGACTTCTTCCCGAAGGATCTCCGCCACGTCTTCCACGAACTCGTCCATCGTCGGGTACGCCTCTTTCGAAAGTTCGGGCGACCAGAAGTTGGCGTAGAGCGTGGGGCTCGGGAGCGTCACCTTGACCGTCTTGTCCGTCCTGGCGCGGGCGTAGACAAACTCCTCCACCGACAGATGACGTATGCGGCGGAGCTTCCCCACGACGCCGAGCGTAGCCGGACGCCCGGTATCCTTATCTCCGACTGCCTCGTCGCCGTGCCAGTCTCCCCAGAGGTAGGCGTCTATATCGTGCGTCCCGAAGCCCTCCGTTGACTCCACCATCTGGCTCTGGAACGACTCCCGGCGCATCTCGCCGTCGGTTACGACTTCCAGGCCGGCCTTCTCCTGAAGCCCGATGGCCCAGTCTACGGCCCGGTCTTCGACGCGCTTGAAATCAGCGGTGGAGACTTCACCAGCGGCGTACTTCTTCTGCGCTTCGATCAGCTCCGGCGGGCGGAGCAGGCTTCCGACGACATCAGCGTGGAGGTTCATCATGGCGACGAGTCTAACATCCACTCGAAGTGAAGCTGCTAAAGTTTCGACCCGTGTATGACGAGAACGTCTATGTAAACAAGAATAGAGAGGGGTACGGATGAGAAAAATATCTTTCCTTGCAGCTATAGCACTTGCCACGATGCTCTTTATAGGTGAGGCTGGCACCGCCCTCGCGGAGCCTGGGAAGAACCAGATCCCGATCACGGCCTCCTGCGACAACGGCCAGCAGTACGCGTTCGTCATCA
>JBBPZT010000040.1:0-7404 GCA_038198625.1 Rubrobacterales bacterium
CACAGGCTCCATCGGCACGTCGAGGGTTTCGGAGAGCATGTTGGCCACCTCACGGATGGACGTTGCCTGTCCGCTGCCGACGTTGACCGGCAAGCCATCGAGCGCGTCGCTCTCGGCGGCGAGTAGGTTAGCCCGGGCCACGTCTTCAACGTAGCAGAAGTCGCGGGTCTGTGCTCCATCCTCGTAGAGCACCGGTGGCTGGCCGTTCAGGAGTCGGGTGCAGAAGATGGCGATCACGCCCGTGTACGGGTTAAAGATGGATTGGCGCGGTCCATATGTGCATGAGTAGCGTAGCGCCACGGTCGGTACCCCGGTCTGACGCCCCCAACCGAGGACCAGACGCTCCTGGTCGGACTTGGTAATGGCGTAAACCGTCTCGCCGCCCATCGGGGCCTCCTCCGGCGTCGCCACGGGTTCCGAAACAGCGCTGCACAGAGGGCACCGGACGGCGTAGTCCCCGGCGGCGAGTTGCTCGACGGAGCGGGCCTCGGGAAAGACGAGGCCGTGGTCGGGACAGGCTGCCGCGCCTTCACGGTAGATGGCCTGCGAGGAGGCGACGACCACCTTCTTCACGGGCAGGTTCTCGTCGCGGATCGTCTCCAGCATCTGGGCGGTGCCGAAACTGTTGACGTGGAAATATTTGCCCATCTCGGGCATGTAACCGCCGTATGCGGCCTCGTGAAAGACTACGTCGACGCCTTCGAGCGCGACCTTCACGGCCCCCCGGTCGCGTATGTCGGCCTCGACGAACTCGGCTTCCGGCGGTACCCAGGGCGGTTTGCCGTTACGGTGGGTTTGGGGTTCGAGGTTGTCGAGGATGCGGACTTTGTAGCCCTCATCCAGGAGCAGGTCCGACAGGTGCGAGCCGATCAGGCCCGCACCGCCCGTTACCAGGGCCTGTCGGCCGTTTTTGGTTCTATCTCTAGACATATCGCGCTACCTCCATACTCTCAAAGGTTGTCTAACAGTACCTGCTACGGGAGTGGAAGGTTGGGGGACACTTTCAGTAAGTCGAGCGGCGAGGAGCGGGAACCCAAATATAATACGGCTGTCACCTTCCAGAAGGCTGCCGAGCGTTTTCAGGAAGCTTCTCCGGTACACTCTGGTTTCTCCTTGGTAGATCGCACTACTAACGGTTCTATACGGTGTTCCGGGTGGCCTGGATGCTCCGGCAGGCCGAGCGTTTCGAGGGCGGCGCGCGTCGCCGGGAGGTCGTGGCGCGTCCTTATGACCCGGCGGAGGTGGTGGAGGTCTTCCGCCTCGTCAACGTCGAAGGTAGACGCCGTCCATCCCACGGAGAGATCCGCGCGAGCGGCCTTTGTGACTATCTCGTCCAGGACCGTCCCGGTGCTCATCGTGACGCCGCCGAGTATGTCGTGGTGGTCGGGGGTAGTACGCAGTCCGATCAGGTAGTACCCGCCGTCGTGGACGGGGCCGAGGACGAGGTCATGACGGTCGAGCTCGCGGAAGGCTTCACCGACGGTTTCGGCTTCGAGGTGAGGAGAGTCGGAGGCGACCAGGACGACTCGCTCCTCGCCCCGGTCCGCCGCCCCCGCGAAGAGCCGTCTCTGCCGTTCGCCCCAGTCTCCCTCTCCTTGCAAGAGGACGCGGGGCCTGCGTCCGTTGCGGACGACCAGCGAAGCTATCTCCGGCCACGTGCCGGACGGGGTTACGTACCAGCCCGGAGCGAAGGGCGAGTCCTCGAAGCGGACCGAGAGGTCCTGGAGGAAGGCTCGGTAGAGTTTGACGGCGGCCTCGTCTCCGATGGCGCGTCCCAGGCGGGTCTTCGCTTCGCCCGGACGGGGTGCCTTGGCGGCGATGTAGAGTGCGTCTCTCAGGGTTGCTCCGGTTCACGTGCGATTTCGCGGTCCCTCTCCGGTGGAACCCAGCGAGAGTAGCGGAGCGTGGTAGAGATAATGGCCCACCCGGCCTTAAGGCTCCCAGCCAGGGTGCCGCCGACCTTCGAGACCCCGATCCTACGATGGTAGCGTACCGGTACCTCGCGGTAACGGTAGCCGGCCCGGAGGGACTTGACCATCATTTCCACGGACCATCCGTAAGACATCTCGCGCATCTCCAGGTCCAGCAGATCGCCGCGACGAATCGCCCGGAACGGCCCGAGGTCGGTCACCCTTACCCCGTATATAGCGCGCATCAGCGTCGTGGCGAGCCTGTTGCCGAAGACCTGCTGCAGTGTCATGGAGCCGCGCGCCCGCGAGCCTGGTTCCGCCACGCGGGACCCAACCACCAGATCAGCCTCATCGCGCAGGAGCGGTTCCAGCACCCGGGGAAGGTCCGTCGGGTCGTCGGCGGCGTCGCCGTCGAGCAGTACGATCACGTCCCCCTCTCGTGCTGCGAGGACGCCCGCCCTGCAAGCGTACCCGTAGCCGCGCCGCTCCTCGGTCACCACGCTCGCCCCGGCCCGACGCGCTATCTCTCCGGTGCCGTCGATCGAGCCATTGTCCACGACGATTATCCGCTCCGGAGAGACGAGTCCCTGGTTGCGGAGTCCGCGGATCACACGCTCTATAGAGGGCGCCTCGTTGAGGGCGGGTATCACGATGGCGATCCGAGCCTTGGGGGGGGCGGGAGTCGGCCCGCCGGCGGCCGGGAAGTCTATTCTCCTATCCACTGACTGGCAACAGGCCTAGTTCGACGCGACTCATGTATCGTTTTCCTTTCAAGCGCATTACCATACACAGTACGGACTAGTTCACATTGTGGATCTTACTATGACGAGGATTCTTGATCTACTTTCGGGGCGGCCTGTGCGTGGATGGGACACGACTTCCCGCCATGTCCGGGGCGGGTGGGGTCCGCCTGGAGCGATAGCCTGCCCGGCGAAGCTCCTCTCTTACGAGAGTTCAGGAGCGGCGGAACAGTCTTATCCAGGCCGGAAAAAAGGTGCATACGAAGGCGAGGACGAGCATGCCGGCGAGGGTCCGGCGGCTGCGATGGTACGAAAAGACGCTCCAGGAGAGCAGTATCCAGACAAGCATATTAGCCGAGGCGACGGCGTAGACCCAGTTCGAGAACTTGTGCTGATCACCGAAGAAACTCATTTCCTCGATCTCCGGATACCGGGTGCCACCATCCATTCGTGAGCGGAGTAAGATCACCGGTAAAACGTTGGCGGAGATCACACCAGTAGCACACACCGGCAGCGCCAGAGGACTCTCATAGCGGCCGCGGAGCAGGTACGTAAAAAAGATCGTCATTAGCACGTTGCCGGTTGCGCCAAAGTAGATGGGCAACGGGAAACGCCCCATGTCGCGCAGATCGTCCATCTCATTCAAGCGTTTGGATGGTGTGTTAGCCACAACCATGGATTATACGCTGTACGCGGGGAGGTTTTCGGATAAGTCGTTCGGCGGACAGCTGCTTTCTACCGTGAGCCTCTGAGCCCGCGTCGAGAAATCATTCATTCTTATTCTAAAAGCAGGTAGATGATGCCTGGCGGGCTGGGAGCGCATAGATCCCATAAGGTCAGGGGACTTGTCTGGCAACAATAAACAAAGCTACTCTTTACCGTCCAGGATAAAGTTACGAGATTCTTTACCAGCTCGGGTCCCTTGCTAGCAGCGCGCCGGCCGCTTCGGGCTGCAGTGGTTTCGAGATGTAGTTACCCTGTGCCATATCGCATCCCAGCTCTCGCAACAGGGCGAATTGGCTGGCGGTTTCTATCCCCTGTCCTATTACTACAAGGCCCAGAGCATGGGCCAGGTTGGTCACCCCGCTCACGATCTCCGTGCCGCCTGGATCCCTCTTCAGTATCTCCGCGAACGAATGGTCGATCGTCAGGTAGTCTAATTGGAAATTCCTCAACTGGGATAGTGGAGTGTATCCAATCCCGAAGTCGTCGATTAACAGCTTGACACCCAGGGCTTTTAGTTCTCGTAGTATGCTCCTGGCCGAGTCCGTATCCTGCATGGTAACTAGCTCAGAGATTTCCAGCCCTAGTAGGGATGGGTCAAGCTCATTCTCTCTTAGCGTCCGGCCAATATTTTCGACCAGGCCTTCGTTTTTGAACTGTCCGGCAGAGAGATTTACGCATACCAGCAGCGGCGGGTCGCCGAGGAGGCCCTGCTCTCTCCACTCGCGGGTCTGGCGGCAGGTTTCTTCCAGTACCCATTTATCGATGGCGACGGCCAGATTGCGCTCTTCCGCCACCGGAAAGAACTCTTCAGGGAGCATCAAACCATATTCTGGGTGCTCCCAACGTATGAGCGCCTCCATCGCGACAATTTTAGACCTGCCCGTGGATGCCGGTACGATAGGTGCCCGGCTCCCTAAAACCCCACGTTGCTGCCCAACGCCGGGGTTCAGCGATACTTTCGGCTGATAATGAAGCCTGAACTCGCCATTTGTAAGAGCTCGCGTTAGATCGCTCCCCAACTGCAAGTGTCTGAGCGCGGGATCATACATATAGGTGTCAAATATAGCGTACCGTGCTTTGCCACCGTGCTTGGCTTCGTACATTGCCAGATCAGCCTGGCGCAAGAGGTTTGCCGGCTGTTCCTGGGCGGAACTCGTGAGGGTGATTCCGACTGAAGCGGTAACAAAGATCTCTTCGCTATCAAGGACGAAGGGAACCCTTTGCAGCTCTCTCCCCATGCGCTCCGCAATGTGGGCCGCTTCGTTCGGGCTGGCTAAATCCTCGAGCACCGCTATAAACTCATCTCCGCCGAAGCGGGCAATGGTATCCGAGGGCCTCAAGAGATTCTCCAGGCGCCTGGCTACCGAGATGAGAAGCTGGTCTCCCATCTCGTGACCCAAAGAGTCGTTTACGAGCTTGAAGTTGTCGAGATCTAAAAAAAGCACCGCCACGTATCCCTCACGCCGCTCTAGCCGGGCGTGAGCCTGCTGAAGATACTCCTCGAACATAGCCCGATTGGGTAGGCCGGTCAGGGAATCATGGAGCGTCTGATGTTTTAACTCTTCCTCCAGCGTCTTGCGCTCGGTGATGTCACGGAAGCTGATCACGATCCCACCCACCCGCGGATCGTCCAGCAAATTATTGCCTGTTGCCTCCAGGTAGCGCAAACTCCCGTCCGAGACTCGGAGCCGGACCTCCAGGCGCGGACTTACCCCACCGCTCTCCAGGAGCCTGGCAAACTCCTCGGATACCCGTTCGATGTCGTCCGGCGCAATAAACTCGAAGAGGCTCTTGCCGACTCTGTTCTCCGATTTGCAACCGAGCGCTTCCTCAACCCCCGGCGTTTCATAGCTTATAGTGCCCTCGGCGTCGACTATCGAAATGGTGTCCGAAGCGTACTGTACAAGCACAGCACGCAGCCTCTCTTCGCTCTTACTAAGTTCTTCTTCCAGTTGCTTCTGCCTGGTAGCGTCACGAAAGTAGACTGATAGTCCGCCTTGCATGGGATAGGCTTTGACCTTAAACCATGTTTCGAGCGACCCACAGTACTCCTCGAACTCCGTTACCGTCTGCTCTCTCACCGCTTTTTGGTACTCGGCGTAGAACTTCAGGTTCACGGCTTCCGGGAACACTTCCCACAGGCTCTTGCCAAGCAACTCATCCCTCTCGCGGTCCAAAATCTTCTCCGCCTCGGAGTTGAGGTAGGTAAATCGCCATTCGCTGTCTAGGGCGAAGAAAGCATCGGTAATACTCTCGAGGATTTCCCTGAAGTAGGCGTTCTCATATCCATGTGTATGCTCTTCTCCCACTATGGTCCTTCTCTCCAACCGCAAAAACAAAACTGATCGAGCTTATGCGCAGGTGCGTCTTCAAAACTTGTAGGCTCAATACCGAGCCTTTTTCGCACACTCACCCGCTCCGCGCTTTATACCCTGAAAGGGGAGATAGAATGCTCCTTTTTGGTGTACACAGAGAAAAGATTCAGCCTGGTTGTCTTAGTGTAGCCTCCCAAGTCTGGCACGTTGAGCGCGCCTGGATGGATCAACCATGAGTGGTTTCCAGGAGAGGGTTTGCTCTATGATCTCGTCTGCTCTCTCAAGAGCCCTTCACTCAATGCCCTACAAGCTGCACTCCCAACTAACTGGCTACGAAGAAAGCTTCCGAATATCGGGTTTCCCGGCCACTTCCTGTAGTGTTCTGACGACTTCGGGGTCGAATTGGGTTCCCGAGTTGCGTAATATTTCGTAGAGGGCTTCTTCCTCGGAGCGGCCTTGACGGTAAGGTCGGTCGCGGGTGATCGTCTCCAGGGCGTCGGCCACGCTGATTATTCGCGCTACTAATGGTATGTACTCGCCTCGCAGGCCCTCTGGATAACCTTTGCCGTCGAATCTCTCGTGATGATGTTTAACCGCGGGAAGTATATGCGAAAGTTCGGGGATCGAACCCAGTATCCGGGCGCCCAGTAGGGGATGTTGCTTCATTGCCTCGTACTCTTCGACACTCAAGGAAGCTGGCTTGTGCAGGATGTCGTCGGAGATTCCGATCTTGCCGATGTCATGCAGCAACGCGCCGTGGACGAGGGCCTCCATTTGCTCCTTGGAGAGTGGCATCCTGGAACCAACGAGAGAGGCCAGACGTGAGACGGCCCGCGAGTGGTCTCCGAGGTCCGGGTCACGGACCTCGATGGCCTCCGCGAGAGCCTGGATTTCTTGGGGTATTCGATTTCTCTCGCTCACCCTGGTGAGGCTCTCGAAACTTCGATCTCCGGCACTTGCCGGAGGCCCGGCTATCTTGTCCGGATTGCTTTTTGCTCTCACCAGCGCTTCCAACGCCGCATCCAGCAGCAGAGACGGACCTCCTAGTTGCTGCGCCCCGGTTGTGGTGAATCCAACAGCAGGGATCTTAGGAAGGTCCGAGTTGCCGGTAAGGTGCTCGACTACCCGTTGAATCTCCAACGCGGTTGCGACAGCTTCCTTCGTGCTGGCGCCATCCGAGAGTGCGATGAAGGTGTCTTCCGCGTAGCAAAAGACGTACTGTTGGCTCTCTTGCAAGGCTTGGACCGTCAGTCGCAACGGAAAGTCTTCTACCCCACGACCGTTGGCCTGGTTACGTTGCGGGGAGAGATCCACCGCGAGGATGGTAAGCGGTTTGGAGCGCGAAAGTGCTCGCCGCAAAACGCGGTGCAGGGAATCCCTGTTGGGTACTCCCAAGATGGGATCGCTTCTACCGGGAGCCCCATCCGCCCGCCCCAGGATCGGCGCTACCTGTCTGGCGAGCAACTCGAGAGTACGCTCTTCCTCGGGGCTGAAACTTCTACCCCCCAGAATTATCGCTCCCACGCTTCCGCCGCCCTCGAGGGATAAGGGCACGGCGACGAATCTCTCCATGCCGTGGACGGGTTTGTCGTTATGCGCGACCTCGCCGGTCCGGCAACTCCACAGCAACAGCCTCTGAATCTCCGGGTGCCACCAGCTAGGATAGACTTCCCTATCTCCCTCCGTCGAGGTCTGGTGGAGGTGACCATCCAA
>JBBPZT010000041.1:0-12250 GCA_038198625.1 Rubrobacterales bacterium
AGGTGGTTCCCGTGATGAGCGGTTCGAGGACGCTGAAAGACGCGGTAAACGAGGCGATCCGGGACTGGGTGGCGACCGTGGAGGATACTCACTACATCATAGGTAGTGTCGTCGGCCCCGCACCGTATCCCCGCATAGTACGCGACTTCCAGACGGTGATCGGACGCGAGATAGAGGTCCAGTCGCGGGAGAAGCTCGGGGGCGACCCGGATGCCGTCGTCGCCTGCGTGGGCGCGGGCTCCAACGCGATCGGCGCTTTCCACCCGTTTATCGGGCGCGAGGGCGTGAAGCTGATCGGTGTCGAGGCCGCCGGTAGAGGGCTCGACACCGGCGAGCACGGCGCTTCGCTCGCCGAGGGCCAGTTGGGCATCCTGCACGGCGCTTTAAGCTACGTCTTGCAGACCGAGGACGGCCAGATCCGGGAAGCACACTCCGTCTCCGCCGGCCTCGACTACCCCGCCGTCGGACCGGAGCACTCTTATCTGAGGGACGAGAAGATCGCCGAGTACGCGAGTGTCACGGACGAGGAAGCGCTCGCGGCCTTCACCCTCTGTTCGCGTCTAGAGGGCATAATCCCGGCGCTCGAAACCGCCCACGCCATCTCGTACGCCGAGAAGGTGGCGAGGGACCTGGGAGCGGGAAAGAACCTGGTCATCAATCTCTCCGGCCGGGGCGACAAGGACGTGGAAGTGGCGGCAGCGGCTCTGGGCGTGGACGCGCACGAAGCGGAGGAAGTATCGGGTGACGGGTAGCGAGAGGCTGCGGGCGGCCTTTCCGGGAGATCGGGCGGCTCTCATACCGTACCTCACGGGCGGTTACCCGACCCTGGACGGTGCGCAGGAAGTAGGAGAAGCGTTCATCGAGGCGGGCGCGGACATTGTGGAGATTGGGGTTCCCTTCTCCGACCCGCTGGCCGACGGACCGACGATCCAGGACACCACGACCCAGGCCCTCACGAACGGGGCGAACCTGGACTACTGTATCGAACTCGCTTCCGCCTTCTACGACCGCACACCGGTTGTGTTCTTGATCTATTACAATGTAATTTTCGCGCGAGGTGCGGAGAAGTTTCTGAACGAGGTGGCCAGGGCGGGTGTTTCGGGTCTTGTAATACCGGACCTACCGGTCGGTGAGGCGGGAAGATTTGGGGAACTGGCGGCTGAGAGCGGGGTCGCCCTGTGTCCGCTGGCGGCGCCGACCACACCGGATGGGCGGCTGAGCAGGATCGGGGAGTTGGCGTCGGGGTTCGTGTATTGCGTCTCTGTTGCGGGCGTGACGGGTGTGCGTGACAAGCTGCCGCCGGGCGCGGTGGAGCTTTTGAGGCGGGTGCGGGCGAAGACCGATGCTCCGACTGCTCTCGGGTTCGGGATCGGCTCTCCGGAGGCGGCGGCCGAAGCGGCGGCCGAGGCGGACGGGGTCATTATAGGCAGCAAGTTGATGCAGCTCGTCAAGGAGGGCGGACCGGAGAAGGCTGGTGAGTGGCTCGGCGAGGTGCGCGAGGCGATCTCGAAGGCGCCGAAAGCTTTGCGGGAGACATCACGAGCGGAAGTGGGGGAGAGAAATTAGGAGTTGGCTCAGTCGCCGCCGGGAGTACACCCGGAGCGCCCCGGAGACCGAGAGCGGCCTGGGTTCGATCGACGGCGTCTTCACCAAGTGCGAGCGGTGTGGGCAGCCTATCTACGAGAAAGACCTCGAAAACCGCTTCAACGTCTGTCCCAACTGCGAATTTCACTACCCGCTTTCCGCCCCGGAACGTATAAGGCTGCTCATGGATCCAGAGACCTTTGAAGAGAGGGACGCGGACCTTTATGCCGGGAACCCTCTGGAGTTCGAGGGGTACGACGAGCGATTGGAGAAGGCGCGAGGAAAGACGGGACTCGGCGACGCCGTGATGAGCGGGGTCGGAAAAGTTGGCGGTCATACCATCTCGCTGGCGGTGATGGACTTCCGGTTTATCGGGGGTTCGATGGGGAGCGTGGTCGGTGAGAAGGTTGCCCGCGCCATCGAAACGGCGCGCGAGGAAGGGTTGCCGTTGGTGATCGTCTCGTCCTCCGGCGGGGCGAGGATGTTCGAAGGCATCTACTCTTTGATGCAGATGGCGAAGACGAGCGTTGCACTCTCACGCTACACCGAGGGCTCGTGGCCGTTCGTTTCTATTCTCACGGACCCGACTTTCGGCGGGGTAACGGCGTCTTTCGCGACGGCGGCGGATGTGATCATCGCCGAGCCGGGGGCGCGTATCGGGTTCGCCGGGGCGCGGGTCATAGAGTCGACTACCAAGGAAAGGCTGCCGGAGGGTTTCCAGACGGCGGAGTTTCAGAAAGAGCACGGGATGGTGGATAGGATCGTCCACCGGCTCGCGCTGAAGGAGGACCTCGAACGGTTGCTGGGGTTCCTCGCGTGATACTCGAGTTCGAGCGGCCGGTAAAGGAACTCGAAGAGCGGATCTCCGGCCTTTACCGGCTCGCGGGCGAGAGCACGGAGCTTCAGGTGGAGATCTCCCGCCTCGAAGAGGCCCTCGAAGCGGCCAAAAAACGGATCTACTCGAACCTCTCGCCCTACCAGCGTGTCCAGGTCGCCCGCCATCCCGACCGCCCCAACTTCCGCGCCTACCGTGACTCTCTGGCCGAGGACTTCTACGAACTCTCCGGCGACCGTAGCTATGGCGACGATCCGGCGGTCCGGGGAGGGTTCGCGAGACTCCGACAGGGTGGTCACAAGGTCATGCTCATCGGTCACGATAAGGGCGCCGACGTGGAGAGCCGGGTGGCCGGTAACTTCGGCATGGCCCATCCGGAAGGCTACCGGAAGGTAAAGAGGCTCTACGGTCTGGCCGACAGGTTCGGACTCCCGGTCGTGCTGCTAGTCGACACGCCGGGCGCCTTCGCGGGACGCCAGGCCGAACAGCGGGGGCAGGCGTGGGCCATCTCCGAAGACCTGATGGCGCTGGCCCGGCTGCCGGTGCCGGTGGTGGCGTTCATCATTGGTGAGGGAGGCTCTGGGGGGGCGCTGGCAATGTGCGTCGCGGATTACGTCGGGATGCTGGAGAACTCTTATCTCTCGGTGATCGCCCCGGAAGCCTGCGCCTCCATCATCTTTCGGGACCCCAGCCGCGCGGCCGAAGCGGCCGAAGCCATGAAGCTGACCGCGCGTGACTTGAAAGGGCAGGGCGTGGCCGACGAGGTCCTACCCGAACCTCTCGGTGGCGCCCACAACGAGCCGGATGCGGCGGTCAAAGCCGTTGGGGAGACGCTCGGGCGGGTCCTCTCCGTTCTCTCCGGCGCCGACCCCGCAGCTCTCCTGAAAGCCCGTTACGAGCGCTACAGAAACATAGGCACATACCTCACGGAGTAGCCTGAACCGGCCAGGTTACGTCCTGCTGGAGGAAGCTTTCAGGTGACGATCCTCTTCTATCCGAAGAAAGTCCGAGCGGCATTGTAGAGGACTTCGGGGACGGTTTTTGTCTCGCCCGTCGCCTCTTCCAGGGAGACGGTGACCACGTCGCTGCCGCGTAGGGCGACCATCTGGCCCCACTCGCCGTTCTTGACGGCTTCGGCGGCCCGCAGGCCGTAGCGGGTGGAGAGGATGCGATCGTAGGCTGTCGGGGTTCCGCCGCGCTGGAGGTGGCCAAGGACGACGTGGCGGGTCTCGATGCCGGTCCTTTCCTCGATCTCCTTCGCCAGCGTCTCGGCGATCCCGCCGAGACGGACATGGCCGAACTCGTCGGTATCGGCGTTCTGGGTCGCGTACTCCTCGGAGAGCGTCACACCCTCGCTGACGGCGACGAGGCCCCACTTCTCGCCGTTCTCGGCCCGCTTCTTGAAGATGTCCGCTATCTCGTCGAGGTCGGGCTCGACCTCGGGGATGAGTGTGACGTTGGCCGCGGAAGCGACGCCCGCGCCCCAGGTGATCCAACCAGCGTGCCGCCCCATCACCTCTACGACCACGACCCGCTCGTGGCTCTTTGCTGTCGTCCTGAGCCTGTCTATGGCGTCGGTGGCTATCGAGACCGCCGTGTCGTAGCCGAAGGTCGTATCGGTGGCCGAGAGATCGTTGTCTATGGTCTTGGGGCACCCGATGACCTGCACCCCGAAGTCGTCGTACAGACGTTTGGCGACGCCTAGAGTATCGTCCCCGCCGATGGCGACGAGGGCGTCTATGCCGAACTCCTCCATCTGCTTCACGACCTTTTCTGCGTCGCCCTCGTTTTTGTAGGGGTTGGTGCGGGAGGAGCCGAGGATGGTGCCGCCTTCCTGGAGAATGTAGCGCACGTCGTCAACGCCAAGCCCCATCAAGCTGTCGGACTCCGGAGAGAGGAGGCCGCGCCAGCCGCGCTTGATGCCGGAGACTTCGTATCCGTAGTCCGAGATGGACTTCATGGTGACCGCCCGGATCACACCGTTCAACCCCGGCGCGTCCCCGCCGCCCGTCAGCATACCAACCCTGCGTACTTCGGCCATCGTTTTCCTCCTCGGAGTCTCTCGCGGTGCGGTTTTCTGACCGGAACCAGTCTAGCAAATCGTGCGCTCGGGACGAACGACTCGAAACTTGGGTCTTCGGACGTCGGGTGACGTCCTGCTACGCTCTATTCCGCAAACTCGTGCTTTCTTGCCGAAGGCATGTGATGGTGCAGGTTCGGCTGGCTGAAATAGAGGATGGTATAGTTACGATAAGTTCTAATAGACATGTTGTGGATGGAGAGTTCCCGGGGCTGTGGCATCGGGTCCGGATGTAAGGTAGTAGATGCGACGGTACCAGGACCATATTGCTTTAGTTCTGGAGAGCATGACCGATGCTTTCTTCACTCTGGACGGCGAATGGCGTTTCACTTACCTCAACGCCGATGCGGAGCGGGTTCTGGCGCGTCGCAGGGAGGAGCTTCTCGGCCGGAGCGTGTGGGAAGAGTTCCCGGAGGCGGTGGAACTGGCATTCTACCGCGAGTATAAGAGGGCGGTAGAGGATCAGGCGACCGTCACGTTCGAAGAGTTCTACCCTCCACTCGAGTCCTGGTTCGAGGTGAGAGCCTATCCTTTGGAGGATGGGCTGGCGGTCTATCTCAGGGACATAAACGACCGTAAGCGTATGGAGGAAGAGTTTCGCGGGAGCCAGGAGCGGATGCGTGCGATCCTTACCCAGTATGGTTCGGACCTCATCACGATAGTGGATGCCGGAGGCGTCATACTCTACGAGAGTCCGGCCTCCGAGCAGGTGCTAGGCTACCAGCCCGAAGGGCTCATCGGGACCAACGCTTTCGACCGTATCCACCCAGAGGACCTGGAGAAGGCCGCGGGGAGTTTCGCCCGGATCCTGGACGGCCCCGGACAGGGACAACCTGTAGAGGCCCGTTTCCAGCACGCTGACGGCTCGTGGCGCTACTTCGAAGTGCTAAGCAACAACTTGCTCGAAGACCCAGACGTGCGGGGGGTGGTGATCAACTCCCGGGACGTTACCGAACGTAAGGAAGCGGAACGCAGGCTCGCCCAACTCGCCTCTTTTCCCGAGCTAAATCCCAGTCCGGTGCTGGAGATAGGTTCTTTTGGAAAGCTTACCTACACCAACCCCGCTGCAAATAGGCTGTTCCCCGACCTGCGCGCCTCGGGAACCGGTCATCCTTTGTTGGCAAATTACGAAGCTACCGCGGCGAGGCTTCACGAAGGCGCCGAAGACTTTGTATCCGACGAAATCCGGGTTGGGGAACTCTACTATCAGCGGGTGATGTCCTGGGTTCAACGGGAGGACCTCATCCATATCTACGCCCTAGACGTCTCCGCGCGCAAACGGGCGGAGGAAACGTTGCGGAGGAGACAGGCTTCCCTCTACGAAGCCCAGCGCGTCGCCAACCTTGGTAGCTGGGAATACTATCCTGAAGAGGATCGGGCCGAGTGGTCGGACCAGCTCTACCTCATATTCGGACTGTCTCCCCGGAAGGCCGCACCGTCCTACAAAAAGTTCCTCGCGTGCGTGTACCCTGAGGACAGGAGGTTCCTGAACCGGATTCTTCTGAAGTCTCTTCGGGACAAAACGCAACGGAACATGGACTTCCGGATAGTAAGAGCCGATGGTGAGGTACGCTGGGTCAACGCGCAGTACGAGATAGCCTACGATGATGCAGACAACTCCAACAGGGCGATCGGAACGGTCCTTGACATAACCGAACGTAAACTCGTCGAAGAAGAGCAAATCCGGCTGGCGGCCATAGTGGAGTCTTCGGAGGATGCGATCATCGGGAAGACGCTGGAAGGGATGATAGTAAGCTGGAACCCCGGTGCGACGAAGCTCTACGGTTACACCGCCGAAGAGGTCAGGGGACGGAACATCTCGATCCTGTCGCCGTCCAGGGATCTCACCGATGAGATCTCGGATCTCCTCGAAAGGGCCGCCCGCGGGGAGAGCATCCGGAGCCGTGAAACGGTCCGCGTGACGAAGAACGGCCGGTTGCTCGACGTCTCTCTTACCGTATCACCGATCAAGGACTTGTCCGGAAGCGTTACCGGCGTTTCGACGGTCGAGCGCGACATTACCGAGCGTAAGGCTCTGGAGCAGCAGCTGGAGCATCAGGCCGTCCACGATCCCCTGACCGGCCTCTCCAACCGCACCCTGTTCGCCGACCGGCTCCGTCACGCCCTGGCACTCACGGACCGGTGGCAAGAGCACGTCGCGGTGTTCTTTATAGACCTGGACAACTTCAAGCTCGTGAACGACACCCTCGGCCACGCCGCCGGAGATCAACTGCTCGTGGAGGTTGCCCGCCGCCTCGAAACTTGCCTGCGGCCCGAGGATACGGTCGCGCGTTTCGGCGGAGACGAGTTTACCGTGCTGCTCGAAGGGACGAGGGCCGAAGAAGCGGAGGTCGTCGCGGAGCGGGTCCTGGAAGAGTTGCGGGCTCCGCTTGTCCTGGCAAATGAAGAGATGTCCGTTACCGCCAGCATCGGGATAACTTTCGGCGTCTCCAGCCTGGAAACGCCCGAGAGCCTGCTGCGCAGCGCGGACCTCGCCATGTACGGGGCCAAAGCCGGCGGCAAGTCCGGCTACGAGATGTTCCGGCCGATCATGCGGGCGCGGGCCGAGAATCGCTTCAGGTTGGAGAGCGACCTCCGGCGGGCCGTCCGGCGAGAAGAGTTCGTGGTCTACTACCAACCAAAAGTGCGGCTCGCGTCCGGCCGGATCTTCGGGGTAGAAGCACTGGTGCGTTGGGAACATCCAGAGCACGGCCTGATCCCTCTTCTGGACTTTATCCCACTCGCCGAAGAAAACGGCCTGATCGTCCCGATCGGGCGACAGGTAATGGAGGAAGCCTTCCGCCAGGCCAGGGTCTGGCACGACCGCTACCCCGCAGACCCGCCGCTGCTGATGTGCGTAAACCTGTCGGCCCGGCAGTTCCAGCACCCCGAGATGGTCCAGGATATCGTCGGGATAATACGGGATACAGGTGTGGACCCCAATTCCCTGGACCTGGAGATCACGGAGAGCATCGTGATGAAATACGGCGAGTCCAACCTCTCCCGGCTCCGGGAGTTGAGGGACATGGGGATAAAGATAGCCATAGACGACTTCGGAACCGGCTACTCCTCGCTTGCCCATCTGCAACGCCTGCCGGTGGACCTTCTGAAGATCGACCGCTCGTTTATAGACGGGCTCGAAGCCAGGCCGGAAAACAAGGCACTTGTCTCGATGATAACCTACCTGGCGCACTCGCTGGGTTTGAACGTGGTCGCCGAAGGGGTGGAGACAGCCTCCCAACTCGCCCAGGTGATGGAACTAGGCTGCGAAATGGCCCAGGGCTACTACTTCGCGAAGCCACATCCAGCCGAAAAGATGGACGCATTGCTGATGCACGATCCGCGTTGGTAGACTCTTTTAGAGTTCCTGAGTAAGCGCGCGGCAACGCGCGACCGGCGAGAGTTACGCGGTACCGGCGTTCCAAAGCCGCCTCGTGTATCGTAGGATTGTCCGACGTTTCCGAGGAGGAGAGCTTGGTACGCGTGTTGTTCGTGTGTATGGGTAACGTCTGCCGCTCTCCCATGGCCCAGTGTGTCTTTGAGGAACTGGTGCGGCGTGAGGGGCTGGAGGGCGAGGTAGAGTCGGACTCGGCGGGCACGCACGCCCACTACCATCTCGGGGACCCGCCGGACCCGCGGGCCATGGAGAGTGCGGCGGCGAGAGGCCTGGACATCGGCTCGCAACGGTCGAGGCTCTTTGAGCCGGAGGACTGCGAGAGGTTCGACTACGTGCTGGCTATGGACGAGGAGAACTACCGGGAGGTCTCCGCCTCGTGCGACAGGGTGTCGTCGGGGGCCGAGGTAGGGCTCTTCCTGGACTTTGCGCCCGGCGTGCCGGAGACGGAGATACCGGACCCTTACTACGGCGGACCAGAGGGTTTCGAGCGGGCGATGGACCTCGCCGAAAGAGCCTCCGGGGGTCTGCTGGATCACATCCGCGAGCATCATCTTTCCCGCCATGTCTGAGAAGATAATCGCCGATGGGATCGAGGCTTCTATCGGCGAGCGGCTGCTCTCGGCCCGGCCGATGGGCGGGGGTTGTATCGGGGAGGTCTACCGGGCGGAGCTCTCCGACGGCTCGACTGTGGTGGCGAAGGTAGACCGGGAGGGGGAGTCGCACCTGGAGCGGGAGGCGTTCATGCTCCGCTACCTGCGCGAGAAGAGCGAGCTTCCAGTCCCGGAGGTCTACCACGGCTCGGAGAGGCTGCTACTCATGGAGTTCATTGAAGGGAGTAGTAGTTTCTCCGACAAAGCCGAACGGCACGCCGCCGAGTTGCTGGCGGCCCTGCACAGCATCGAGGCGGACGCCTACGGCTTCGAGCAGGATACCCTGATCGGCAGCTTGAACCAGCCGAATCAGCCGTCGGAGAGTTGGACGGAGTTCTTCCGCGAGCAACGGCTGCTGTACCTGGCCAGAGTAGCCCACGACGCCGGCCGGCTGCCGCCTGAGGACCTGAAACGCGTAGAGTGGCTCGCGGAGCGTTTGGAAGAGTTAATCGGGGACCCGAACCCTCCCGCTTTGATCCACGGTGACGTGTGGAGCGGGAACGTGCTGGCGAAGGGGAGCGGGATCTCGGCTTTCCTGGACCCGGCTATATACCACGCCGACTCGGAGATAGAGCTAGCCTTCATAAACATGTTCAACTCCTTCGGCGACGCTTTCTTCGAGCGTTATGAAGAGGTCCGGGGTATAAGAGAGGGCTTTTTCGAGACCCGCCGCGACCTCTATACTCTATACCCGCTGCTGGTCCACACTTACTTCTTCGGCGGTAGCTATCTGGGTTCTGTTCAGAGCATCCTGAGCCGGTTCGGTTTCTGAAACTGAAGCAGGGTCCGTGTCTCTGGCGGACTCTGCTTCAGCGCTTTACCAGGTCTGGTTACACGGCGAGCTGGCTCTCTTCCTCCACCGTCTCCTCTCGCGAGTCCTCGACGTGTCGACGCACTTCCTCGGGGGTCAGGCGCACCGACATGGCGAGCGCGTAGATGACCAGGCTGAAGACCGCCACGACGAGTATGTCCCAACCGAAGGGAATATCCCCTATGCCGTCGAACGACTTGGGGCCGAGGTACGAAAGGAGCGCCATACCGCCCAGGTAGGGCCACAGCCAGAGGGCGCCTCTCCAGTCCAGGGACGGGGTCCTCTCCGACGGGTTCGTGACCTGGCCGAGGGCGAAGAGCACGAAGCCGAGCAGGATCGCTAGGAACAGCTTCCAGTTGGTCGTCCAGCCGGTCCAGTAGATCACCAAGTTCGCCACGACGAACGCGAGCGGCGCCAGCACCTCGCCGGCCGGAAGTCTGAAAGGCCGTTCGTGGTCGGGCTCCTGGAGGCGAAGGGCTCCAAAAGCAAGCGGAACCGTCGCGTAACCCATCACGGTCGCCGACGTAATGAAGCCGACCAGCTCCTGCCAACCCGGAAAGGGCAGGAACATGATGCAGCCGATTATGAAGCTGAAGAGGATGCTTACGAGCGGTACACCTCTCTCGCTCAGGCCGCCGAAGACCGCCGGGATGTAGCGGTTGCGGGCGAGGGCGAAAGACAGGCGCGAGCTTGAGGCCGTGTAGATCAGGCCGGTGCCGCCCGGGGAGATCGCCGCGTCGATGTACAGCAGCGTCGCGAGCCATCCGGCCCCTACGGCCGTCGAGAGGCCGGCGAAGGGGCCGGCGAGCCCCTTAAAAGAGAGGTTGGCCCATCCCTTGGAGAGCTCCTGGGGGTTGAGGGCTCCGAGGAAGGCGATCTGCAGCAGGATGTACATAATCACGCCGACGACCATCGCCCCTATAACGGCGAGCGGGATGTTGCGCCGCGGGTTGTGGCTCTCGCCCCCAAGCTGGATAGCCTGCTCGAACCCCTGGTAGGCGAAGATGATTCCCCCGGTCGAGATGGCGCTCAGTATGCCCTGGAGGCCGAACGGGGCGAAGCCGCCGGAGGCCGTGAAGTTGGAAGAGTTAAAAGATATGAGTATCAAGACGAAGATGGCGAGGAAAGGGATCGCGACCTTCCAGACCATGATCACGTTGTTCGACTCCGCGAGAAGCCGTATGCCTATTAAGTTGACGATGGTGAACACGAGCATGAGAACCACGGCCACGGCTATGCCCGCTCCCGTCAGGATCGTCGTGCCCCCGGACGTGGTATTGGCGAGCCACGGGAGGTAGTTCGTGGCGTACTGCAGCGCGGCCTCCACCTCTATCGGCGCCACCGTGACGGCCCCGAGCCACACGATCCAGCCGATCGCGAACCCGACGATACTCCCGTAGGAGAAGTGAGGGTAGCGCGCGGAGCCCCCGGCAACCGGATACATGCTGCCAAGCTCCGCGTGGACCAGCGCCAGGAGCAGCATAACCAGACCGCCGCCGATCCAGGAGATCAGGGCGGCAGGCCCCGCTATCTGGGACGCGTACAGCGCCCCGAACAACCACCCCGACCCTATGATGGACCCAAGCGAGACGAACAGCAGCCCGACCAGGCTTACTTCTCTCTTCAGCTTTCGCTCGACGGGCGTGCTTCCTGCCTCCGTAGACTGTGTCGCCACCCTCGCTCCTTTCACAAATAAACCGGAAGCACCCAACGTAAACTGGTGCTTCATCCGCCTCGACCGTACCCCGTAAAGTACGAAAACCACGACGGAAAATCAAGCGTTTCCGGCCTTCCGATTCCGCTTTACTTCAGGATGCGTGAACCCCCGAAGAGGACGATCCCGTCTTCCAGGTGGCCGAGGATCTGGTCCGGCACGCCGAGCGTCTCTCCAACACTGGCGCGAGCATAATAGGATGCGTAGGCTGCCACGACGGCCGCCAGGGTCCCGAGCGTGGCCCCGGAAACGCCCCGGCGCTCGTCCGAGACGAACAAAGCTGCCCCGACCAGCGCCCCGGACGCGGCGCGCCCGAGCAGAGCGGGCGGGGAGATCCGGCTCGGTATCCCGGCGCTCTTGTCAGCGACCATCTCCCCGGCGGCGAGCACATAAAGGATAGAGGAGACGCCAGATGAGAGAAGCGGTGCGAAACGCGTCTCCTCCAGGTTTCTCACGTTTCCTTGTTTGGCCGCCCGGCTCAAGAGCGCCGGAGCGGCCATGGACCGTAGACCGGCGACGGCGCCGAGGGCGGCTGCTTTCCAAGCCGGGTTCTCTTCACGATATTTCATAAACTCCGAACTCCTTTTTGATCTGTACCAGTACTCCGAATAGGCTCTTGTCTCAACAAGCGATGCCGCCAAGTCTACCAACCTACCGTTCTTAACGGTGGACGTGTATCTGCCTTTTGGGCGAGAGGATGGGTGAAGTATAGTGAGATGGACGGTAAAGACTAAGTTATCCGCTGAAGACGCGGAGCCCGTAAGCTGGTGAGAGGGCGGTTACTATGGTCGATCCATCATTATCCGATCTTTTTTGTCCGCGATGTCGAGAGGCTTGTTGGATCCCGAGCTCCGGGATGGGAAGCAAGAGTCTACGAAGAGGTACAGAGAGCATGAGACAGTGGACCCCCAAAAGGATCAGGTCTTTCACCACACTGGTGAGCGCAACAGACGCCAGCGATCACAGAGTCTACCGTCAGACTATAAGGTACGATAGGAGTAGGCATCCCCACTTCGCACAACAGTTCGCGGAAGCTCTACAGCGGTGCTCATAATCATTGATCCTGAGTTCGGTAGCCGCAGTGGGCGAACCATCCCGCCACATCTTCGAGCGTGACGGCCGAGAGCGCCCCCGAGATGGCCTCGTCCAGCGCCTCCCGCGTGCGTGCCCCTGCCTTCC
>JBBPZT010000042.1:0-5739 GCA_038198625.1 Rubrobacterales bacterium
ACGAGGAGCGGGCGGCGGTCGTGCGGCGCGTGTTCCGCCTCATCGCGGAGGGTGCCACCATCAGGTCCGTCAAGCTGACCCTGGAACGTGAAGGTGTCCCGACCCCGAAGGCCAAGAGGTTCTGGACCCGTCCGGTAATTCGGGATGCCCTCTTCAACGACGCCTACCGGCCTCACGGGCGGGCGGAGCTTGAAGCGCTGGTCGAGCGGGGCGTGCTGGCGCGCGAGGTCCTAGACCGGCTCGATGGTGAGCGGAGCTACGGGATTTGGTGGTATGGGAAGGACAAGACCACGCGCACCGGCAAGCTCACCGACTCGGGCGGTCCGGCCCGCCGCTTCTCGCACCGTCCCCAGGACGAGATGATAGCGGTTCCCGTGCCGGACCTCGGCGTCCCCGTCGAACACGTCGAGCGGGCGCGTGAGGCCGTCCGCCACAACCGCTCACCCTCCAGCGCCGGGCACCGAGTATGGGAGCTTTCGGGCGGCGTCGGGTTCTGCGCCTGCGGGCGGCGGTTGTCCACCCACCGCACCAAGAGGCCCCACGGGACCTACCACAGCTACGTTTGCTCAAAGACCCGGCAGCACGGCGCGGGGGCGTGCGAGCACGGCCGCTACCATAAGGCCGAAGCCACGGAGGAGCGGGTGCGCGACTTCGTGCGTGGGCTCTTGCGCAACCCGGAGGTACTCCGTGAGAAGGTGCTGGAGGGCATACGAAGAGAGCAAGCCGGTCTCGGGGCGGTCACGGAAGAGGCCAAGCACCTGCACCGGGAGCTTGAGGCGGCGAAGGAGGAGCGCCGGGGCTACCTGCGCCAGAACGCGCGCGGCGCGCTACCCGACGAGGAGCTAGACGGGATGCTGGCGGAGGCTGCGGAGCACATCCGCGAGCTTGAGGAGGAGCTCGGCGCGCTGGGTGCCCGGCGGGAGCAGGCCCGGACCCTGGAGCAGCGGGAGGCGATGGTCGAATCGTACCTGCGCGACCTTACCTACTTGGCCGACCGGACGCCGGTCGTCCGCGAGTACGAGACCGTCCTCACCCCCCGCACCCAGGAGAACCCACTCGGGCTCCACATGCTCACCACGGAGGGCTTCCGCCACCTGCCAGACGAAGAGCTAGCGGCGGAGCGCCGGAGGGTCGCCGACGACCGCGCCCGGCGCTGGCAGGAGCTTTATATGATGCTTGGGCTGACGGTTACGACGCACCAAGACGGGACACTCGTGCTGCGGTGGGGAGGTGGTGAAGCCCGGCGCGCGCTCGCGCCCGGAGAGCATCCGCTGGACCCCGCTCAAACCGCCCCCGCGTTGCCCGATGTGTTGCCCAACGAGAGCGACTCCCAGAGATAGAGGCCGGCGAGCGTGCGATGGGGACGCCACGGTTCGGCGATTGCTCGGAGCGTCTCTGCGTCCGGGAGTTCCGGCAGCCCGTAGGCGAGTGAGGCGGCCCGTCGGATACCGAGATCTCCCACGGGTAGAACGTCCGGGCGCGAGAGATGAAACATCAGGAACATCTCGGCCGTCCACTGGCCGAGGCCCTTTACGACCACGAGCCGCGAGACAACTTCCTCGTCGGGGTGTTGGGCGAGCGTGTCGAGGTCCAGCTCTCCGTCCCGGACACGTCGGGCGAGGTCCCGAAGATAGCCCATCTTCTGGCGGGAGAGCCCGGCGGCCCGGAGGTCTTCGTCGCCTGCGGAGAGTAGTTCGGTTGGGGTGGGAGGACGGTCATCGAAGAGGGCGCAGAGACGACCGTAGATCGTCCGGGCTGCCCCGGTAGATAATTGCTGGCCGACGATGGCGCGGACCAGAGAGCCGTAGGCGTCGTCCGGCCGTCCCCTGCGGCGGGCCTGGTGGTCGAGTGGTCCGATACTACCAACGAGGCCCTCCATTACGGAGTCACCGCAGGCGAGGAGATAGCCGACGCCTGGCGCGGCGTCCGTTGCGGCGTCCGCCACTTTTACGGGTTGGGTTTCTGGTTAACGGCCGAAGAAGAGCTTCGCGGCCGGGCTCATCATCTCCGGGCTCCACATCGGGTCGAAGCTGAGCTGAGCGTTGACCGTCTCGACGCCTTCGATGGAGAGTGCTTCGGTCTCGACTTGCTCCTGGATCATGTCCCCAACCGGGCACATCGGGCTGGTGAGGCTGAAAGTTACGTCCAGATGCCGACCATCTTCGTGGACGCCCACATCGTAGATCAGACCTAGCTCCACGAGGTCCATCCCGATCTCCGGGTCTATAACGTTTCTCAATTGGTCCCTCACGCGCTCTTCGGTAATCATGCTCTCACCTCTCCGTTTGACATCGCTCACTACGCGTAATTGTAACCGGCGCATCTGGCTTTTCCATGCCAGGACCAGCACCGAAGGTAGCCTTATATCTCTGGGTCGTTCTTCCAGCGCCTGCTTACCGGCAAACCTTCTTCATATACGATCATCATGGCCCCTTCGACGCTCAACTCGAAGAGTACGTACCGTTCCGCCAGAGGGTAGCTAGATAGACTCGACGCGAAATCCAGTATCGCAGGTTCTTCTACAAACTCGGCCCGGCCCTCCACTAGAAACTCACCGTTCGAACCACCGGAGTCATCAACGGCGGAGTGTAAAGCGTAGCGCCCATCGCGGCGCAGATCTTTCCCCTTCGGAGAAGTCGGCTCCATAAAGAGAAAGAGCCGGCCCTCTCCTGCGATCGGTGTGACCGGGTGAATCCTCGGGGAGCCATCTTCGCGCACGGTAGCGAGGTAAGCAACGCCGTCTCCGAAGCGCGCGGCGCCGAACGATGCGAGATCCGGGTTCCCAATCTCCAGGTCTGTCCAGCTCACCAGTACCACTACTCGTAGTAGTCGAGGCCGAGGTGGGTTATGAGATCCTCACCCTTCACGGCTCTCAAAGTGTTCTTGAGCTTCATTAGCTGGATGAAGATATCGTGCTCGGGGTAGAGTTCCGGTGCGGTCATCGGACTCTTGAAGTAGAAAGAGAGCCACTCCTGTATGCCTCCCATGTCCGCCCTTTGGGCCAGGTCCAGAAAGAGCGCCAGATCCAGGACCAGGGGTGCGGCGAGGATCGAGTCGCGGGCGAGGAAGTTTATCTTGATTTGCATCGGATACCCGAGCCAACCAAAAATATCTATGTTGTCCCAGCCTTCTTTCGAATCTCCGCGAGGCGGATAATAGTTGATCTTCACGACGTGCGTGATGTCGTCGTAGAGTTCGGGATAGACGTCAGGCTGCATTATATGCTCCAGCACCGATAGCTTGGTGACTTCCTTACTCCTGAGGCTCTCGGGGTCTTCGAGTACCTCGCCGTCGCGGTTGCCGAGTATGTTGGTCGAGTACCAGCCTTCGAGCCCGAGCATCCGGGCCTTGATGCCGGGCGCCACGATGGTCTTCATCAGAGTCTGGCCGGTCTTGAAGTCCTTGCCCGCGACGGGTACTCCCCTCTCGTTCGCGAGCTCCGTAAGGGCAGGGATGTCCACAGCCAGGTTCGGGGAGCCGTTGGCGTATGGCACGTCCTCCATGATGGCGGCGTAGGCGTAGATCATGGCTGGAGAGATCGCCGGGTCCGTCTTGTCCAGCGCTTCCTCGAACTTCTCGACCGAGAAATGGACCTCCCTGGGCTGGGCGTAAGCCTCCGTGGAAGCGCAGGAGACCATCACCACCCGGTCCAGCCCGTTCTCCTTCTTGAAGGCGCGGATGTCCTCCCGGACCTGCTCGACAGCCTCCCTGTAAGACCCGTACTGCTTGACGTGCGTACCGTGCAGCTTGTGAACGTAACGCTCATCGAAGACCGCCGGGAACGGCTTTATGGCCTTTAGCTCATCCCGGACGGCGTTCAGGTGCTCTTTGTCGAGGACTCCCGCGGTTACCGCCGCTTCGTAAGCGTCATCGGGAAAAGCATCCCACCCCCCGAAAACCAACCCGTTCATATCCTGCACCGGAAGGAAATCTTTTATCTTCGGCACCCGGTTCTCGGTCCTCTTCCCGAGCCGGATAGTGCCGAGTTGGGTCAGAGAGCCGATCGGCTCCGCCAAACCCTTCTTTATCAACTCCACGCCCGCGATAAAAGTGGTCGCAACCGCCCCCATACCCGGCATCAAAACGCCGAGCCTGTCTCCAGCTTCCCGGATCTCCCGCGCCTCACTCAACCACGTACCTCCCTATTCGCCGGCAACACCACTCCAAGATACCCGAATCCCCCTCGGATGGCTTATAGTGTAAAAACCTTGTTACACTTGGTACACTTATCCCCAGGCCCTCCGCTCTTATCCACAACATATTGTGGATAACCACTCCGAAACAGGGCCTCTACACTGTATATGGTTAATTTTGTGTAAAGTTTTGTATGTAAAGGCTGGATCCCCCACCTCAACCCGGAGCGTGGCGCCTATACCGAAGACGTCCACCAAAACGATCGAGCAAAGTCTAGCGGACGAGAAAGACTATTGCCGCGAATGTAGCTACGGCTAGGGCGGCAGCGGCGAGGTAGGCGTCGGTCAGGCCGAACAGGCCAACGACCGAGGCCATGAAGAGGGGGCCTATGGTCTGTCCGGCGCGGAGGGTCATACCGTTTACGGACATGAAGGCGCCGCGGTTATCCGAGGGGGCGAGGCCGTTGAGGAGGGAGAAGACGTTCGGGATGTTGATCCCCTGGGCGACGCCGAAAAGAAGGGTCGGGATAAGCAGCAGCCACAAGCTGGGGAGGAAAGCGATAAGGCCCAGGGACACAGCATAGAGCAAGAAGGCGCTTTTGAGCAGCGTTTTCTCACGGAAGTATCCGGTCAGCCTGCCGAGTTGGGAGGAGGTGAGGGCGGTAGCCAGGGATGAGGACGAGATGACCAGCCCGATCAGGTACGAGGGCGTGCCGAAGCGCTCGTGCATCAGGATCGGTAGAAAGGTGATCTGGGGTCCATACAAAATGATGAAGGTGAATAGCGAGGCGCACAACAGTCCCAATACTTCGCGGGTTTTGAGGTGCGAGAGGACGCTCCCGAGGTAATCCTTGAGACGCTCCTCGTTGTGAGGCTCCGGGTTGTGGAGCGAGAAGAGGACCAGCAACCCTACAGGCACCGCGATAAAAGCGAGAGCAAATGGATAGAACCATCCCAGGGTGGCGAGCAGGCCGCCTATGGTCGGGTAGCTGGCCGTGCCGATAGAGAGGACGCTGGAGTTGTAGCCGAGCGCCTCCGAGCGTTCGCGGCCCATGTAGATGTCACCGATAACGGTTACGTTGATGGTGCCCAGGGCGGCCGCGCCCATCCCCTGTGCGAACCGGAGGATCAGCAGCAACTCGAAGCTACGGGCGAAAAAGCACGCCCCGCCTACTATGCCGAAGAGGAAAAGGGCGGGGACGAGGACCTTCTTGCGCCCGTGACGGTCGGCCAGCACGCCCAGGATAGGAGTTAGAACGATACCAGGGAGGGTG
This sequence comes from Rubrobacterales bacterium, assembly GCA_038198625.1. Lineage (GTDB taxonomy): Bacteria > Actinomycetota > Rubrobacteria > Rubrobacterales > Rubrobacteraceae > JBBPZK01. The sequence continues at coordinate 5,408 of JBBPZT010000042.1, forward strand.
AATGCCGTGATCAGGAACCCGACCTGCCCGTTAGTGAGGCCGAGGGCGTCTCTTATACTCGGCAGCGCCGGCGAGATGCTCGACACCCCCAGAACAGCTATGAGGGTGACGCCCCATAGGACTTGAAGGTTGTGGTCTTTATAGACCTTCCGGAGATCGTCCTGTTGCTCTACCGTCGTAGCCACAAACGAAGACTTTACCAGCTAACTAACCCGATGTGCGAGTTTCTCAGGTGAGCAGCTTCGCCAGTTGCAGAGGTTGGTTGCCGATGCGATGGTTGAGCAGGAAGGCTACGGTGTGAGAGAGGACTTTACGCAGCAGTCGGCTCATCA
>JBBPZT010000043.1:0-10504 GCA_038198625.1 Rubrobacterales bacterium
CAGCTACTGCAGAGCGTGCCTCTAGTGGACCATGTAGCCAACGAAACCCGTAATCAAAAGCAGTGCCAACTAGCTGTGGATTGCTGCCCTCTAGGGATAATGTTGGCTGTGCGGACAACTCATCATTGATTTGTCGGGTAAAGAGTCTGGCACCTGTATCTTCTACATGGTTGTCCATCCAAACTCTGACTGCGCTATGCTTGTTAGACACTTGACTTGTCAAGCTCATTTCAACCTCTCTACTACGGTATGAGGATGAGCTTGCCGGTCGTCTTGCGGCCTTCGAGGTCCTCGTGGGCCTGCCGCGCGTCGGAGAGGGCGTAGGCTCCGCCGATACGGACGGAGAGGTTGTCCTGCCCGATCCAGGAGAACAGGCTCTCGGCCCGCCACATAAGTTCCTCGCGCGTCGCGGTGTACTGGGCGAGGGACGGCCGGGTAACGAAGAGGCCGCCTTTCTGGTTCAGGATCTGGAGGTCGAGCGGCGGGACCGGGCCGCTTGACTGGCCGAAGAGGACCATGTAACCGCGCATGCGCAGACAGTCGAGGCTCCCGTCGAAGGTGGTCTTGCCGACCGAGTCATAGACGACGTGGATGCCCTCGCCGCCGGTTATGCGCTTTGTCTCCGCGACGAAGTCCTGCTCGGTGTAAAGGATCACCTCGTCCGCGCCCGCCCCACGCGCCAGCTCCGCCTTCTCTTCCGTCGAGACGGTGCCGATCACGGTCGCGCCTCGCATCTTCGCCATCTGGCAGAGCAAGAGCCCGACGCCGCCGGCCGCCGCATGGACGAGCGCCGTCTGGCCCTCCGGTAGCGGGAAGGTGCTGTGGGTCAGGTAGTGGGCCGTCATGCCCTGCAGCATGATCGCCGCCGCCACCCGCGCCTCGACCATCGTCACGTTGAACGGCACGAGCCTCTCGACCGGGGCGACTATTTGCTCCGCATAAGCCCCCGGAACCCCGGCGAAAGCGACGTAGTCTCCCGGCGAAACGTCCTCCACGCCCTCGCCGACCGCCTCGACCTCGCCCGCGCCTTCGGACCCGAGCGTGAACGGCGTCTCGACCGGGTAGGCGCCCGAGCGCTGGTAGGTGTCTATGTAGTTGACGCCCGAGGCGGCGAGTTTTATCCGCGCCTCGCCCGGACCCGGATCCGGGACCTCCACGTCTTCGTAGTTCAAGACCTCCGGCCCGCCCTGCTCGTTCACCCTGATCGCCTTCATACCGATCCCCTTTCCACCTGCCAGACCTCTGAACACGGCTCCATTGTAACCAAAGCGGACCCCAGGCATCCGGCTCCTCTGCTATAGTCCCGGCTATCCGATGGGGCAGGCTTTTTCCGAGGAGGTAGGGCATCATGGCTACGGTCCGCGAGGTTACCTTCGACCTCTTGCGAGCTTTCGGGATGACGACTATCTTTGGCAACCCAGGCTCCACGGAGCTTCCGTTCCTCAAGAACTTCCCGGACGACTTCGATTACATTTTGGGCTTGCAGGAAGCCACGGCGCTCGGGATGGCGACGGGCCACGCGCAGGGAACGGGCAACGCCGCGCTGGTCAACCTCCACACCGCGCCGGGCCTCGGGAACGCGATGGGCGCGATGGTCACGGCCTACCTGAATAAGACGCCGCTCGTCGTCACCGCCGGCCAGCAGGACCGTCGCCACGTCGCCCTGGAGCCACTGCTCACCGGGAAGCTCGTGGACCTCGCTAAACCTTACGTCAAACGGAGCTACGAGCCTCTCCGCGCCGAGGACGTGCCGTTCGAGATACAGCGCGCCTACCACACCGCCATGCAGCAGCCGCGCGGACCGGTCTTCCTCTCCATCCCGATGGACGACTGGGACGCCGAGACGGAGCCCAACGCTCCCCGCGAAGTCTCCTACAGGGCGGTCCCGGACCCGGCGGACCTCGAAAAAGTGGCCGGTATCCTGGCTGGGGCGGAGCGGCCGGCGATGGTGGTCGGGCCCGGCGTCGCCCGGACCCACACTTTCAAAGACGTGGTGGAGCTGGCGGAGAAGTTGCGGGCGGCGGTGTGGCAGGAGCCGGTCTCTGCTCTGGCCGGTTTCCCGCAGGATCATCGACTTTTTCAGGGTTTCCTCACTTTCGCCCAGCGGCAGGTGGCCGAGCAGCTCTCGCAGTACGACGTAGTGCTCGTGCTCGGGGCGCCGGTCTTTACCTACTACCCTTACGTGCCGGGGCCGGTGGTTGGGGAGGGGACTAGGGTCGTCCAGATCTCAGACGACCCCGAGGAAGCAGCCCGCGCCGCCGTCGGGACGAGCATCACCGGGGACGTGTCGCTGGCCGCCCGAAGTCTCATAGAGCTACTGCCGGAGATGGACCGCCCCGCGCCGCCACGCCGGGGAGCCCCGCCCGTACCGGAGGCGACCTCGCCAATGTCGGTCGAGTACGTGATGAACGCCATCGCCGACACTCTGCCGGGTGGGGCGATAGTCGTGGACGAGTCCACGTCGAGCAAGGTGAAGCTCCACAAATACGTGACGGTCAACAACCCGGAGGCTTACCACACGTCGGCGGCAGGGGGCCTGGGGTTCTGCCTGCCAGCTTCGGTCGGGTTGAAGCTGGCGGTTCCGGATCGGCCGGTGGTGTGCGTGATCGGGGACGGCTCGGTCATGTACTCGATACAGGCCCTCTGGAGCGCCGCCCACTACGGGGTCGCCGTGCCGATCATCGTCATCAACAACCGCGGGTACTCGATCCTCAAAGGCTTCCGGGACGCCATCGGGGCGGGTGAGAAGGTCCCCGGACTCGACCTGCCGGGCATAGACCACGTCCGGATAGCTGAAGGCTTCGGCTGCGAAGCCGCGCGGGTAGAGGACCCGCAAGACCTCCACGGAGCCTTGAAACGTGCCTTCTCATCGGATCGCCCATACCTGCTCGACGTAATGGTGGACCAGTCGGTCCCGAAGCTCCTGAGTTGAACAAAACGCGCATCATAGTGTTCGTGCTCGTGCTGGCCGCCCTGGTTGTGGCCGCACGCCTGACCGGGCTCGCAGATTTTCTCCGTCCGGGGAACCTGGGTCTGCTCCGGGACTACGTGAACGGTTTCGGGGCGGCGGCCCCACTGGTCTTCATCCTGGGGTACGCGGCGGCGACCGTCGCCTTCCTGCCCGGAACGCCGCTCACGCTGCTCGCCGGGCTCGCCTTCGGGGCGGTACTCGGTACGGTGTACGCCCTCGTCGGGGCGGTGCTCGGCCTGACGCTCGCTTTCCTGGCCGCCCGCTACGCTGTCAGGAGCTCGGTATCTTCCTGGGTCCGGAACAACGAGCGGCTGGCGAAGCTCGACGAGCAGGTCGAGCGGCAGGGCTGGCGAATGCTCGTCATCACCCGGCTCGTCCCCATCTTCCCGTTCAACCTCCAGAACTACGCCTACGGCCTGACCAAGATAAAGCTCGCGACCTACGTGCTCGTCTCGGCCATTTGCATCGTGCCCGGCACCGCCGCATTCGCCTTCGCGGGCGGCTCGCTCACGACCGCCGGAGAAGACCTCGGCCGGACCTTCATCTACCTCGGCATCGCCGCCATTCTCTTTGTGCTGCTCTCCCTGATCCCCGGCTACCTCCGGCGGCGATCAAACACCGGAGAGACGTAGAGAGGGGCGTCCTGATGGCCGAAGTTTTCGTCGTGGGCTCTATAAACCAGGACTTCGTCCTGAAGGTCGAGCGCCGCCCCGCTCCCGGCGAGACCGTCACCGATGCCGCGCTCTCGCTCCACAACGGCGGCAAGGGCGCGAACCAGGCCGCCGCAGCCGCCTTGCTCGGCGCCTCCGTAGCCTTTCTCGGCAGAGTCGGCGACGACGACCTCGGCGAACCACTCGTGGCCGCACTCCAGGAGAAAGGCGTAGACACGAGTTTTGTGGAGAGCGCCGTAGATACATCCACCGGCGCCGCCTTCATAACCGTCACCCCTGATGGCGAGAATGCCATCACCGTAGCACCCGGCGCGAACCGGAGCCTCACCCCGGAAGACGTGGACGCCGCCTCGGATGCTATCCGGGAGACGGAGGTGCTCGTGGCGCAGCTCGAAGTACCTCTGGAGGTGGTGGAGCGGGCGGCGGAGGTTGCTGAAGCCGGTGGGACACGGGTCGTCCTGAACCTGGCCCCGTCGCGCCGGGTATCCGATGCGCTCCTGGCGAGGCTCGACCCGCTGGTCGTCAACGAGCACGAGGCTGCTTTCCTGCTCGACCATCCGGTCGAAGGCGTTGAGGGAGCCCTCTCGGCTGCCCCGGAGTTACTTTCCCTGGGCCCTCGCTCCACCGTCATAACCCTCGGTGGGGCTGGGGCAGTCTGGGCCAATGGAGACGACGCGGACCATATAGGCGCCCCACGAGTCGAAGTCGTGGATACGACGGGAGCCGGGGACGCCTTCGTCGGGGCGCTGGCAGCGAGGCTTGCGCAGAAAGTCTCGCTGCCGGAAGCTGTATCGTACGCCGTGCGAGCCGGGGCGGCGGCGACCACGAAGGAAGGAGCGCAGGGTTCGCTCCCTACCCCGAAGACTCTGGAGGAGCAATGAAGAAGAACGGCATCTTAAACGCACAACTCGCTTACTCTATAGCGCGTCTGGGCCATACGGACCTGCTCGTGGTATGCGATGCCGGGCTCCCAATCCCATTCGGCCCGGAGGTCGTCGACCTCGCCTTTCAGCTCGGTGTTCCGTCTTTCGAAGTCGTGCTGTTGGGCCTGCTCGACGAACTGGTCATCGAAAGCGCCACCGCGGCCTGGGAGGTAGAAGAGCAAAACAGCGTGATCTGTGAACTCCTCAAATCTCGTTTCCCCGACTTGGATCTCACCTCCCACGAAGACTTCAAACGACTCACCGCCCGCGCGAAGCTGGTCGTCAGGACCGGAGAGGCAACACCCTACTCCAACGTTATCCTCCGCTGTGGAGTGCCTTTCTAAAATCTGTCCGGAACTCGCTGCTACACGCCTAAAAGAATGATAGAGTCTTACTGGAATCAATTAGGCGACAAGAGGTGTTTGTTTGTGAAGGATTTGGATGTACTACGCACGGCGATCGAGGCTTTGGAGCGGGATCTCAAAGACCCCCGAAAGGGCGGCGAGTTTCGGGGAGCGTCCGGCAAGAGCAAGGTCGATTCCCGCAACCTCAAGGAATCTTCGAGGAGTGGACGCTAGTCAGGTCGAGTAGCGCCGGCGAAGAAGACAGGGTCGTAGGTCAGCAGTGGGTCGGGCTTGAACCCGGCGTGATCCAGTAGGCTTTCCAATTCGTCGGGTTCGAAGAATTGTATCCCGCCGGTGGAGAGGAAACGCTGGAGGTTACGTCCCGAGTTGCTTTCGGCTTTCAAGATGCCCATGATGGCGAGCCTTCCGCCGGGGCGCAGCACACGATGAGCTTCGCGCAGGGCGCGGGCCGGGTCTCCAAACTCGTTGAGCGAGCCGCCGCAGACGGCGCCCGCGAAGGCTCCATCGGCAAAGGGGAGCTTCTCCGCGTCGGCCCGCATGAAAGAAGGCTTTGCCCCGACACTCCGGGCGCGGCGGGCCGCTTCTTTTAGCATGGACGGGGAGATGTCTATGCCGACAACGTCGCCGCCCTGGCCGAGTTCCAGGGATAGTTCACGGGTGTATAGGCCGGCGGAGCAGCCCAGGTCCAGGTAGAGTCCGCCCCGGTCGAGGTTGACGAGTTGGGAGATCATGTAGACCTCGCGCTGGTTCGTGAAGTTCTCGCCGGTGAGCAGGCTGAGGGAACGTCTCCTCCAGAGAGGTTCGTAGCCGCGTCCGGCGCCGGGTAGAAAGTTGGTCAAGTTGGCGATGCTGGCCGCGCCGGTGCGGCTCTTGAGGAGATCCAGGTATCCTCTGCTTATGCGGTAGGTTTCGCCCGTCTCCGGAGAACGAGCCCTCCCGGTGGTTATTAGATCTTCTATCTCTACACCATGGATGAAGTTGAGGCCGCCGGACGCATCAGGCGTGGCGCGCACGAGGGTCAGAAGATCCCGCCGGAACACCTAGTGGCGCCTCTTCTTTCCGAGGCGGCTCAGGCGGGCGTCGAAGCCCCGAACCGAGTCGACAAAAGCCCCGGAATCTCCGGGCGCCGGACCTGACTTGAGCGTCGGATATCCGCCCTCGTGGTAGACCAGCGGACCTTGTCTCGTGTCTCCGAGCCGGGCCTCGACCAGACGGCCGATGAACAGGTCGTGGTCGCCGGCCTGGTAGACGCTCTCGACCTCGCACTCCACGACCGCGAGGGCGCCCGCCGCGAGCGGGGCCCCAGTGGCGCCGTATCCGCCTCCCAGTGAATGAACCGCCTGTAGGCCGCTGGATCTCTCGGGGGAGGCGAAGAGCCTGGAGAGGCCTTCCTGGTCGCCGGCGAGGACGTTGACCGCGTAGTAGCCTTCCTCCCGGATGCGGCCGTTGATCCGAGCCTCCTTGTGAACGCTTACGAGGAACAGCGGGGGCTCAAGGGAGACCGAGATCACCGCGTTGGCCGTCATGCCTTCCGCCTGCTCTCCGCTCCCGGTGGTGACGACGGTAACACCGCTCGGAAACAGGCGCATGGCGTTTTTCAAAGCGTCGGCGCCGACGCCTAGAACCTTCCAGTCACGCTCCTGCCCGTTCAAGTTTTGCTCTTCACCTCGCGCCTCGTCAAGCGGCACTTTCGTCACCCCGGAAAAGATAGGTCGATAACATCAGGAGCGTACTACGCACGACGTTCCTCGACAAGGTCATCTTGCGCCCGAAGCCCGCCGGGCCACCATTGCTCGACGGCTTCCCGGTTCGAGCCGTACCACTTCCCGAAGCGGCGGCTGTGATGGACGTCGTCGAGGACCAGATGCTCGGAGCCCGGCAGCAGAGCCGCCTCGACCGGTACTATCCCATCTCCCGGCACGCGGCCGTCCGGGGCGAGCCGCCCGTAGCTCTTGCAGGCGCGTCGGGATGACGCGCCATCCACCGCGCCGCCGGCCACTGAGAGGTAGTCTATGCCCTCGTGCAGCGCGCCTGGGAAGAGGCTGTTTACCCTGTTGATCGGGGCGAGGACCCTGCTGTCCGGGACGACGTGGGGGCTGCCTAAAGTGATGAGGTTCGATACGCGTCTGTAGCCGGTGTAGCGACGCCCACCGTAGGGAGGGTCACCACCGAGGTAGATGCGGCAGGCGATGCCGCCCGCCGAGTGGCCGACGAGGATAGCCTTCTTCGAGTCGCTCTCCAGAAGTGCCTTATCCACCGTGCGCGCGATCTCGAAAACGAGTTGCCCGTAACCTTTGAAGCGCGCCAGAAACCAGTCCAGAGGTGTGATCCTCGCCACGTGTACCTCCGCACCAGAGACCTCTCGGAGGGTGCGGGAAAGCTCCTGGTAGCTCCGCGGCCACGACATCAGACCGCCGACGATTATTATGGGAGAGTCCGTCATGTAGAGATTATATACGGCGCGGTTTGCCGGCTTGCGACGAATTACACTACCCGAGGTGGAAGCTCGCCTGGAGGCCGTCGAGGATGAATTGGACTGCCAGGGCGGCGAGAAGGACCCCGAGGACGCGGGCGAGGACGTTGGCCCCGGTCTCACCGAAGAGGCGCATGATGCGGTTGGCCAAGAGCAGGGAAACGAGGACGAGCAGCAGCACGATGATCAGAACCCCGAGGATCTCCGCCGTCTCGGCGGCGCCCCTGCCGTTGGTATAGAGGAGGACCGTGGTGATGGCGCCGGGACCGGCGATCAGGGGAATGGCTAGCGGAAAAACGGAGATGTCCTGGTTGTAGGAGTCCTGTTCCTGATCCCGCACGGTCCTCGCCCGCATCCCGGTTGGTCGGGCGAAGATCATATCGAGCGCGAGCACGAAGAGCAGTACGCCGCCGGCGATCCGGAACGCCGGGAATCCTATCCCCAGAAGCCCGAGCAACGAATCTCCCAGCAACGCGAAGATAAAGAGTATCCCAGCTCCGATCAAGGTCCCCCGAATCGCCGCCTCGCGCTGGTATCCGTGGCTCGTCCCACGTGTCAGCGCCACGAAGATCGGGGCGAGCCCTATAGGGTCCACTACCACGACCAGCGTTACGAACGCGTTGAAGAAGAAGTCAGACACCACCCTACTCTATACGGAATTCTACGCTTCATCGACCCGACATCATTCTCTAGTGGGCCGCCACCTCCCCCGGAGATCACGAGCCCGCCCGAACAGAGCCTCTCCAGCGGGAGCGGTAGTCGCTCCGTAACGGCCACGAACTTCATCTGATAGTGCCTGTACGACCTGCGGCACGTCGGTGGGAAGGTTGCCAACGCTCCCTAGACGGAACGGAAGACCCAGGGCTCCGTAGAACTTTTCGAGGGCCGGGACGAGGGCGGAGGTCTCGGAGACCAGGATCAGGGCTTCGAGTCGTGCGGCCCGGCGCGTGACGCGCTGGGCGAGGCCTGCCACCTTGATCCCACCCGGACCACCGCTCCTGACGGAATACTCCCCCGGACAGAACTCCCCCTCGACTTCCCCGGCTTCGGCTTCCACCCCGACCCGTCCCAGGGCCGCGACTATGAGGTCCGCGCCCTCGGAATAGCGCTCGTAGAGGCCGCTGCGCATGTCCGCGACCGGGAAGGTCAGGGAGAAGGAGATAGAACCCTCGTTCGCGGCTACAGCCCCACCACCCGAGTTCCTAACCAGCACCGGAAAGCCAAGCTCCCTCGCCTCTTCAACCGCCGTCCCGAAGCCTGGCAGTCGCGTCTCAAGGTGCGTCGCGCCGATGTAGCGGGAGGAGGTCCACAAGAGCGCTGTTGCCCCGCGCTCTCCGGCTGCCACCTCTTCCAGCAGCGCCTGCTGCAGGCCAAAACCATCCTCCGGGTTAGACAGTGAATCCGAAACCAGAACTTCCACGGTGCTAAGATAGCAGCCCGTGAAGAGCGCCGGAAGAAAGAAGCTTCAGCAGGAAGTCATGATCGAACGTGTGCGACGGCTCTGTCATGGTGACGGACGTCTCATGGCGGCCATGATGTATGGCTCTTTTGCCCAGGGTGAGGGTGACGAATTCTCTGATGTCGAGGTCATTCTTTTCTTTAAGGACGAAGCTCTGGAAGAGTTAGATCCAAGAGACTGGATCTGCCAGATCGCACCAGTCGAGTTGTACTTCGTCAACGAGTTTGGCATAGGGACGGCTATCTTCGAAAACCTTGGCAGGGGAGAGTTTCACTTTGACAAAGCCTCCGACATCCGGAAGATCAACGAATCCTGGAATGAGACGGACTGGTCTCCTTCACTCGACGATACCCTTTTGTTGGACCGTACCGGAGAGCTAACGCGCCGGTTACAGAGGATCGTCGGCCCGCCTCTGGAGCGCGACACGCCGGAGCGGATCCGGTTCCTGTGTAACTCTTTGGTCAACTGGATACTGTTCGGCTTGAACTTGTTGGCGCGAGGAGAGCTAGCGCGGGCGCTGACCATCCTGGGTAGCGTGCAAGTCTATCTCCTCCGCATGGTCCGGGTACTTGAGGGCTCGACCGTACATTGGGCCACTCCATCGAAGCTGCTGGAGCAGGATCTTTCGGAAGCTTCATACGCCCGGTACGCTGCCTGTACGGCGCGGCTGGATAAAGAGTCTCTCAATAGCGCCTACGTCGCCGCGTGGATCTGGGGTAGAACGTTGACGGAGGCGCTGTCCGAGAAGCACGGCACTGACCTACCCGCGACGCTTCTCGACTCTATCGACGAACATCTCAACAGGGTATGTGGAGTCCTCGGGGAGATGGAACCATGAGTGGGGGGGAGGTGCGGGGGCCGTGGCGGGTACACGGTTCGAGGGCGGCATATGAGAATCCCTGGATTTCCGTAAGAGAAGATCAGGTAACCCGTCCCGATGGCGAGCCGGGCATCTATGGCGTGGTCCATTACAAGAATATCGCCGTCGGGGTCCTGGTGGTCGAGGAGGATCACATCTACCTTGTCGGCCAGTACCGGTATCCTCTCGGAGAGTATTCGTGGGAGATCCCCGAGGGAGGATGTCCGGAGGATGAGGACCCACTGAGCGCCGCCCGGCGCGAGCTGGCGGAGGAGACGGGCCTGGAGGCCAAAACCTGGAAACAACTCGGGGAGGTGTACCTGTCCAACTCCGTCGCGGATGAGTACGCGGTGTGGTTCCTGGCCACGGACCTCGTTGCCGGCGAGCAGCCCGATGGAACAGAAGTCATCGGCGTCCGGCGCGTACCGATAAAAGAAGCTCTGGCTATGGCACTCGACGGTAGGATCACCGACGCCTTCAGCCTCGTCGCCATCATGGGTTACGTCCTCGACGGATCCACGATTCATGATGGAACGAAGGGGTGAACGTACTGGCCCTCGCCGGTGGTGTCGGCGGTGCGAAGCTGGCGTCCGGCCTCGAAGCTTCGCTCGCCCCGGGAGACCTGACGGTCGTCGTGAACACAGCCGACGACTTCGACCTCTGGGGCCTCCATATCTGCCCGGATCTCGACACGGTGATGTACACCCTGGCGGGCGTCGCGAACCCCGAGACCGGCTGGGGGATCGCCGGAGAGACGTTTGCCGCCCTGGAAGCGCTCGCCCG
>JBBPZT010000044.1:0-7299 GCA_038198625.1 Rubrobacterales bacterium
GCCTGTGTAATAGCCAGGTTCTGCGCGCCAGGCAGGTCGTAAGTGAGACGGAAGATCATGACGAGCCCGATACCCGTGAGGAACGTCACGATCGGCAGGAGCAGCGTGTCGGCGTGGGGTAGCCAGAGCCTAACCGCCACGTAGAGCGCGAACAGGGTGCCGGCGTAGTAGGCGCCGTAAATCAGAGGCGGACTGGTGGTATTCCGAGCGAAGATGAGCGTGGCGAACCCTAGAGTGGTCACCAGCAGCGCCAGGATCATCGGCAGAGTCGCGCGACGGACCAAGGCTTACCGACTCCTCAAGTTGCTCAAGACTTTGTCGACATCCTTCTTGGTATAGAGCTTGTGGTCCTGTATCTGGGCCTGATAGGGCTCGGCGACCTGCTTTTTCTTGAGGCTCGTCCGTTTGTACTCTCTGTTGAGCTGGAGCTTCTGAATATTGTACGGCAAACCCTGGTAGGCGACGACATTGCCTTTGTCGTAGCCGAGGAAGTAACGGGTGCTGGCCCACAGGTAGACCGGCGAGAGTAGCGCGGCGATGACAACGAGCGCCGTGAGCGTCCTCACCAGCCAAGCAAGTGACCTCAAGTCGCGCCTGCGTTTACGCTCGCGGATGGGGATCTCTTCGAGGTCCTGCCCGCGAACTCGTCTGGGACTCTTCGCCCGAGGCGGACTGGCCGTGTCCCAGGGATCCTTCCTCTCTTCGGCTCCCCGGGGAACCGCTTCTTCCGGGGAGATGGCCCGCAGTTCCTTGGTGTCGCCGGAGACTTCATCGGTAAACCCTTTGTCAGCGGCTCTTTCCGAAGTTTCGTACTTTTTTACGTCGGCGACGATGGCCGTTACGTTGTCCGAACCTCCGGCGTCTAGCGCAGCTGAGAGGAGGCGGCGGGCCGGCGTCTCCGGGTCTCCGGAAGACTCGATCAGTATGCTCTGGATACGGTCCTCCGGGACCATGTCCGAGAGCCCGTCGGAGCAGAGGAGCAGCCTGTCCCCGGCCTCGACGTTGAGCGTAGAGGTATCTACCTCTATCTCCTCCCCGGCTCCAAGGGCGCGGGTGATAAGGTTCTTCTGAGGATGATGTGACGCCTCGGCGCGGGTCAACTCGCCGCTCCGGATGAGCTCTGAGACGAGCGAGTGGTCCTCTGTGAGGGACCTCAACTCTTCGCCGCGCAGCAGGTACGCCCGCGAGTCCCCGACGTGGGCGACCTCCGCCTCCGGTGCTTCCGGCTCCCCGGCGAACCGGACCGCGACGATGGTCGTCCCCATCCCCGAAAGTTTCTCATCGTCACGAGCGGCGGCCAGTATCCGACGGTTCGCCTCCTGGATAGCCTCCTCGAATGTTTCGCCCGACTCTAAAGTCCTGAGTACATCTATGGTAATGGAGCTCGCGATCTCGCCTGCCTCGAAACCGCCGATGCCGTCGGCTACAACCAGGAGCGTGGGGTCGTGTCCTTCTCCAACGAGCAAGGCGTCCTCGTTGTTCTGGCGGACCTTGCCCGCGTCGGTAAGGCCAAAGTGTTCTACAGACAGCATTTTCGGGAACCTTTCAGGGAACCTACTCCATGTACCTGAAGGTCGTGGACCCCACCCGCACCGTGTCTCCCGCTCTCAAGGGTGTCGCGCCGACGGTCTTGCGGCCGTTGACGTAAGTACCGTTGGTCGAGTCGAGGTCCTCGACGTAGAGGAGGCCGCCGTGACGGCTGAGTTGGGCGTGCCGTCCGGAGACGAAGTCGTCTTTACCGAGCACCACGTCGCTGTCCGGTGAACGGCCGAGGCTCGTCGTCTCTTCTTTGATCCGGAACCTCGTCTCCGGCGCGAGTATGTCGGAGTCTTCGACCATAAGTTCCGAAGCCCCGACGATGTTCTTTTTGTAGGACACCTTCCCGTTGCGCGCCGCCCCCCCTCCGCCTGGCTGGAAAGATTTGTCGTCGGGGATCTGCCGGAGGTCTCCGATGCCCCGGCGCATGACAGAGTAGACGAAGGCGAAGAGCAGTAACAGTAGCAAAGCCTTCGCCGCCAGGAGCGGGACCTGGAGGTCGAGCACGCTCTAGCTCCTTCCCGGACGCCTGCCGCGCGGAGAGGCCGCTTCTCCGGAATCGTCCGAGCTTCCGCTTCGGCGGACGAAGCGTGCCTCCGTCTGTCCAAAGGTAAGCTCGTCGCCGCTCTCTATCCGTTCGCGGTCTATCGGGGCGCCGTCCAGGAGGGTGCCGTTGGTAGAACCGAGATCTTCGACGACGAAGCCGCTGTCCAAACGTGCCAACCTGGCGTGTTTCCTGGAGGTGTTCGGGTCGGAGATAACTATCTCATTGTCGGCTGAGCGGCCCACCGTCCACGGCCCACCGCCTTCTAGCGGGTGGGTCTTGCCGTTGATGACAAGCTCGATCGTCTCTCTCGCCAGGCCTTGCCTGCGGGCGTCCTCGGCGGAGATTGCAGAGGTGCCGCCACTCTCTTCTCCGTCCGTCTCCACGCTTTCGGTGCGGAAGATACGGGTCTGGCCGGAGGTGTCCTGCGGTGCGCCCTTCTCGCGGGTGCCGTCGGAGGGGCCGGCGAGCTTCGCGGTGATCCCGAACTCCCCGAAGCGCAGCGAGTCGTCGATCTCGAACCTGACCTTCGGCGGGGTCATCAGATGATAGTCCTTGTTCTCCGCGTGGGTCGAAGCGTACTGGATCAACTCGTCCCGGAGCGCGCTCTGGTAGGCCTGCATCGACTCTCCGTCGTCCTCGGAGAGATGTATGGTGAAGTCGTTTGGGGCGTAGGTGCGCGAAACACTGACCATGCGGCTCTCGTCCATCTGCTTGGCGAGGCCCTTGGCGATCTCCACCGGATGGACCTGCTTGCGGAACGCGCGGCCGAAGACGCCCTCCACTATGGACCCCATCCGATTCTCTATCTGCTTTAGAAATCCCAAAGGTTTACCTTTTCACCCGAGAGCCGAAGTGCCTGAACAACCCGTATATTATAGCCGCCAGCCCGAGTGAAGTCATCGCCCCCACCAGCGCCGCCGGGGCACTGGTGTCCTGTGAGGAGACGTTCCGCGAAGAAACGACGAGGGCGTCGATGAGAGCGTACCCGAGGGTCCCACCTATGACGGTCACGACCAGCCCGGCGACCCACCGTCCGAACCTCTCGGCCAGGGAGAGTACCGCCGCCATCAAGGCCCACAGTATCGGCAGTGAGATTATCAGGGGGAAGTACTGCCAGATCCTGCCGATCCAATCAAGCAACGGGACGACGCCTAGCGTCGCAGGCATCGTCATGAATTGGACCCCGAAAAAGGGCATGAAGCCGTCGCCGCGCGCGATGACGTACCCGACCAGGACTATCGCCCCCATCGCGGCCGATAATGCTGCCGACAGAGGACGCATCAGCGCCCCGAGCAGGAGCGGCAACCCGGCTGCGAGCCCGGCGGCCGTGACCGGCACGAGGGCGAGCGGGACGGCGAGGAGGGGGCCGAGAGGCGCCCGTCTCATGCTTCCGCTGCTGGTTGCAACCCAGATCAGGCCGATAGCGGGCAGCAGTACCGAGAACCCGAGCCCGACCCCGCTCTGAAAGAGCGCGGCCGCCAGCGCCGCTATGATCGCAGCCGCCCCGACCCGGGGCAGCACGTATCCGAGGACCGCGAACCCTGCCGCGAGGCTCAACTCTCCACTCAGAGCCCCGGCTGAATTGTTGAGCAAGAGTCCTGCCCCCAGGAAGCCGAGCCACCCGGCGAGCAGGCCGTTGGTGATTCGCAGGGCTTGATCCGCATATCCTGCCGGGATAACGTGCGCTTTCGTGGCGACGCTCCTGGTCGGGAGGTCCCTGCGGCCGGTCAAAAGCTTCAGCGCTTCCCAGGCGCTCTGCGGGCGGTGGGCCGGGTTCGGCGAGGTCGCCCGGTCTATGAACTCTCTCAGTCGCGGAGGAGCTTCCTCCGGTTGGTGGGAGAGGAGCGCCTGGGCCGTTGCGCCGACAGCGTAGATGTCGGTCAGGATGCTCGGGTCCGCGCCCGAGAGGATCTCCGGAGCAATGTAGCCCAAAGTGCCGACGGCGAACCCGATCTGGGTCAGGCGCGTGTCCCCCGCCCGGTAGGCTACCCCGAAGTCCGTCAGCTTTACCGTGCCGCGCCGGTCTACTAGGGCGTTCTGGGGCTTGATATCCCTGTGGATGATCCCGCGCCCGTGGGCGTAGATAAGAGCTTCGAGGATCTGGGCGAGGGCGTCGATGGTCTCGTCTATGTCGTAGTCCTCGACCATCTCGTTGAGTGACGGACCCGGAACGAACTCCGTTACCAGGTACACTTCGTGTCCACCGGGGATGACTTCGAGCGTTTCGACGATATTCGGGTGGTTGAGGCCTTCGGCGATCTGTCCTTCGCGCAGGGCGCGCGAGCGTTCGTCGTTGCTGTAGACCGGGATCACCTTGATCGCCACGTCCGACCCGCGTCCCTCGGGCCGGGCACGCCACACGGTCGCGAAGCCGCCGCGCCCGATAACTTCCTCCAGCACGTAATGCCGCTGGCCCTCAATGTAGCGGGTTTCGGCCATAATAGAGGATATTGTATAGTCATTGCCGGAAGTTTGGTATCCATCTACTGGTCCTGAAGGCCCCGGCTTGATACAATCCCGGAGGTTTCCAGAGATTCCGACGGGCGAGTGGCGGAATTGGTAGACGCGCTAGGTTCAGGGTCTAGTGTCCGAGAGGACGTGGGGGTTCGAGTCCCCCCTCGCCCACATTTCGATACGGGCGTCACGGGGAAACCATGCTCCGATCCTTCCTCTAAAAGCAGCGCCGGAGAATTCGGTGCGCCTATCGAGGGCTTTCTCCGTGTCCGCTCCAGGCGCCGTTCCGGTAAAGTATGAGCAATACAGGGCAAGAGACACCATCGGAGAGACGGCGGCTTTTGGGCCGCGGGGAGGTAGCGTCATGGTAACCGCTGTTGTGCTGGTCACGACCGAGCGCGAGCGGGTGGAGGAAGCGGCCCAGGCCATGCTCGGGATAGAGGGCGTAACCGAAGCTTACTCGGTGACGGGACCTTACGACCTGGTGGTAATGGTCCGCATCCCGGACTTCGAGAAACTGGCGGAGATCGTACCGGCGAAGCTCGCCCAGGTCCCCGGCGTCGACCGCACCGAGACGATGGTCGCCTTCCGCTGCTACTCCAACTACGACCTCGACCGCGTGTGGAGCGTGGGCTTCGAAGAAGAGTAGCTTCTCGGGAGATCAGCCTGTCAGCATTTCATCTCGTCAGCTATGTATGAGACAGAGACAGAGCGGCTCCTGTTGCGCCGGTGGCGAGATGAGGACCTCGAACCCTACGCCCGCATCTGCGCCGACCCGGAGGTCATACGATACATCAACGAGGCCGCGCCGCGCAACCGCGAACAGAGCAGAGAGAGCATGACGGAGTTCGTTGCCTACCGGGAAGAGCGGGGCTTCGGGTTGTGGGCGGTAGAGGAAAAAGAAACCGGCTGATTATGCGTTCGAGGCTGAGGCACTCGAACGCATAATCAGCGTGACGCTGCTGGAGAACGTCGCCTCGTGGCGGGTGATGGAGAAGATCGGCATGGCCCACCGCGGCACGATCCGCTGGAGGAACAGTAACGTCTGGTGCGCGACGGGTCGCCGGAACCGGCTGGACGTCGCGTACCAGACCTAAACACGCTCGAAAGCTAGCTCGGCTCCTCGGCCAGGGCAGGGCGGGTGCCTTCTATGAGGTAGGCGACTACGTCCAGGAAGTCTTCGCTCTGTTCGTAGACCTCGCGCTGGTGGTTGCTGCCGGTGCCGTCTTCGACCAGATCCAGCACGTCGACAAGCTCACTCTCACACCCGAGGTCCCGGGCGCGAGGCTTTAGCTCATCTACCAGGGCGCGGGCCATGTCCTTCGCCGGGAAGGAGACTTTCTCGGTGGCGTCGTAGAAGATGGCGTTCATGCCGTGGCGGGCGGCGCGCCACTTGTTCTCCTCGGCTATGTCCCGGTCGTAGGGAGCGTCTGAGACGTTGTCTTCCAACGAGCGGGCGACTATGCACTGGGTCAAGGCGGTGAGGGCCGAGACCGCCTTCAGGCTGGTCTGAGAATCTAGTATCCGAAGCTCTATGGTACCGAACTTCGGATGCGGGCGGACGTCCCACCAGCAGAAGGTGTAATCATCCATCGCCCCTGCTTCCACCAGCCTGTCTATGTAGTTCTCGAAGGCGGCGTAGTCCGGGAAGGCGGGGGGGAGGCCGGCGCGCGGGAAGGTCTCGAAGATCTTGACCCGCGTCGATTCGAAGCCCGTGTCCATCCCTTGCCAATATGGTGAGTTGGCCGAGAGAGCCAGCAGCAAGGGCGCGTACTCGGAGAGACGGTTGTGGGCCTGGATGGCTTCCTCGGGGCCGGGCACGCCGACGTGGACGTGCTGCCCGAAGATGACCTCGCGTTCGGCGATCCAACGAAGAGTCTCTATGACGTAGCGGTAGCGTTCCTGGTCGGTTATCTTCTGGTCTTTGTAGCGGGAAAAAGGATGCGTTCCGGCCGAGGCGAGGGAGGCTCCGCAGGAGGCGGCCCAGGAGCCGACCCGGCTCCGCATCTCGCGCAGGTGACGCTCGGCGTCGGCCACCGTGGAGCACGGCGGGGTCTTTGTTTCGAGGACAGACTGGAACAACTCGTAGGAGACGAACTCCGCGAGGTCCTCGGGGAGGCGGGCCATGATCTCCTCTATTTTCGGCACCAACTCTCCGGTGGCGGCGTCGACGATGTGCAGTTCTTCCTCGACTCCCAGAGTGTAGTCGGCGCTTGCGTTGAACTCTATAGGCATGCCGTCTCCTCTATCCGTTTCTAGCCGAGGGCCTTCTGGACCCAGTCCTCCAGCACGCCCGCCGGGGTCTCGCCCGTGTTGGAGGCAACTATCTTGCCGTTCTTGTCTAAAACGTAGATGGTCGGGGTTCCGCTGACTTTGTACGTGCGCCCGACCGCCGGATCGTAGGCGGCGGGGCCTTTTATATAGTAGGTGTTTACGAACTTACGTACGTTCTGGAGATTGTCTCCCCGCTCCCAACCGGCTTTCTTGTCCGGAATGCTCACCATCACCACCCGCAGGTCCGGGTATTTCTTTTCGAGCGAGCTGATCGTCGGCGCTTCCGCCTGACAGTGCGGACACCAGCTTGCGAAGAGGACGAGCAACGTGGCGGACTTGCTGTTGTTACCACCGAGGGAGCCCTTGCCGCCGTCTATGGTCTTGACGGTAAAGTCGGGGGCCTTGGATCCCACAGGGAGCAAGCCTTGCCGGTCCGGGGTGAAGTTCTGGGCGTTCCCTCCGCTCTGGCTGGAGCCTACGGTGCTGTA
>JBBPZT010000045.1:0-2910 GCA_038198625.1 Rubrobacterales bacterium
CTGCCGGACGCATCCGGTCGCTCGATGAAGCGTACGCCTCTCCGCAGATCGATCACCTGAACCTCGTGGACTTGGTGCGGCACTCGACGCTCGGTGAGATCCGGCTGCCCGGCTCTCCCATCTCCTACGACCGCTCGGGCAGCCGCGTCGCCGAAGCCCCGCCGATCCTGGGAGAGCACACCTCCGAAGTCTTCGACGAACCGCCGCGTTAGGCTACCGGAGCCGGCGGCGATGCACCTCTGGGACCTCGTTATTCTGGCCCTGATCGGGCTGTTCGGTGGGACGCTCTCGGGGATAGTCGGGATCGGTGGGGCGGTCGTCTTCGTGCCCGGTCTTATCTACATCGCCGGATGGGGAATCCGGGAGGCCGTTGGGGCGAGCCTGGTTCTGACCATCTTCACCGCCTTATCAGGCACGTTGCGCGGCCTCCGTAGCGAAGACCCCGTGGACTGGAAGGTGATGGTGTTGATGGCGCTCGCGGTCGCCCCTTCCGCGCTCGTCGGGGTGGCGATCAGCCGCAGCGTTCCCGAGGTCTTGGTCGAGCTGGTCTTCGCCACTTTCCTCATACTCTTCTCCTACCCGACGTTTCGGGGACGCTCCGGACCGCGGGAGGGAGCGCGCGGTATTCCTCCCGTTCTGGTGCTCCTCGCCGGGGTCGGCATCGGCATCCTGGCCGGTTTCGTCGGCATCGGGGGCGCGGCGATGATGACCCCCCTCATGAGCCTCGGCTTCGGCCTGCGCTTCAAGCGCTCGGTCTCGACCAGCCTCGCCATCAACTTCTTTACCGGCATCTCCGGGGCCTCCGGCTACCTGGCGAGCGGGCTGGTCCGGCTCGGCGGCCTGCCACCGCTCGTCCTCGGCGCAATCTTCGGAGCCTGGCTCGGCGTTACGCTGCGGGACAGGCTACCGGAGACATACATCCGGCGTGGTTTCGCCGCCCTCATGCTCATCACGGCGGCCCGGCTCATCGTCGGCGCCGCCGGGAAGCTGTAGAGATCCTAACCCGCGACGGGCGGATGACGCTTCCAGAATCCCGTTGCCTGTTCGAAGGCGTGGGCGAGCTGGAGGACACCGAGGTCGTCCTGATGGCGGCCAACGATCTGGACTCCAACAGGTAATCCTTCCGGCGTGAAACCGCACGGCACCGAGACGGCCGGAAGCCCCATGACGGTGACGTAGTAGCAGGACTTCATCCAGTCGATGTAAGTCTCCATCTCCACGCCCTCTATCTCCGTCACGTAGCGTTGCTTTACATCGAACGGCGGCACCTGGCTAACCGGCAGGACCAGGAACTCGTACCGCTGCATGAAAGCCCGCACGCGGTGGTAGAGGGCCGTCCGTTTCTGTTCGGCGCGCGACAAGACCGGTCCGGACAGACGCCGGCCCTCCTCGATGTTCCAGATCACGGTATCTTTCATCCGCGCCCGGTGCTCCTCCAGCAGGTCCCCGTAGGCTAGCTCGAAGCTCCAGGCCCGCAACACCTTGAAGACCTCATCGGCGTCCGCGAGGTCCGGCTCATCGTCCTCCACCACGCAGCCTAAAGACTCGAAGACGTGGCGCTGTGAATCTATAGTTGCCGTTACGCGCGTGTCCACCGGCAGCCCTCCGAGGTCCCGGCTCCAGGCAACTCGCGCGCTGGAGAAGTCTCGCTCCAGTGGACCGAGAAAAACCTCTCCAGGTTCTGGCAGGGCGATGGGGGAGCGGTGGTCGGGGCCGGAGATGGCGGAGAGCATGAGCGCGGCGTCGGCGACGGTGCGGGCCATCGGACCTTCGACGGAGAGGGTGGACCAGGCGGTCTGGGTCGGCCACGAGGGGACCCTGCCGGGAGACGGCCGGAAGCCGACGACGTTGCAGAAGCCGGCCGGGTTCCTGAGCGAGCCTCCCATGTCGCTCCCGTCGGCGAGCGGCAGCATGCCGCAGGCGAGCGCCACCGCCGCCCCGCCGCTCGAACCGCCGCAGGTCCTGGTGGTGTCGTAAGGGTTGAGGGTCTCTCCGAAGACCTCATTGTAGGTCTGGGAGCCGGCCCCGAACTCCGGGGTGTTCGTCTTTCCGAGCGTGACGGCGCCCGCTTTCTTCAACCGTTCGACGATCAAGGCGTCTTCCTCCGGGACGAAATCCTCGAAGATGGGCGAGCCGAAGGTGGTTCGAACGCCCTTCGTCAGCGCCAGGTCTTTATGGGCGACCGGAAGCCCGGCCAGCGGACCGGGGTCCTCGCCCCGCGCGAGCGCCTCATCAATAGCGTGGGCGTCTTCCAGCGCCTGTTCCGGCAACAGCGTGACTATGGCGTTGACCTGAGGGTTGGCGGCTTCGATCCGCTCCAGGTGTGCCGAAGCTACTTCCACGGCGGAAAACTCCCTCGACCGGATGCCCCGGGCAAGCTCCGTCGCTGTCTGAAAGCAAATCTCCTGATCCTGATTCATAGTCTCGCAGGCTACAGTAACCCGGGACCCACGACAACGGAACCGGTGGCATTCCTGAAATTGACACCGCAGGCACATTACGCTTGAATGAAGATAACCGGCATCCTGGTGGGGAGCGGTCGATGTGGAGTATGCGTAGGAGGAGTCTTTTGTTCCACCGCGTTCGAGGTAGAGGCGCGGTGCATTGGATCTGTAATTTAGGGGGGATTGAATGCTTAGAGCCGTAGCGAGACCTCTGGTAAACATTGTGGAGCGCTGGGTGCCGAACGCCCTCGTCTTCGCCATCGTGTTGACGTTCGTGGTGACGTTACTGGCGTTGGGACTAACGGACAGCGGTCCTATCGAGGTGCTGCGGGGTTGGGGTGACGGGCTCGCGGGGCTGCTGGCGTTCATCGCCCAGATCTCGATAGTCCTGGTGCTCGGCTACACTCTCGCCCATACCGGGCCGGTGGAGCGTCTGCTCGCCCGGATCGCACGTTTCCCACGCACA
>JBBPZT010000046.1:0-9111 GCA_038198625.1 Rubrobacterales bacterium
AGGCGACGACCTCCGCCTCTTTTACGCGATCCGCGAGCAGCGCCGCCGTACCCTCGACGGCCCCGAAGTAGACGCAGCCGTGTCGACTCATCGACTCCCGTACGGCGTCGGAGCGTAGACCCTTGCCGACCATGCCTCTCAGGCCGCGTTCGATCAGGAGCGGCGAGTAAGGGTCCATGCGCGAGGCCGTGGTCGGTCCCGCCGGCCCGAGCGCGTGTCCGGGGCGCGCGGGAGCCGGTCCGGTAAAGTAGACGACCTGACCTTCCGGGTCGAACGGAAGAGACTCGCCATTCTCTATGGATGTTTTTATTCTGGCGTGGGCCGCGTCGCGTGCGGTGTAGAGCACACCGTACAAGTGCACGACATCGCCGGTCTTCAGGGGCTCGATGTCCTCCTTACGGAGGGGTGTTTCGATGCGTATCGGCTCGGGGTTCTCGCTCATAGCTCGACGGACTGGGTGCGGTGGGAGTGGCAGTCTAGGTTTACGGCGACGGGGAAGGCGGCGATGTGGGTCGGGAAGCTCTCGACGTGTACCGCGAGCGCGGTCCTAGTGCCGCCGTAGCCTGCGGGGCCGATGCCGGTCGCGTTGATCTCCTCCAGCAACTCCTCCTCCAGCTCTGCGAGTTGCGGGTCCGGGTTCGGCTCGCCCGAGGGACGGGTGAGCGCTTTCTTGGCGAGTTGGGCCGCCTTCTCGAACGGACCACCGATGCCGACCCCGACGGTCAGGGGCGGGCTGGCATTCGGACCGGCTTTCTCTATAGTTTCGACGACGAACTCCTTCATCGCGGCGACTCCCTCGGCGGGGGTAAGCATCTTCAAGGCGCTCATGTTGTCGCAGCCGGCCCCTTTTACGAGCATCGTGAGCTTCAAACCGTCGCCGGGAACGAGGTCATAGTAGACGATAGCGGGGGTGTTGTCCCCGGTGTTGGTTCGCTCTATGGGGCTCTTGACGATCGACTTCCTCAAGAAGCCTTCTTCGTAGCCGCGCCGGACGCCCTCGTCTATGGCCTCGCCGATCTCACCGTCCACGAAGCGTACCTCCTGTCCGAGTTCGACGAAGAAGACGGCGTATCCGGTGTCCTGGCAGAAGGCTACGCACCTCTCGCGGGCAACCCTGGCGTTCTCAAGCAACTTCTCTATAACCTCTCGTCCCAGGGGAGATTCCTCCTCACCGAGCGCCCGTTGCAGGGCCGCGAGATGGCTCTCCGGCAGGCGCGTGTTTGCCTCGATGCACAACTCCCGCACCGCTTCCGTAACCTCATCCGTCCGGATCTCCCGCAAGTTTTGTCTCCTCGTCGCCGGTCCCGCCCGTACCGCTACAGGATAGCATCGCCGGACCTACTCCAGGAGCAGGTCCGGCTCCCGAATCTGGCGCTGTTTGCGATCATCTTCCGAGACATGTAAGCCTGGGCTAGTGCTACCTCGACCAGCGTTGAAGTAGTGGGCCACTTTCGCCCAACAGCGGGTCTTTTTCCGGCGTGGAGACATTGCGGATATTCTCGAGCACCCTGGGGCGCTCGCCTTCTTTACCGATGCGTAGGTCGTATGATTCCTGGCCCCGGGGGTAGGCTCCGATCACCGTGAAGTCGCCGCTCGAACCTTTGTTGCAATGCCCGACGCCCGCCGGGATCACCACGACATCGCCAGCTTCGACCTCCACGGTTTCGCCCTCCGACCCGCCGAAGGCGATGCTCGCGCTTCCTCCCGTTACGCATAGCACCTCGTGGGCGTTGGAGTGATAGTGATGGTAGGAGAAGACGCCGTTTACCCAGGCGCCGCCCCAGCCGTTCTCCGCGAGCAACTCCTTACAGCGCGCGCTAGACTTCTCGGAACCTCCGAGAGCTTGCGGGTAGAGGAGCAGCGGCAGGTCCCGGTTGTTGGGGATGCTGCCGTCGTCCTCGAAAGAGTATTCTCTGATCTCGGTTTCTTGCCACCGCTCGTTCATCACAACCCTCCTGACGCTTTTGACGGATCCTACCCTTCCGGGCGGAATTCAAGCGCGTATGAGGGGTGATTCAGGCGGCGTTGGGCAGGCAGCTCTCGCGCACTTTCGCGGGCAGGGAGCGCTTGATCTTGTCGAAATCCTTGACCTCGGTCTCGCCGACGAGCGTGACCGCGATACCCTCTTTGCCGGCGCGCGCAGTGCGTCCTATGCGGTGTACGTAAGTCTCCACGTCCTCGGGCAGATCGTAGTTGACGACGTGAGAGATATTCGGAATGTCGAGCCCCCGGGCCGCGACGTTCGTGGCTACGAGGATCGTGGTACGGCCCTTGGCGAACGAGGCGAGCGTCTTGTCGCGCTGTGACTGCGACTTCCCGCCGTGCAGGAGTCCCACCTTGTATCCGGCCCGCTCCAGCTGGCGGTGGAGCTTGGTCGACCCGTGCTTCGTCCTCCGAAACACGAGCACCCGCGGTTCCTTCGCGCCGTCGATCAGGAGGCGCAGGGCGCTCGTCTTTTCGCGCCCCTCGACCCGGTAGGAAACCTGCTCCACCGTGTCAACCGTGGGCGCTTCCGACTCCACCGCGAGCCACTTCGGGGAGCGCATGTGCTTCTTTACCATGCCGCGTATGGTCTCCGGCATCGTGGCGGAGAATAGAGCGGTCTGTCTTTTCTCGGGAGTGTGCGAGAGGATGCGCCCGACATCCGGGGCGAAGCCCATGTCGAGCATCCGGTCTGCCTCATCCAGCACCAGGTACCGTACGGAGCCGAGCTTCAGCGTGCCCCTTTGCAGGTGATCCAGGATGCGTCCCGGCGTCCCAACAACGACCGAGGCCCCACCAGAGCGTTTGCTCAAAGTTTTTATCTGGGATCCTATTGATATCCCCCCGCAGAGAACCACCGGCCGTACCGGCCTGTAACGGGAGAGGTTCGTAATGTCGCTTGCCGCCTGGGCCGCCAGCTCCCTCGTCGGGGCGAGCACGAGCGCCTGGATGCCTCGTGCCTTCGGGTCTATGCTCTCGATCAGGGGGATAGCGAAAGCGGCCGTCTTGCCGCTACCGGTTTGGGCCAGGCCGACCACGTCCTCGCCGTCGAGCAGCGCGGGTAGCGCCAGGGATTGGATAGGAGTCGGTGTCTCCCATCCCTGATTCGCTATTGCTTTGTGTAGTTGCCCGGAGATGAGGAGGTCCGTGAACAGGGCGTTCGTTTGCCGGACCTCTGTTAGGGTTTGCGTCGTCAAAGTGTAGTGTTTCCTTCCTCTTGCCGTGTGTGGTCGTCGTCACCACATAAGGAGCTTACGTCGTGGCGGCCGCTCGACGGAGAGGACGGGCGCAGGACACAAAAAAAGAGATGCGCTCTTGACGTTCGGCATCTCGGTGATCGTGGACGTATGTTCTCTGTTACGTAGTGCGCTTGAGTATACAGGATGCGAGCCCACAATCAAACGCGTCCCGCGACGGAGCATCTTTGAGGAACGCTTTTACGGCGTCGTCGCGGCGATGGAGGTACCGTCTGTCTGCTAGACTCCCATCTTATGGGAGAGGGGCGCCGCCCGGCGGCGGCGAGCTTGAATAAACGGGTGAAAGGGACTGAGTATGGACTTGGTTGAACGCAGGACGGTGCTGGAGAGCTTCGGTCTGTCGGATCTTGGGGCGGTGCATGAAAACCTGCCTCCGGCGAGGCTCGTGGAGACCTCCATCAGGCGCCGCGAGGGTATGATCTCCGGTACCGGAGCCCTCGTGGCCAGGACCGGCAAACGTACGGGACGCTCCCCCAAAGATCGCTTCATAGTCGAGAACGACGTTACGAAGGACCGAGTAGACTGGGGAAAGACCAACAAGCCCTTCTCTTCCGAGGCTTTCGGGGCGCTCCTGGAAAAGGCCGGCGCTTACCTGGAGAACCTCGAAGAGCTCTGGGCCATCGACGCCTACGCCGGGGCTGACCCGCGTTACAGGCTCAACGTCCAGGTCGTCACCGAATACGCCTGGCAGGCCCTCTTTGCCCAGCAGCTCTTCCGACGGCCTTCCCGCGAGGAGCTGGAGGACTTCGACCCTGAATGGACGGTCATCTCGGTCCCTGGCTTCCTGACCGATCCCGAGGAGGACGGTACCGAGTCTGAAACCTTCGTGGGTATCGACTTCGAGCGCAAGATCGTCCTGGTGTGCGGTACGGCCTACGCCGGGGAGATCAAGAAAAGTATCTTCACCGTTCTCAACTTCGTTCTGCCTACAGAGCACGATGTATTCCCAATGCACTGCTCGGCCAACGTCGGGGAAGACGATGATGTCGCGCTCTTCTTCGGCCTCTCGGGCACGGGCAAGACAACTTTGAGCGCGGACCCCGGGCGGCGCCTGATCGGGGACGACGAGCATGGCTGGTCCGACGAGGGCGTCTTCAACTTCGAGGGCGGTTGCTACGCGAAGACCATAGACCTCAGCCCCGAGAAAGAGCCCCAGATCTACAACGCCATCCGCTTCGGGGCGGTCCTCGAGAACGTCGCCGTGGACCGCAGGACGCGCGAGGCGGACTACTCCGACGCCTCCCTGACGGAGAACACCCGTGTCGCCTATCCCCTGGAGCACATAGAGGGGGCCGTGCCCGACGGCCGGGGCGGTCACCCCTCCGCCGTGCTCTTTTTGACCGCCGACGCTTTCGGCGTTCTACCACCTATAAGCGCCCTCGCCCCCGAGCAGGCCGCCTACTACTTCCTCTCCGGATACACCGCGAAGCTCGCCGGTACGGAGGCGGAGATGGAATCCGACGTAGAGGCGACATTCTCTACTTGTTTTGGATCTCCTTTCCTACCATTACCGGCTACGACCTACTCTCGGCTGCTCTCGAAGAGGCTGAGGGAGCACGGCTCTCGCTGCTACCTAATAAATACCGGCTGGAGCGGTGGTCCCTATGGCGTTGGGAAGCGCGTGGACATCACCGCCACCCGCGAGATGGTCCGGGCCGTAATATCCGGCAAGCTGGACGACGCCGAGACCTACAAGGACCCCTTCTTCGGCCTGAACGTACCCAAGGAAGTCCCCGGCGTCCCGACCGAGATACTGAACCCCAAAGAGACCTGGGACGACAAAGAAGCCTACGAAGAGCAGGCCGAGAAGCTCGCCGGCCTCTTCGTGGACAACTTCCAGAAGTTCGAGGCGCAGGTATCCGAAGAGGTGCTGGAAGCCGGACCACACTCCTAAACTAACCAAAAATAACGCGGCTTCATCTCAAACAGAGTGCCACTCTCAGCGCGAGGGTGGCACTCTCCTTTTCCCAAGGGCCCTCGGGTTCTTCGATATGGATCGTTCATCGATAAAGGCTACCACCGGCTCATGTACCGCTTCAGCCACGATGACTACAGGCACCTCTCGGAGATCTGGAACGGTCAGCAGTTGGATACCGGCGAGGAGCGCGAGAGGTCGGGACGCTATATTGGAGGGCGGCCTGGTGCCGGATCTGAACGAGATCACGCTGATGTATGACCTGGACATAGACCCGGCTGACGAGGACGAGCTCGCCAATCTATTCTAAACCGACTGGACGGAACTCTACGGCGAATCAACGGTGCGGCCGTACTTCGACGCCGCGGCGCCGTTTTTCTTGCTTCTAAAAACGCTCAAGGTTAAACATGAGTAAAATACTTCTTTAGATGCGTATGGATCGAGGGAGCGAAGGTATAGAAGAGAGGATCAGGGCGGCGGGCATGAGGGTCACCCCGCAGCGGCGTGCCGTGTGGTCCGCCTTCGATGGGGAGACCAACAGGCACCTCACCGCCGACGAGGTATTCGGACAGGCCCGGGGTAAGTTG
The DNA here is from genome assembly GCA_038198625.1 of Rubrobacterales bacterium. Classification (GTDB taxonomy): domain Bacteria; phylum Actinomycetota; class Rubrobacteria; order Rubrobacterales; family Rubrobacteraceae; genus JBBPZK01. Next base: position 5,742 of record JBBPZT010000046.1, read on the forward strand.
CCCGAGTTGTCGCGGGCGACGGTGTACAACACGCTCTCGGCTTTCGTGGAGACAGGGCTTCTGCAAGCGGTCGATAATCGCGGCGCCGTTCTCTACGACCCCAACCCGGACCCCACGCACCAACACTTTCGCTGCCGGAGCTGTGATCGACTCTACGATGTACACGTGGAAGGCGTCGAGGACCTTCACGTTTCCGAGCATAGAGAGTTCTTGGTCGAACGCAAGACAGTTCTAATGCGCGGCCTCTGCCCGCTCTGCTTACCGACGGAAACCGGGTAAGCAATTCCATGATCATCGACCCGGATACGCTCGACCCACAGAGCTGCTACAAGCTCTTGATAGGCTCCGTCGTTCCCCGCCCGATAGCGTGGACCTCGACGGTGAGTCGCGACGGCGTCCGAAACCTCGCGCCTTTCAGCTTCTTCACCGTCGCTTCCCGCAACCCGCCCATGCTCTGCATCAGCGTCGGGCCGCGCACCTCCGACGACCAGCCGACCAAGGACACGCTGGACAACGTCGAGCAGACGGGCGAGTTCGTCATAAATGTCGTCTCGATGCCGCTCGCAAACAACATGCACGAGTCGTCCAAAGCACATCCGCCAAAGACAGACGAGTTTGAGGCCTCGGGTTTGACCCCTGCCTCCTGTGAGGTCGTAAAAGCGCCGCGCGTGGAGGAAGCCAACGTGAGCATGGAGTGTACGCTCGACCGCGTGCTGCCTCTCGGCTCCGACCACCTCGTCATCGGTAGGATGGTCCGCTTCCACGTCCGCGACGACCTCTACCAGAACGGCCGGATCGACCTCGCTAATCTCCAGCCGCTCGGGCGTCTCGCCGGCAACTACACGAAGGTCGAGACCATCTTCGACCTGCCTCTGGAAGAACTCCAAGACCCTACGGTTGGTGGGCGACGCTGAGTAATCTTTCCGGAAGCTGGGTAGAGTATGGAGAATAAACAGCAAGAGTCAGGAGTAAGTTGTGGCTACGGATAAGAGCGTAAAGAAAGTTAGTTCCAAGACTTCGCCGAAGGGTGAGATGGGGCAGAAGTACCTCGTGAGCGGCAAGTCGGTCTCGATGCGCCTGTGGGACAGGGAAGACTCCGGAGAGCCCAAGCCCGAGGAGAAGAGAGACTACGAGACCGTCGGATATGTCATCCAGGGAAGCGCCGAGTTGCACATCGAGGGGCAAATGGTGCTGCTCGAGCCAGGCGACTCCTGGCTCGTACCGCAAGGAGCATCACACACGTACAAGATCCTCAAGCCCTTCACCGCCGTCGAGGCGACTAGCCCGCCTGCCGAGGTCCACGGCCGCGACGACTAGGAAAATACTTCGCGTCCGCGTCGCTTTATAGTTTTCTCTAAGCGGCGAACTGGGATTCGTAGAGGCGGCGGTAGGCCGAGGGACGGGAGATCAAATCCTCGTGCGACCCCTGCTCCGCGATGTGCCCGTTGCTCAACACCAGTATCCTGTCGGCCCGCCGGATGGTCGAGAGCCTGTGGGCTATGACTACCGAGGTGCGTCCGACGAGGAGCTTCTGTAGCGCCTCTTCTATGCGGGCCTCGGTGGCGAGGTCCACGCTGCTCGTCGCCTCATCCAGAACTAGGATGCGTGGCTCCGCAAGGAGGGCGCGGGCGAAGGAGATGAGCTGCCGCTCGCCGACAGAGAGCCTTCCGCCCCGCTCTCTCACCTGCGTCTCGTAACCATCCGGGAAGTTCCGGATAAACTCGTCTGCCCCAACCACCTCGGCGGCGGCGACTATTTCCTCACGCGTCGCGCCGGGACGACCGTAGCGGATGTTTTCTTCGACGGTCCCGGTAAACAGGAACGTGTCCTGCAGGACAACGCCCATCCTTTCTCGCAGCGAGGAGCCTCGGATGTCGAGCAAGTCTTTATCGTCCACCAGGACCTTGCCGCCGGTTGGGTCGTAGAGGCGGGAGAGAAGCTTGACGATGGTGCTCTTCCCGGCGCCTGTCTCGCCGACGATGGCGAGGGTCTCGCCTGGTTCTACCTCGAAGCTCACGTCTTCGAGGATCGGGTCCTCGCCGTAGGCGAAGTCAACCCGGTCGAATGAGATCTTACCGTCGATATGCTCCAGGCTCCGGGCGCTCGGCTGGTCGGCCCGATCCGACTCCGTGTCGAGCACGGCGAAGACTTTCTCCAGGGAGGTCAGGGTGCTCTGGAGGTCGGAGTAAAGTTGCGAGAGCTGCTGGATGGGCTGGAAGAACATGTTCAGCAGCCCTATAAACGCCACCAGATGCCCCGGCGTCATCTCGCCGCCCACGACCCGGAACCCGCCGTAGAGCAACACGATGGCGAGTGCCACCGCGCTCAGAAACTCGACCCCCGGAAAGTAGATGGCGGAGAGGAGGCTGGCCCGCGAGTTGGCCCGGCGATAAGCGTGGTTGCGTCCGTCGAAGTCCTCCCGCGCCCGCTCCTCGCGGGTGAATGCCTGCACGACGCGCATACCGGAGACGTTCTCCTGCAAAAAGGCGGCGAGCTCGGCGATGGCCTCGCGGGCGCGCCGGAAAGATTTCATGCTCTGGACCCGGTAGACGGCGGTACAGATGATCATGACCGGGAAGACCGTCGTCACGGCGAGCGCCAGCTTCCAGTCGAGGATGAAGATGGCGATGAACACCCCGATCAGGGTGAGCCCGTTTTTCGCCAGATTCTGGACGCCGTCGTTTAGGAGGTTCGTGAAGTTCTCTATATCGTTGGTCAGGCGCGAGATGATCCAACCGGCCTTCTGCTCGGAGTAGAAGCGCAAGCTCAACGACTGCAGGTGTCCGAAGAGAGTGTTTCTGAGATCGAGGATCATGTGCTGTCCAACCCAGCCCATCCCGAAGGTCTGCAAATATCCCAGGACCCACGCCGCGACGTTCACGAAAACGTAGAAGCCGACCGCGAGATACACCACCCGCAGATCGCTCCTTACTCCGCCTTTCTGCCCGAGCCCGTAGTCTATGGCGTAGCCGACGATCAGGGGTCCGGCGATGTCCGCCGCCGTCGAGAGGACTATGACGAACCCGAGCACCGCGAGCCGCGCCTTGTAAGGGGCCGCGAACGCGAAGAGCCGCAGCAGCGGGAATCCAAGCAGATAGTTTTTCAGCCGTTCCGTACCCGAACTCATGCGGAGGCCAGCCTCTCTTCGCCAGGGCCGTACATCCCGGCGTAGAGGCCGCCTCGGACGACCAACTCGTTGTGCGTCCCGGACTCGACCACGTGGCCCTTGTCCAGGACAAGGATGCGGTCGGCCAGCAGGATCGTCGAGAGCCGGTGGGCCACGATAAACGTCGTCCTGTTCGAGCTTGCTGCCCCGCCGAGTGTCTCCTGGAGGGCTTCCTGAATTTGCTTTTCCGTCTCGGCGTCTACG
>JBBPZT010000047.1:0-7011 GCA_038198625.1 Rubrobacterales bacterium
GGAGATTCGGCGATCAGCCAGCATCCCACAGCGATCGACGCGGCCAAGACAGTCGGCGCCGGCAGGATTCTCTACACGAGCCACATGGGCTCTAATCCGTCCTCGCCGTTCCCTCCGATGCACAATCACGCCGGTACCGAGGAGGCGCTCCGGGAATCCGGCGTGGACTTCACCTCGCTCCGCAACGGTTTCTACGCCTCGCCAACGCCCATGATGATGATCGGCAACGCCCTCGAGACGGGCGAGTTGGTCGCGCCGGAGGATGGGCCGGTCGCCTGGACGACCCGTGCCGACCTCGCCGAAGCGGCGGCGATCATCCTGACCGGAGAAAGTATCGACGGCCCGACCCCAGACCTGACCGCCTCCGAAGCGGTCGACGCCGCCGGCATCGCGGCGATCGCCTCGGAGATTACGGGACGCCAGATCCGGCGGGTCGTCGTGCCGGATGACGAGTACCGGGACGGCCTGGTCGCCAACGGTACTCCCGAGCCGGGGGCCGACATGCTCCTCGGCCTCTTCGCCGCGAGCCGACAGGGTGAGTTCGCCCCGGCCGACCCGACCCTCGCCCGCCTCATCGGCCGAGAGCCAACACCCTTGCGGGATGTCCTGAAAGCGGCGATCTCCTAAGAGCGCGTTACAAAATTCTTATGGACGGTCCGCTCAGAGTCTCGTGAAGTCTTTGGCAAGGATGGTGGCTTTGGCTTCACGGCGCACTTGCGGACCTCGTCCCGTCCTGGTGCTACGAGGTTTGGAGCCGGTAGAGACGTACGATCTCGCAAGCCTTGTTTTCGATGGCCTCGACCAGCTCCGGCGGGGAGTCCACGAAGACATCCGTCCCGACGCTCAACAGGCGTGAAGCGTAGTAGTCGATCTCCGAGCGCGGGATGTCCACCTCGATAGCGCCGCCCGCCTCGGGCGTGATCTTGCCGAACAGGGACGCAAGCTCGAAGCTCTTCCTCCCGCGCTCGGTGACCCGTGCCCGTACCCGGAGCCGCTCACCGGCCGCCGCAACCTTCTGCGGCACGGTGTTCATCCAGCCCTGGACGGAGAGCTTCTGCGGCGGCTCGAAGCCTTCAGCCCTTTCGACGGAGAGGAAGCGGTCGGCCCTCATCGGGACGTTCGACCCCCTTTTGTGGTCGAAGCAGGCGCAGTACCAGTAGCCCTGCGAAGCGTACAGGCCGTAGGGGAAGACCACTCGCTCGGTGATCCCTGAGTTGAGAGAGTCGTAGGCGACCTTCAGATGCACCTGCTCGAGCGCAGCCCGCAGTTGGGTTGTCGAACGAACTTTTTCCTGGATGGCCTCCTACCGGAGGTTGGTAGTGCGATACGAGCGGGCGGACATCCACGAAGCGTTTCTACAGTTGGCATGCGCCCTGGTTTGCTTCGACAACCTACAGAGGAGATTTTGAAACCACCTGTAAGCCGGATGGATGCCGCACCAAGGTTCTCGCGCTGAGCTTAGGCATTCGGAAGACGCTGCCACCACGGCAAGTGTCTCCCGCAGCCGGCGGACAGCCTCAATTGCTCAACGTAGGTCCGTACCCGGTGAGAGGCGACTTCTCGCGGCGGATAGGACATTCCATCCATCGTCCGCCGCTCCGGGTTGCATCGGGGAAGTTTCCACCTAGAATTCACTCGGCACGCAACCTAGAACGAAACGGTACACAACATGAACCTAAACGCTCCGGCCGGGCTGGATCGCCTCCCCGAACTGGCCCACAACCTCCTATGGACCTGGCGTCCCGGTTCGCAGAAGCTGTTCGCCGACCTCGACGCGCACCTCTGGGAAGCGACCGAGCACAACCCGGTCCGGCTCCTGAGCGAGACCGCCAACCACGAAACCGCCGCTAAAGACGCCGCTTTCGTGGAAGCGTACCAGTATGCTTTGCAAGACCTCGACTCATATCTCTCACGCCCCGACACCTGGATGGGGCGCCTCTACCCAGGTGTCGGGACCATCGCTTACTTCTCGGCCGAGTTCGGGCTGCACGAGTCCTTGCCGATTTACTCTGGCGGTCTCGGCGTTCTGGCCGGAGATCACGTCAAGAGCGCCTCGGACCTGGGGGTCCCGCTGGTCGGTGTCGGCATCCTCTACTCGCAGGGCTACTTCCGCCAGCGCCTGGACGAGAACGGAGCCCAGCAAGAAGCCTACGAACCACTCGACCCGGAGAACCGCCCCGTCCTCCCCGCCCGCGACGCCGAAGGCCGAGAGATCCAGGTCTCCGTCCCGTTCCCCGGCCGCGAGCTTCACCTGAAGGTCTGGAAGGCGAAGGTGGGCCGCGTCTCTCTACTCCTGCTCGACGCGGACGTACCGGATAACAATGAGGAGGACCGCCGGATCACCGCCCGCCTCTATGGCGGCGACTCCCGAACCAGGATCTCCCAGGAGATGATCCTGGGCGTCGGAGGCGTCCGCGCCCTGCGGGCCGCCGGCCTCGATCCTGCCGTCTTCCACATGAACGAAGGCCACGCGGCCTTCTCCATCCTGGAGCGGATGCGCGAGCAAGTCGAAGGAGGCGCGAGCTTCCCCGAAGCCAGAGACCACGTCACCCGGAGCACCGTCTTTACCACCCACACCCCCGTTCCAGCCGGCCACGACGCCTTCCCCGAGGACCTTTTCAGCGAGTTCACCACCGGTTGGCCAGAGGCGCTGGACACCAGTAAAGAGGAGCTGTGGCAGCTCGGCCACAAGCAGGAAGAGTGGGGACCAACCTTCAACATGACCGTGCTGGCAATGAACCTCTCGACAGCCCGCAATGCCGTCTCTGAGCTTCACCGCGACGTCTCCCTGGAGATGTGGGACTACCTTTTCCAAAAGGACGGACACCGGCCCATAACCCACGTGACCAACGGCATCCACACTTGGAGTTGGCTCTCCCCGGCCCTGGACGGTCTCTTCGAGAGGCATTCAGCCGGCCGCGCCTGGCGCGACTCGGTCCAGGACACCTCGGCCTGGTCGTTCGTGGACGAGTTACCGGCCGAAGACCTCTGGAACACACACCATTCGGCCAAGCGAAAGATGGTCGACTTCGTCAACGGACGCCTCGGCCTCCAGCGCGAGCGCACCGGCGGCTCCTCAGTTCAGAAGCTAGACCCGGACGCGCTCACCCTCGGCTTCGCCCGCCGCTTCGCAACCTACAAGCGGGCGACCCTGCTCCTACGCGACCCCGACCGCCTGCGCACGATCGTCGAGAACGCTGGTCGGCCCGTCCAGTTCGTCTTCGCCGGAAAGGCCCACCCGGCTGATGAGCCGGCCAAAGAGTTCATACAGACGCTCTATGCCGCAGCCGGTGCGGAGGATCTCGCCGGCCACATAGTAGTCCTGGAAGACTACGACATGAACATTGCCCGCCACCTCGTGCAGGGCGTGGACGTGTGGCTCAACAACCCGCGTCGTCCCCTGGAGGCAAGCGGCACGAGCGGCCAGAAAGCCTCCCTGAACGGAGCCCCCAACTTCAGCGTACTCGACGGCTGGTGGCCCGAAGCGTACAACGGCAAGAACGGCTGGAAGATCGGCGAAGAGAAAGAATACGCCAGCCAGGAAGAGCAGGATGCCGCCGACTCCGAATCCCTCTACCGGACGCTGGAGGAAGCCCTGATCCCCCTCTACTACGACCGCGATGAGGCTGGCGTGCCGTGGGGCTGGGTCGAGGTGATGAGGGAAGCCATAACCACGGTCGCCCCGCGGTTCTCGACGCAGCGCATGGTCCAGGATTACGTGCACCGGCTGTATGTTCCGCGTGCGGCGCGGCAGGAGATCCAAGCCTCCAGATAAAACGCCGTTGAGATACGGCATCCTCTCCGTAATACTTGTCTTGCCGGGCAAACCTGGATGAGGATGCTATGTTCCTGGAGCGGACGGAGAACGACGCGGATAGCCTCTACGGTGTGGAAGCGTTCCAGCCCGCGCCGGTGGAACAGGTCATCGCGGAGATGCGAAAGGGAGTGGGTTGTCCGCTGTCGTTGGGCGACATGGCCGATATCGCGCACCTCAGTCCCTACCACTTCGCCCGCACGTTCCGCAGGGTGACAGGCGTACCGCCTGGCGAGTTTTTATCCGCCCTCCGCCTAGAGGAAGCCAAGCGGTTGCTTCTGACCACGGACCTGAGCGTGAGCGAGATCTGCTTCGAGACCGGGTACAGCAGTCTGGGCACCTTCACGACCCGCTTCAAGCGACTCGTGGGGATGTCACCCGGCAGGCTGCGTCGCCTACCCGAAGAAGCGGCCCCGGTCCTGGACCTCCTCACAGCGGCCGACCCATTTCCATCTCCTTCGTACGTTGCCGGGATGCACGGACAGATCACCGCGCCGGATACCGACGAGGCCCTGATCTTCGTCGGGCTCTTCCCAGGCGCTATTCCGCAGCGCCGTCCGGTAGCCGGCACAATCCTGACCTCTCCCGGTGCCTATATGCTGCCTCCCGTGCCCGACGGCTGCTACCAACTCATGGCCGCCGCCCTGCCCCGTTGCGTAGATCCTCTGGCTTACCTCTTGCCTGACACTGCCATACGTGTAGGCCGAGGCATGAGCCCGGTCCTGATAAGCACCGGCAAGACCAGCGACCCTACAGACGTCACGCTACGTCCGCCACGAAACACGGATCCCCCCGTCCTGGTCGCGCTACTCGTGCTCTTGCTCGAACGAGTCTCTGCAAACATAAGAGCAAGATAGAAGAAGTTAGGATGGTAGCGGCCAAGTATTCTTCAGGCGAGAGTACAGGCCAGGAAAGGAGAACAGATGATCACCAGAATAGGAACGGTCGCCGTGCCCGTCCGTAACCAGGATAAGGCGCTCGATTTCTACACGAACGCCCTGGGTTTCGAGAAGCGGGACGACCAGCCTATGGGAGAGGGCGCCCGCTGGATTACGGTGGCCCCGAAGAATGCCGAGACCAATATCGTACTGGAAGCCGCCGGTCCGGAAGACCGCGTTGGAACCTGGGCGAACACAATTCTCGAGTGCGATGATATCTACGCCACCCACGAGGAATTAAGCGGACGCGGCGTGGAATTCTCCGAGAAGCCTTCCGAGCAGCCCTGGGGGATGTGGGCGCGGCTCAAGGACGTTGATGGCAACGAGTTCGGCCTCTACAGTAGCAAGTAGGAAGCACGGGCGGACGTGGCAGTCTAGTACGGACGGAAGGATGCGAGTACGTCGGCCGCCCGGCCGGTCCGACCAAGCTCCAGAAGACAGCGACCTGGTGCTCTGGGGCCTGCCTTGGGCTTAGCGGCCAGGTCGCGCTTTTGGTCGCTGGCCGGAGATCTCCCCAGTTTCCTCCTCTAGCATCGTCCGCAGATACAGGCTCACCCACGTACGGTAAGGTCTCCAGTCTTCAGCGATCCTCTCCAACTCGGCGTCATCTGGCGGTTCGTCTAGTCCATAGGCTGTCGCTACCGCCCGGCGGAGCCTCGGCTCTCTCGCCGGAAGCTCGTCCAGGGAGCCGGAGCCGCGCAGCAGGATCAAGCCCGACGAAAATGGCCCGATGCCCGGCAACCGAACGCAACCGGTTCGCGTCCAGCCTACCGTCCATCGCCGCCCGCCCGAGACCCCGCAAATACTCGGCCTTGCGACCGGACAGCCCCGGAAACCCTTCGAGACGCGTTAGACGCTCTGGGGCGGGAAAGACGTGCTCCGGCTCGCCATGAATCTCCACAGCCGCACCCAACTCTCTCGCCATCCGTGCCTTGACCTTCGCGGCCTGCACTATCCTAATGCGGTTCCCGATGATCGCCCACGCCGCCGCCTCGTAGGGAGAGTAGAAGAGCACCGGCCTGAGCCCCGGATACCGCCGCTGCAACCGCCCGATCACCGCGTCCCTCCGACCGACCTCCGGGAAGCCGCACCCGTCGACATCGAGCGAGAGTATGCGCGAAACTTGCTCCTTCACCACCTCCGGGTCCGCCCCACCGAACACTTCACCGACGACTGCCTCTCCCTTGGAGCGCACGCACACCCCGGCGGCCTCTCCCCCGCCGTCGGTCACGAAGGCGAGGTGGAGATGTCCCGCCTCACTCCCCTTGTAGGCCGCGGGAGCAAACCCTTCGAGGAACCGCACGCTCGCCTCTAATGAGTACGGTCCGGCTGGATCTATCTCGAAACGTTCAGCCACCGTGGACCGTGACCGTGTAGCCGTCTGGATCCACGAAGGCGAACGTCCTCCCGAATGGACTGTCGAACGGCTCTTGCGCTATCTCGATCCCGCCGGAACTCAACGAACGGCAAAGCTCGTCGGAGCTATCGCACTTCATCCATAGAGCGATGCCCCACCCCAACCTGTCAACCGCGTCGAGGTCCACCAGCGGCTCCCGAACCGCGAACGGTACGGGTTCCGTCCGGAAGACAACCGCGCCCGGAGGCCCATTCGGGTCCACTTCGAGCCCCAACCACTCCGTATAGAACTGCTTGGAAGCATCCAGATCCCGCACCTGCAAAGCCACGAAATCAGGCCCAATTACCCTCGCCATCTGTTCTTCTCCTTTCACGCTATACTTATCATTACACTGACACTATATCAGTACACTTGCAATATTCAAGAGGGAGTTTTGGGCATGAGCAAAAGCACCGTGGAGAGTGAGGTTGGGTACGAGTTGAAGCGTGTGCAGCACGCGTTGAGACTCAGCATGGATCGGGGTTTGCGGAAAGACGGTCTGACTACTCCACAGTACGCAACGTTGAGCGCGCTGGCGGCGGAGCCGGGTTTATCGGGGGCGGAGCTTGCCCGGCGGAGCTTCGTAACGCCGCAGACGATGAACGTCATCGTCACGAAGTTGAACGAGGCCGGGCTCATCGAGCGCCGGAGACATCCGGTACACGGCCGGGTGCTGCAAACCTACCTGACGGAAGTGGGCGCAGAGCTAACCGTACAGGCTGACGAGATAGCCGACGGGATCAGCCGGCGCATGCTATCCGGGTTGGAACAAGACGAGCGGCTGCGACTGCTGGACATCCTCCGTAGTTGCGCCGACGCGCTGGGCGATGGTGAGAGGCAACCTGTCAGCGGCCATTGAGGAA
>JBBPZT010000048.1:0-13169 GCA_038198625.1 Rubrobacterales bacterium
GGGTGGCCGCGATTCTGGCCGTAGCCGCTTTCATGAAGGCGGGCGCCACGCCCATCCTGACCGACATGGAGGCGCCCTCCGAGGAAGCGGGGTTCTGGGATGACGAGTTCGAGAAAGGCAAGGTCCTGCTATTCGCCAGCGTCGCCGAGCCGCGGGCGCTCAGGGCGGTCTGGGGGGTATTCAGGGAGCGGGGGATTTACTTCGACGTGATCGAGCGGTGGCTGATGCCCAGGGCAGTGCACGGTGCCGTGCTGCACGGCCCTGAGGGGCGGAGCGGCGAGAGGCATGTCACGGAACAAGCGCAGGAAGTCTGAGGGAGGCGCGGGTGGGATCTCCAACGGAAGTTTATCTGGCTCTACAAGGATCACAGCTCCCTCCCACCCATTTTTCGTACCTGGGAACCCGTGGCCTCGTGGGAATAGTCATGCTCTCCCACATGTTCTTCGCTCAGCTTTTCATAGGTTACGCTATAGCCTCGCCGCTTTTTCAGGTCTGGGGGAAGCGGGTAGGGAACCTCAGGATGCAGCGTCTCGCGTCCGCGATGGCCAAGTTCAACGTGCTGACCTTCAGCTTCGGCGCGACGCTCGCGGGTATGTTCCTGGTGCTTCTGGTCGGTTTCTACCCCAGGGTGGCCGCAGTTCTCTTTACCCGCTTCTTCTGGTTCGTCCCGGTGATCGCGATGATCTCCATGGGAGTCACCATCTACGCATTCTATTTCTACCACTACAGGACGCAGCACCGGAGCATCGCGGCGGGGATCGTGGCCGCGCTGGCCATCCTGCTCTGGCAGACGCTCCTGACCAGTATGGACACGTACATGACCACGGGTGGCGGTCCTGGCGCTGGCGCTACCGCATCGGGCAGCAGTCTCGGCTCGGCCTGGAGCAGCATATGGAATCCCATGTTCGTGCCGCTGGACATACACCGGACCTTCGCCAACCTCTCCTGGCCGGCGTACGCGATCGCGGGGTGGGCGGCCTTCATGTACGCGTGGGCCAAAAAGGAGGAGGACAAGAAGTTCTTCGACTGGGCGGGCTCGATGGGCGTGGTGTGGGGAACCGGGTTCTTGCTTTTGCAGCCGTTCGCCGGCTTCGCGGTGGCCTACTCCCTGAAGTCGCTGGGCTGGACGCCGGCAAATTCTCCCGTACCGGGTACCGGGGGGCCTTACGAGCGGCTGACGGGCACGGGGGCCGGTTCCGGCAGCTTCGCTTCCCACATGCTGTACATCAACCTGTTCATGGTCGTGCTGCTCTTCGTGTTCTCGAACGCGGCGATGTATCTGGGGGCCGTAAGACACCCGGAGCGCCGGGGGAGGAGCGCGATCCGCGCCTATGCGCTCGTCGCGGTGGTGGCCGGAGCGTACTCCGTCTCTCCGATCGCGATGTTCCCGGTGTTCTGGGCGCGCTACATCGCGATGTTCATCATGGTGATCGCCACCCTCGGGTCGCTGGTCGTCTACGTCCGGGGACGGAGGCTGTTCGAGTACGGAAGCCCGGGCGGCGCCTACCGGGCGTCGCTGATGGCGCTGGGCGTGCTGGCCGCCACCGTGGCGCTGGGGATGGGCCTGATGAAGTCCAACTCCCGAGATCCCTACACGATCTACGGGCAGCCCCAGTACCGGGTGCACAGCACGAGCCCCGTGAACCCCCAGCAAGTCCGGAGACTACCGTCCGGAGGTTAGTAGAGAGTCCTCTCCGAAAAAGGGAGTTGTAGCTTGGCGGAAGAGATAAAAAAGGAAAAGATGACCAGGGGCCAGTTCCTCCTGATGGGGGGACTGGGGTCTTTCGTCGGGGCCGTGTTGACCATCCCGCCCTTCGTCTATGCCTTGGGTCCTTCGATCAAAGTCATGTTTCGGGGGAAGACCGACGTCCCCAATGTCTGGAGGGTGGTGGGCTCGGTCTTCGAGATACCTTCCGGGGAGCCGGAGACCTTCCGGGTGGAGTTTCCACAGAAGCAGAGTTACAGCGCAGGCCAGCCGAACGCCGGGGTCGGGACCATAACCGACGCCGTACTCGTCTCCTGGCAAGGCGGCAAGATGCCGGAGCGCGTGAAGGGCAAGGACAAGGGCAAGCTCTCGGCCTCCGAGATAGAGGCGCTCAAGAAGAAGCTCAACGTCATGAGCAACGCCTGTACTCACATGGGTTGTCCGGTGCGCTGGAGCCCGGCGGACCGACAGATACTGTGCCCTTGCCACGGGGGCATCTACACCATAAACGGCGCCCACGTGGGAGGTCCGCCGCCGCACGGCTTGTGGCGCTACATCTTCGAGATCCGAGAGGACGGCACCATCCGCATTAAGCACGAGTTCGCCCAGGGTACGCCGTGGGTGGTCTGAGAAGGGAGGGTACGGGAGCATGATGGCGAGAGTCAGAGGACGGATGCGAGAGAGGGGCCGGGAATTCGCAGGCTGGATGGAGGACCGCACCAGGATCATTTCCATCGGTGAGAAGCAGCTCTACGAGCCCACCCCCAAGAGGGGCATGTGGATCTACACTCTGGGGAGCGCCACGCTCTTCCTGATAACAGTCCAGTTCTTGACCGGCATCCTGCTGCTCTTCTACTACGTGCCTAGCACGGACCACGCCTGGAGCTCCATCTACTACATAATGAAGGACGCATACTTCGGGTGGTTGGTCCGGGGGATCCACTTCTGGTCGGCGAACTTGCTCCTGGCGGTGATCGGGCTGCACATGGTGAGAACTTTCCTCTCCGGGGCCTACAAGCCGCCGCGCGAGTTGAACTGGGTCGTCGGCGTCGCCCTGATACTGATAGTAACCATTCTCGCGTTCACCGGTTACGCGCTGCGCTGGGACCAGGAAGGCTTCTACGCCTGGGAGGTAGGCATGAAGATAGCCTCCTACACGCCGCTCATCGGCGGCTGGATGGTCTCGTTCTTGCTGGGTGGCGACACGGTGGGGCCGGCCACGCTCTCCAGGGTATTCACCATTCACGTCTGGCTCCTGCCGGCCCTGCTCGCACCCCTTATCGGTGTCCACTTGTTTCTGTTGCGCCTGCACGGTGAGTTCGGCGCCGCTTTCGAGTACTCCGAGCGCCTTGCGAAGCTCCGCAAGAACCGGCAGGCGGAGGAACTGGAGGAGTTGTTGGGACCCGAGGATGGAGATGATGGGACCCCGCGTGGTTAGCCCCGGTACCGTGAGGAGAAAGGAGGTGGAGCGATGCAAGCCCCGGAGAGAGACGAGCGAGATCTCGTTGAGGAAGAGGAGATAACTGAGGAGAATGTTTTCGATGAGGCGGACGAGACCCACGGGTTTTTCCCCAACCAGGTTCTTGCCGACCTCGTGGTTTCGGCCGTGCTCCTGGCGCTCATCGTGGCCCTCTCGTGGGCAATCCCCGTGCCGCTGACCGAGCCTGCGGACTTCAGCACGACGGACTATGTCCCGCGCCCGGAGTGGTTCTTCTTCTTCCTGGATCAGTGGCTGATCTTCTTCCCCGGCGCGGTGCTCATAAGCTTCGGGAACGTCGTAGTACCGGGTTTGTTCGTCCTGCTCTTGTTCGCCATCCCGTGGCTGGACAGAGAGCCGGTATACAGCCCGGCCAAGCGTCCGGTGGTTGTCGTTATAAGTTTCCTGGTGATACTGGTGGTGGTGCTGAACCTTTTCCTCGCGCTGGCCCGTATCGCCGTTTTCACCGGCGGTACTCCGGCCGGATAGAGGAGATGTAGTCGAGATGCCCATAAATAATATCCAGATCCCGGGAATCGGTAAGGACACCGTGATCCCCATGCTGGTGATGCCGCACGTGCTGATCTCCACGTTCCTGATCGGGATCGCGATCATAGGTCCCATCGCGGAGTATATGGGGGTGCTCACCAAGCGCCCTCACTACGACCGGTTCGCCCGGAGCGCGGCCAAGTTTCAACTCCTGCTCTTCGCCTCGGGATCTTTCCTGGCCCTCATGTTCATTTTCGCCCTGATAACCCTCTTCCCGGTCTTCTGGTCGTTTATGCAGAATACCTTCTTCTGGGTGCTGCTGGCCGAGGCTTTCATGTTCGTGGGCGAGGTGGTAGTGGTATACGCTTGGTACTATACCTGGGACACGCTGGCCTACCGGAAGAACCTGCACATAATCATCGGCTTTCTGACCGGGCTCTTCGGCCTCACCCAGATGACCTTTATCAACGTGATTGCCAGCTACATGATGACCCCCTCGGAGGCTCCGGCGACCAACGTTGGCTGGACCTTCTTCAACCCGACTTACATGCCGCTGAACATGCACCGCTTCGTCGGCAACATCTCATACGCGGGCTTCCTGGTCGCCGGGTGGGCAGCCTATCGCTACCTCAGGAGCACCGGCGAGGGCAACCGCAGATACTACGACTGGATGGGGCACTGGGGTGTGGCGTGGGGCTTCGGGTTCATGATCCTGCAGCCCCTCATCGGCTACGACTACATGAAGGAGATCCGGGCTCACGACCCTCAGGCTTTCCAGTACCTGATGCTCGGGGACAAGTCCTGGCTTTTCAACCTGCTAATGATCGAGATCCTGATCATGACCGTGTGCTCGACTACCTACTTCCTGCACAAGCTCAAGTTTGCGGTCAAGCCCATGCCCCGGCTGCGCAAGGCGTCCATGGGTGCCCTGGGGGCGCTGACAGCCCTCGGGTTGCTCGACGTGATCCCCTCGGACTTGTACTTTATACCCCAGATCGGTCTGGTGTTCGGCAAGAAGGTGAGCCCGGATATCAGGATAACCCAGGCGCCGCCCATCCCGATGGGGGCTATGTACCCCTGGAAGTTCATCGGCCTGATCGGGCTGATGCTGGTGGGGGTCTTCGCGCTGGCGCTGTACATGAAGGCCGCCAACCAGGGTTTCCACTGGGGGCAGGTCAGCCGTTGGAGCCAGTACTTACTCCTGACGGCCGCCGTGACCGTCACGCTTACCATGATGACGATGGGCTACGCCAGGGAGACCGCTCGACGGGCAGGGCCGCAGAATTACCTGGTCAATGGCTGCATAACTTTCAACCAGCACTACGTTAGAGGGGGAGGCTGCCCAGCTCCTCCCAAGGAGGCGCCCTGAGATGTTTTTAGAGCTTGCGTTGTTCCCTCCGCTGGTCCGCTTCTTCCTGACGTTTTTCGAGGTCCTGATCGTGGTCGCGAGCATCGCCCTCGTCCTGAACTGGATGAGCAAGGGAGACGAGTAGTGATGGGACGGACTGAGTACGGAAGCGTACGGAGATGAGGCCCCTTCTGGTGGGGTTGGGGATGTTAGGGTTCCTCGCGGCCCTCTTCGCCGGGACGCTTGCCACTATCTGGGGCATCGGCGCGGGGAGCTCGGCCACGAATACACCCAATCCGTCGATACAGGGCCGTAAGATCATCCCTCCGGCGCAGGCCAGGCTGTCCCTGGCGGTGAAGCCGTCGAAGTTCGTCAGCGTCGGCCAGAAGACGACCGCCGGAGCGTTGAGTTGGACCGTGACGGACGTTCGGCAGGTGAAGGAGCTGCATACTTACACCTCTCCCCCCGGCACCGAGAACGGCGACTTCCTGGTCGTGACCTTTACCGTCAAGAACGTCTCCAAGATTCCGGTTACGCTGACCGACAACTCGCTGGTGCTTATCTACCGGAACGCGCGGACCAAGAGGCTGCCCGCCGCCGTCAACAATACCCAGTACATACCCCCCGCGAAGGACCTATTGTTCACCAAGGAAAGCCTGCTCAACCCCGGTGAGACCAAGAAAGGTAGGGTCAACTTCGATCTCACTCCCTTCGGTTCGAGACCTCCGGACAACCTCTCCGGGCTCGCGCTCCAGCTCGGGGATGCGGCTCCGACCGCGCACGATGAAAAGTACGTGAAGCTGAAACCGGGTAGCGCCTCTTGAGCCCCGACCGGAAGGGGCGGACCCGCGCGCCGGCGGTGTTATGCCGCAACTAGCGGAACCGGCCGGGGCACCCGTTCTGGAGTCGGAAAGGAGGTGCGGGATGAACGGAAACATCCTCATGGTGATCATCATCGTTACGATGGTGTTCCTGTTCCTGCTGATCGTGGTGACCCCTCTGGTCTCCGCCGCCTGACCGGACCGGACTCCCGCAGCTAGAGCTAGCGGTCCGACGGAACGCCCGCGGAGTCCCGCACCCGGCAGCAGTACGGATAATATTAAAGAACTTTAATACTATCTTTACTACCGACTAACCATCTGCCGTTGTTATCTATAACTTTCCGGGTAATTCTACGGGAGTGTGAAACATGTTATTGCGGATGGGCTCGCCGGGAGTATTAGGCTCCGAGTTCGGTTCCGCGATTCGGACCTGGAGGAGGATGGTTTTCTGGTGAGTGAATCTATAGGGCGCAGGCGTTGGGCTATCGCGGAGGGTTTTATCCCGAGCTGGAGCAACGGCCCGGAGCCGCTGTTTACGAGCCACGAGACGGCTTGTCTGCTCAACACATCAGACGAAGAGGCGCACGTCGAGATCACGATCTACTTCTCCGACCGGGAGCCGGCCGGGCCTTACCGGATCACGGTCCCGCCCCGGCGTACCAGCCACGTCCGCTTCAACAGCCTGGAGGACCCAGAGCCGATCCCGACGGACACCGATTACGCGAGCGTTATCGAGTCGGACGTTCCCATAGTGGTGCAGCACACCCGCCTCGATTCCCGGCAAGCAGAGAACGCGGTGCTCTCCACAATAGCTTATGCGAGCAACGAGTAAGCAGAGAGCGAGCGGAAAGGAGAACTTATCATGGCAATGAACACAGCGGAGTTTATGCTCAACCGCCTTGCGGACTGGGGCGTAAAGCGCGTCTTCGGGTTCCCCGGCGACGGCATCAACGGGTTGCTCGGAGCCTTTCACGACGTGGATAGGCTGGAGTTTACCCAGATGGCCCACGAGGAGATAGCGTCGTTCGCGGCCAGCGCCCACGCTAAGTTTACCGGCGAGGTCGGGGTGTGCATGGCGACCTCGGGTGGCGGTGCGATCCACCTCCTCAACGGCCTGTACGACGCGAAACTCGACCACCAGCCGGTGGTCGCCATAATCGGACAGCAGAAGCGGATGTCGCTCGGCGGGAGCTTTCAGCAGGAGGTGGATCTCCAGAGCCTTTACAAGGACGTAGCCGGCGAATTCGTCCAGTACTGCATGGTCCCGGCCCAGGCGCGCCACCTCGTAGACCGGGCGATGCGCATCGCGCAGGTCAGGCGCACGGTGACCTGCATCATCGTGCCCGACGACGTGGCGGAGATGGAGCACAGCGAGCCACCGCGCCAGCACGGCGCCATCTACTCCGGTGAGGGCGTCACTTTCTCCGGCACGAACATAACCTTCCCGCATATAGTCCCGCGAGACGGCGATATCCGCAAGGCCGCTGACGTATTGAACGCCGGCGAGAAGGTCGCGATGCTGATCGGGGCGGGTGCCTTCGGGGCGGAGGATGAGATCAAGCAAGCCGCCGAACTCCTCGGTTGCGGCGTCGCGAAGGCCCTCAACGGCAAGGCCGTGCTGGCCGACGACCTGCCTTATGTTACCGGCTCTTGCGGCCTGCTCGGCACGAAGCCGACCGACGAGATGATGGAGAATTGCGACACCCTGTTCATGGTCGGGTCGAGCTTCCCCTACTCGGAGTGGCTGCCGCCGGAGGGCGATGCCCGCGGCGTCCAGATAGATATCGACGGCACCATGATCGGCATCCGCTACCCAATGGAGGTCAACCTGGTCGGTGACGCAAAGGAGACCTTGAAAGCGCTCATACCTCATCTCCAGCGCAAGCAGGACCGCTCCTGGCGTCAGCACATCGAGCACGAGGTAGATCGCTGGTGGCGGATACTAGACGACCGGGCGATGGAGAGCGCCGACCCGATCAACCCGCAGAGGGTCTTCCACGAGCTTTCGCCCCGCCTCCCCGAACGCTGCATCCTGACCGGTGACTCGGGCTCCGGGACTAACTGGTGGGCACGCCACCTGAAGGTTCGCGAAGGCATGCTGGCCGCCCTCTCGGGAAATCTGGCGACTATGGGTCCGGGCGTCCCCTACGCTCTGGCAGCCAAGTTCGCCTACCCGGATCGGCCGGTCATAGCTACAGTCGGCGACGGCGCGATGCAGATGATCGGCAACGCCGCCATGAACGATATCGTCAAGTACTGGCACGAGTGGGAAGACCCACGCCTTATTATACTGGTGTTGCATAACAACGACTTGAATCAGGTAACGTGGGAGCAGCGGGTGATGGCGGGAGACCCGAAGCTCGACGCTTCGCAGGTCTTGCCCGACTTCCCGTTTGCCCGCTACGGTGAGCTGCTCGGCTTCAAGGGTATCCGGGTCGACAACCCCGACGACATAGGGAAGGCTTGGGATGAGGCGCTCGGAGCGGACAGACCGGTGGTGTATGAGGCGATCACCGACCCTGAGGTTCCGCCGCTGCCGCCGCACATCCGTCTGGAGCAGGCCGAGGGTATAACCGAGGCGATGCTCAAGGGAGACCCCGCTTCGGTGAAGATCGCCCTCCAGGCGGTCAAGGGCAAGCTCGACGAGTTCACCAACCGATAAGGTGGGAAAGCGATGAGCCTGACAGCCGAAAAGGTCTCTGTCGAGAAGCTCGAGGTTTCGGCCTACACGGTCCCAACCGACTCTCCGGAGTCGGACGGGACCCTGGCATGGGACTCGACGACCATGATCCTGGTCGAGGTCCAGGGTGGTGGCAAGACCGGCCTCGGCTACACCTACGGCGATATATCCGTCGCCAAGATGATCGAATCGAAGTTCGCCAGCCTCGTGGAGGGCACGGACGCCATGAGCCCGCCTGCCGCCTGGTCGGCCATGCAGAAAACTATCCGCAACGCCGGCCGGCCCGGCGTCGGCTCCATGGCGATCTCTGCCGTGGACATAGCCCTCTGGGACCTGAAGGCGAAGCTGCTCGAAAAGCCGCTCGCGGACATATTCCCGCGTTTCCACGAATCCGTGCCGGTCTACGGCAGCGGCGGGTTCACCTCCTACTCACTCGACCGGCTGCAAGAGCAACTCGGTGGCTGGGCCTCGGAAGGCATCCCCCGAGTCAAAATGAAGGTCGGGCGCGACCCCGACAGAGATCCGGAACGGATACTCGCTGTGCGGGAGGCCGTAGGCGACGACGTGGAGTTGATGGTGGACGGCAACGGCGCCTACGGCCGCAAGCAGGCGCTTTACTGGGCAGAGAGGTTCGCCGAGTGGGACGTGCGCTGGTTCGAGGAGCCGGTGACATCCGAAGATCTGGAGGGCTTGAGGCTTCTGCGCGACCGGGGACCGGCGGCCATGTCCATCGCGGCCGGGGAATATAGCTGGAACCTCTTCTACTCCAACGGCCTGATCGAAGCCGGCGCGGTGGATGTCCTGCAGGCCGACGTGACCCGCTGTAGCGGCATCACCGACGTGCTGCGCGTAGACGGGCTCTGCAAGGCGCACATGATCCCGTTCTCTGGTCACTGCGCCCCGTCGATCCACGCCCATGTCTGCTGCGCGATGGAGACCCTCCTGCACCTGGAGTTCTTCCACGACCACGTGCGGATAGAAGACATGCTCTTCGACGGCGCCCTGAGCCCGGAGAATGGCTACCTCACGCCCGACTCTTCGCGGCCGGGACTGGGGTTGGAGCTAAAGCGCGCCGAGGCCGAGAAGTACGCTGCTTGAGCGCAAATAGTAAACCTGGGAGAAGGATAGAGGGGAGAGGTATGACGGACACCGTACAGAGCGAGGGCTATAAGCTCAACGACCGCCAGCGCATGAACCTGAACACCCTGGCGCTGCAATCCGACCTTCGTGATCGGGTGAAAGGCGAGGTTCGCTTCGACGCCGGGACGAGGGCCATCTACGCCCACGACTCATCCAACTACCGGCAGGTGCCGTTCGGGGTCGTGATCCCCAAAGACGAAGACGACGTAGTCTCCACAATAGAAATCTGCCACAAGCATGGCGCGCCGGTACTGTCGCGGGGGGCCGGCACGAGCCTCTCGGGGGAGACGATCAACGTGGCTGTCGTCATCGACTTCTCCAAGTACATGTACGAGATCCTGGAGATAAGCCCCGATGCAGGGCCGGAGAATATGGGCACCGCCCTTGTGCAACCCGGCGTGGTCCACGATCAGCTAACCAACATCACCCAGCCCCAGTACAACCAGACCTTCGGCCCCGATACCTCCACCCACCAGTGGGCTACCTTCGGCGGCATGATCGGCAACAACTCCTGCGGCATCCACTCCGTGATGGCCGGCCGCACCTCGGACAATATCTACGAAATGGACGTAGTCCTCTACGACGGCACCCGCATGACTGTTGGCGAGACTAGCGACGAAGAGCTCGAGAAGATCATCAAAGAAGGCGGCCGGAAAG
The DNA here is from genome assembly GCA_038198625.1 of Rubrobacterales bacterium. GTDB lineage: Bacteria > Actinomycetota > Rubrobacteria > Rubrobacterales > Rubrobacteraceae > JBBPZK01. The sequence goes on from JBBPZT010000048.1 coordinate 10,318, forward strand.
CGGAGATCTATCAGAAGCTAAAAGACCTCCGCGACAAGTACGCGGATCTGATCCGCGAACGCTATCCCCAGATACCGCGTCGCGTCTCAGGCTACAACCTCGACGACCTCCTCCCCGAGAAGGGCTTTAACGTAGCCCGCGCACTCGTCGGCAGCGAGGGTACGCTCGCGACGGTGTTGAAAGCGAAGGTGAGACTGGTTCACAGCCCGCCGGTCCGGTCGCTGGTGGTGCTCGGCTACCCGTCGGTGTACGAGGCTGGGGACCACGTCTCGGAGATCCTGAAATACGGGCCTATCGGCCTTGAGGGTTTGGACAACCGTCTGATCCAAAACATGCTCACAAAGGGCATGCACGAGGAAGAAGTCCCACTCCTGCCCGAGGGCAACGGCTGGCTCCTGGTCGAGTTCGGCGGCGAGAACAAAGACGAGAGCGACGAGAAGGCGAACAAGCTAATGGAGGCGCTCAAGAAAGACGACAACGCGCCCTCCATGAAGCTCTTCGACAAATCCATCCAGGAGCAGGAACTTTGGGAGGTCCGAGAGGCGGGGCTCGGGGCGACCGCCCACATCCCCGGTGAGAGGGAGCACTGGCCCGGCTGGGAAGACGCCGCCGTGCCGCCGGAGAAGGTCGGCGACTACCTGCGAGACTTCAAGAAGCTGATGGACAAGCACGGCTACAAGGCCGCCCTCTACGGCCACTTCGGCGACGGCTGCATCCACTGCCGCCTGAACTTCGACCTGAAGACCGCCGAGGGGCTGGAGACCTGGCGGGCGTTCATGAACGAGGCTGCCGATCTCGTCGTTTCCTATGGAGGTTCGCTCTCCGGTGAGCACGGCGACGGCCAGCAGCGGGCCGAGTTCCTGCCCAAGATGTACGGTGAGGAGTTGATGCAGGCGTTCCGGGAGTTCAAGTCCATCTGGGACCCGGATTGGAAGATGAACCCCGGCAAGGTCATAGACGCCAACACCATCACCCAAGACCTGCGGCTCGGCGCGGACTACAACCCGATGCACCCCGAGACCCACTTCTCTTACCCGGAGGACGGTGGTTCCTTCGCCAACGCGACCCTGCGCTGCGTCGGTGTCGGGCGTTGCCGCGACACGAGCAGCGGCACGATGTGTCCGAGCTACATGGCGACGCTCGAAGAGGAGCATTCCACCAGGGGGCGGGCGCGCATCCTGAGCGAGATGATCCGGGGCGACGGACCTATACAGGACGGCTTCAAGAGCAAGGAAGTCTTCGACGCCCTCGACCTGTGCCTCTCTTGCAAGGGCTGCAAGGGCGACTGTCCGGTCCACGTAGACATGGCTACCTACAAGGCCGAGTTCCTTTCCAAGTATTACAAAGGCAAGCTGCGCCCGATGTACGCCTACACGATGGGCCTCATAATGTTCCACGCCCGTATCGCCCAGTACGTGCCGAACATCGCCAACTTCGTTACCCACACGCCGGTCCTAAAGGACATCGTGCAGAAGCTCGGCGGCATAAGCACCGAGCGCGAGATGCCGCCCTTCGCCACCCAGACTTTCAAGGACTGGTTCAAGGAGCGCGGCACCGTCAATGCCGACAAGCCGCCGGTCGTCCTCTTCCCGGATACTTTCAACAACTACCTCCACCCGGAGACGATGAAGGCGACGACGGAGGTATTGGAGGACGCCGGGTACCGCGTGATCGTGCCGCAGGAAGCTCTCTGCTGCGGGCGTCCGCTCTACGACTACGGGATGCTCGACACGGCCCAGCTCTTCCTGAACCGGCTGGTAAAGAACCTCGCGCCCTACGTCCGGGAAGGCATCAAGGTGGTGGGGGCGGAGCCGAGCTGCATCGCAACCTTCCGGGATGAGCTGCCGAACATGATGCCCTTCGACGAGGACGCCAAGCGCCTGAGCAAAAATACCCTGAACCTGGGCGAGTTTTTGACGGAGGTCGCCGAGGACTACGAGCCGCCGAAGCTCGACAGGAAGGTACTGGTCCACGGCCACTGCCAGGGCAAGGCGGTCGTCGGGATGACCGGCGAGCAGAACCTGATGGAGAAGCTCGGCGCCGACTACGAGATGCTCGACACGGCTTGTTGCGGTCTCGCGGGCTCTTTCGGCTTCGAGGCTGACAAATACGAACTCTCCATGCAGGTCGGAGAGCACAATTTCTATCCGACGATGCGCGGCGCGGATAAGGACACCATCCTCGTCGCCGACGGCTTCTCGTGCAAGACGCAACTGGAGCAAGGCTCCGACCGCCGGGCGCTCCACATCTCGCAGGTCATCAAGATGGCCAAGGAGCACGGAGAGAAAGGCGTCGAAGGTGAGTATCCCGAGCGGGAATACCCTGACGTGGTGCTCAACGGGAACAAGACTGACCTCAAGGCTGCGGCTGTAGCCGGGGCCGCGGTCGGAGCCCTGTTGTGGAGCATGATCAGGAGGAGGTGAGTGTGCGGGCGAAACAGATCCACGAGCAGGACGGACAAAGGACCTACGCGCTCGTCTTCGACACCGGAGACGAGGTCATGGAGGGGCTGACGAAGTTCGCTAAAGATGAGGGTCTCGATGCCGCCAATCTCACGGCCATCGGCGCTTTCTCCGAGGTGAAGCTCGGCTTCTACGACCTGGAGAAGCAGGTGTACGAGGAGAACCCGGTGGGGGAACAGGTAGAGGTGCTCTCACTCGTGGGAGACATCGCCACGAAAGAGGATGGTGAACCGCAGGTTCACGCCCACGTGGTGGTCGGGTTGCGGGACGGTACGGCCAAGGGCGGTCACTTGCTGGAGGCGCGCGTCCGGCCAACGCTGGAAGTTGTTCTTGTAGAATCGCCGGAGCACTTGCGGCGCAGGATGGACGAGGCATCGGGCCTCGCCCTTA
>JBBPZT010000049.1:0-25162 GCA_038198625.1 Rubrobacterales bacterium
AACGGGAACTCCGCCTTCTCCCAATACTCGTTGATGATCGGGATGACCTCCCGGTCGGAGAACGCCCGGACCTTGTCCCGTATTTCACGCTCCTCATCCGTCAGCAACTCGTCGATCATGTAGTAATCGGTCCCGAGAGACTTGGTAACGTCGGCGATCAAAAGCCTTCCTCCTTCACTTTGCCGCCGGAAACTTCCAGAGTCCCCACACGGCTCCCTTACTCGTCCCGCACTCTAACACGACTACCGGATCCGATTCCCACCCAAACCTGACAACCATCCCGGATTTCGTAGAGTCATGTTATCATAGCGGTAGTTATCAAGGTTGACAACGTTTTCCGGGAAAGGAGAATCATGCAGCGGGAGGCGACGCGGCGGGAAGCCGGGGAGCTCAAGGAGACGGGCAGTCTTGTCGAGGCCGTGTTTCGCAACGCGGGACCGCGGGGCCGCAAGCCGGCGCTCTGCTGGAAAGCCGGCGAGAGTTGGACGAGCCTATCTTATGAAGGTCTCAGGGGGAGGATCGAGAACTTCGCCGCCGGTCTGGCGTCTCTGGGAGTCGAGGCGGGTTCGCGGGTGGCGCTCGTGTCGCGAAACCGGGTCGAGTGGCCGATCTCCGACCTGGCGATCCAGAGCCTCGGGGCGATGACCGTCCCGATCTATCCGACTCTGGAGACCGCCCAGATAGAGTACATCCTGAACAACTCCGGAGCCTGTGTCGCAATCGTAGAAGACCGGGATCTACTGGAGAAAGCCTCCAGCCTGCGGTATAGAGTGACGGCCTTGCGGCACATCGTAGTTATGAGCGGCGATGCTGGTAGCGGGGAAGATGATGTCCGCTGGTTCAACGGTGTGGAGCGGACGGGGGAGTATAGCCAGCTGGAGGACTGGGAGGCGCGCTGGAGAGCTATCGGGCGGGAAGACGTGGCGACGGTGGTCTACACGTCGGGGACGACCGGGATGCCGAAGGGCGTCGTCCTGACGCACGGGAACATCCTCTCCAACCTGGAGGGTACCCTGGAGGCCCTGCCGGTCCGCACCGAAGACGTTTTCCTCTCCTTTTTGCCGCTTTCGCACATCTTCGAGCGTACGTCGAGCCAGTTCCTCGCGCTGACGCTCGGCGCTACTACTTACTACGCTGAGTCTTTCGAGAAGGTGCCGGAGAACCTGCGGGAAGTACGTCCGACGGTCGCCCTGAGCGTACCGCGGCTCTACGAGAAGGTCTACGACCGTGTTCGGGCGCAGGCCGCGGAGGGTTCCGCGCTGCGTCGCAGGCTGTTTGAGGACGCGGTCGGGTCCGGCAGGAAGGCTTACGCTATCGAGAGGGACGGGGGAGAGGTCGGGCCGGTCTTGCGGGCGCGGCTGGCGCTCTACGACCGGCTCATCTTCCGGAAGCTGCGGGATGCTCTCGGCGGGCAGGTGAGGTTCTTCGTCTCGGGAGGGGCGAAGCTTGGGGCGGAGGTCGGAGAGTTTTTCTACGCCGCCGGGATACGGGTGGTGGAAGGCTACGGGCTGACGGAGACCTCGCCAGTTGTCACGTGCAACCGGCTCGGTAGGCTACGGTTCGGGACGGTGGGGTTACCGTTCCGGGGCACGGAGGTCAGGACCTCGCCGGAGGGTGAGATCCAGGTAAAAGGGCCGGGTGTGATGCGTGGCTACCTCGACAACGAGGAGGCGACCGCCGAGGCATTCACGGAGGATGGCTGGTACAGGACGGGCGACATCGGGGAGTTCGACGAGGCCGGATATCTAAAGATCACCGACCGCTCTAAGAACCTGATCGTGCTCTCCACCGGCAAGAACGTCGCTCCTCAGCCCATCGAGACGGCCCTGGTCACCACCCCGCACGTCTCGCAATCCATCCTACTCGGCGACGGACGCAAGTACGTCTCGGCCCTCATAGTCCCGGACTACGACGCCGTCCGTAGAGAACTCGGCACCGCCGCCAAAGACGAAGAGCTTTCAGAGGACGATGGGGTACGTGACCTCATTCAAAAAGATCTGGAAGCCGCGACCGCGGGCTTCGCTGCCTACGAGCGGCCCAAAAAGTTCGCGCTGCTGGCGCGGGAACTTTCGCACGAAAACGGGGAGTTGACGCCGACTCTGAAGGTCAAGATGCGCGTAGTGCGCAAGCGCTACGGCGGAGTTATAGAGAAGCTGTATTCTTAAGATGGCGGGTATGCGCGCGCCGGACGTTGGCAAATACGGGGAGGAACATATCAAACGCACGGAAGCGACGCCGAAAGAGATTTTCCTGGGCGAGGTCAAGTCGAGGAACGTTTTTCCGCTCTTGATCCTCCACATGGTCGTCAAGCGCCCGGAGTACGGCAACAGCATAATCCGGGGAATTAAAGAGATGACCGCCGGGGTGATGAGCGTCTCCCCGAACACAGTCTACCCGCTGCTGCGGCGGCTGGAGGAGAAGGGTTACCTGAGCGCCGAGTGGGAGGATCCAGACACCCGGACCCGCAGGTTTTACACGATCACCCCACGGGGAGAAGAGAAGTACGGGGAGATAAAGGAGCAATTCGAGGAGCACCTGCTCAGGATGAAGCAGGCCATCGAAGGCTTGCAGGAGGAGTTGTATGGATAATCTGCTGGACATTCTGGAGGTTCTATGACGCATCAGATACGGAAGGTGGCTGTGCTCGGCGCGGGCACGATGGGTGCTGCGATAGCGGCCCACTGCGCCAACGCCGGCCTCGAAGTAGACCTGCTCGACATCGCCCCACAGGGTGAAGAAGACAAGAACAAAGTCGTAAAGGGTGGCTTTGACCGGATGCGGAAAGCCCGGCCACCGGCGCTCATGGGCCAGAACGTGGCTGACAGGATGCGCATCGGTAACTTCGAGGACGACCTGGAGCGCGTCGCGGAAGCTGATTGGATCCTCGAAGCCATCCTGGAGAAACTCGAACCAAAACGAGACCTGATGGAACGAGTCGAAGCGCTCGCCAAAGACGACGCCATCATCTCCTCAAACACCTCCGGCATCCCGCTCGGTAGCATCGCCGAGGGCCGCTCCGAAAGCTTCCGGCGGCGCTTTCTCGGGACGCACTTCTTCAACCCGCCGCGCTACCTGAAGCTGTTGGAGATCATCCCGACCGAGGACACCGACACGGAAGTCGTCGAAGGAGTCAGGGACTTCGGGGAGCGAGTGCTCGGAAAAGGCGGCGTAATAGCCAAAGATACCCCGAACTTCATCGGCAACCGGCTCGGGAGCTTCTCCGGGATGAACTCGGCCCGCTACGCCTTCGAGAACGGCTACGGGATAGAAGAGATAGACGCCATAACGGGACCCCTGATCGGGCGTCCCAAAACAGCCACCTTCCGCCTGAACGATCAGGTCGGCCTCGACATCGCCCTCGGCGTCGCCGAGAACCTCTACGACCTCGTCCCTGAAGACGAGTCGCGCGAGATGCTCAAACCCCCCGAGAAACTGAAGCAGATGCAGGAGCAGAACTTGCTCGGTATCAAGACCGGCAGCGGCTTCTACAAGCGCGATCGGCGCGACGGCCAGACCGTCTTCGACGTGCTGAACCTTGACACCTTCGAGTACGAGCCCGCCGAAAACCCGGAAGTCTCTCTGGTCAAAGAGGCCCGCAAGCAGGGTGACCTTGGGGCGCGACTGCGCTACATCATGGAGCAGGCGGAGGACGACCGGCATGCCAAATACCTGCGGGACACCATTCTGCCGGACCTGGCCTACGCTGCGCGGCGCATACCGGAGATCTACGACACTTTAGAGGATGCGGACCACGCGATGGAGTGGGGCTATGGGCAAGAGGCCGGTCCGTTCCGGATGTGGGATCTGCTCGGCGTGCGCGAGACCGTCGAACGGATGCAGAGCATGGGGCTCGAAGTCGCCGGATGGGTCGAGAAGATGCTCGAAGGCGGCAACGAGAGCTTCTACAAGAAAGAAGGCGTGCGGGAGCTTCAGTACAGCCCGATCGAGGAAGACTACGTGCCGGTCCGCGAGGACCCGATGTATATCTCCCTCGACGCCGTGCGCGAAGAGGGAGGAGAGCTCGCGAGCAACGACTCTGCGAGCCTCCTAGACCTCGGCGAGGGAGTCTTGTGCTTGGAGTTCCACTCCAGGGGCAACTCCATAGATGGCGGCGTGATGGAGATGGGCTATGCGGCTCTCCAGGCGCTGGAGCGCGACGACGTAGTCGGGCTCGTCATCGGCAACGAGGGTCGCAACTTCTGCGTCGGGGCCAACATCGGCGAGATGGTCCAGGCCGCCCAAAACGGGCAGCTTGATGAGATCGGCAAACGTATAGACGCCCTCCACGATTTGCTCATGAGCTTTCGCTTCGCCCCCAAGCCCGTCGTCTCCGCCCCGCGCGGCCAGACACTCGGCGGAGGGTTGGAGATCTGCCTGCACTCCGATCGGGTGGTCGCGGCTGGAGAGGCCTACATGGGTCTCGTCGAGACCGGCGTCGGCCTCATCCCGGCCGGCGGCGGTACCAAGGAGATGGCCCGCAGGCTCATCTCACCGACGATCCACGCCGCCCCAAACACCCCGCCGCTGCCGCTTCTCCAGAAAGCCTTCGAGCAGATAGCGCTCGCGAAGGTCGCCGGAAGCACTCTCGAAGCGCGGGAAATGAGCTTGCTAAAGGAAGACGACCGGGTCGTGATGAACCCCGACCATCTCCTCTCCGCCGCCAAACGAGAAGTCCAGGATCTCGCTGACGGATACAGCCCGCCGGAGCGCGGCAAGAACGTATACGCCTCCGGTCGCTCGGCGCGAGCGGCGCTTGAAGTTGGGATCAAAACGCTCCAGTGGGGCCGTTACGCCAGCGAGTACGACGGCGTCATAGCCGGCCACGTCGCCCGTATCCTGACCGGCGGAAACCTCTCGCTCCCCCAGTGGGTGCCCGAGGAATACCTGCTTGACCTCGAAAAAGAAGCTTTCCTGGACCTGCTCAGGCAGGAGAAGACCCACGAGCGTATCGGCGCCATGCTCAAGACCGGAAAACCGTTGAGGAACTAGAGAAGGAGAACAACCATGAAAGAAGCAGTTATTGTTTCGGGGGTCCGGACCGCCGTGGGACGCGCCCCGAGGGGGACGTTGCGGGCGAGCCGTCCGGACGACATGGCCGCCGCCGCCATTAGCGAGGCTATCCGTCGGGCCGAAGGGCTGGAGAGAGAAGAGATAGAAGATGTAATCATCGGGTGCGCCATGCCCGAGGGGACCCAGGGGAACAACGTCGCCCGCCTGAGCTCGCTGCTTGCGGGGATGCCGGACACCGTTCCGGCCCAGACGGTCAACCGATTCTGCTCTTCGGGGCTGCAGACCATAGCTTTGGCGGCCGAGCGGATCATGGTCGGCCACGCCACGGCCATCGTCGCCGGCGGCACGGAGCACATGTCCTCGACCATCGAGATGCCGAACTTCTCACCGAACCCGAAGCTGTTGGAGATCAACCCGGCCGCCTACATGGGGATGGGCTACACTGCCGAGCAGGTCGCCCGCGAGTTCGAGGTCTCGCGCGAGGACCAGGACGAGTTTGCCCTCCGCAGCCACACCCTCGCCAAAAAGGCCGTCAGCTCCGGCGTCTTCGACGAGGAGATCGTTCCGCTCGACGTTGACTACGATTGGGTCGGCGACGATGGCGAGGTCCATCATCAGGAGACGACCTTCAAGCGCGACGAGGGGCCGCGCGACACCTCGGCTGAGAAGCTCGCCAACCTCAGGCCCGCTTTCCAGAACGGCGGCACCGTCACGGCGGGCAACTCCTCCCAGCGTTCGGACGGGGCTGCTGCTGTAGTCATCATGGAGCGCGAGGAAGCCGAGAGGCGCGGCCTCACGCCGCTGGCCCGCTTCGTCGGGTTCGCCGTCGGCGGGGTGAGGCCGGAGGTGATGGGCATAGGACCGACCGTGGCTATCCCGAAGGTTTTGAAGCAGGTCGGGCTCAGCCTGGATGATATAGACCTGATCGAGTTTAACGAGGCATTCGCGGCCCAGGCGCTCGCGGTGATCCGGGAAGTCGGCATGGACCTCGAAAAGACGAACGTGAACGGCGGCGCCATCGCCCTCGGCCACCCGATGGGCGCGACCGGTACCAAGCTCACCGTCCAACTCATCCACGAGATGAAGCGCCGTGGCTCCAAGTACGGCATGACGACCATGTGCATCGGCGGCGGCATGGGCGCAGCCGGCATCTTCGAGAACCTGCAGAACTAACGTTGTAGCTAGTCAGCATTTCGGCCGGTCAGCCTGTCAGCTTAAAGTTGGCGGCTGGCCGGCTCTTATTGGGAGGAAGGGACTTGTTTTTGATCTCCAGGTCGGTGTTCGGTGGCTGAGGGTGTGGCTCCCTCAAAGGTCGGTTCGCAACCTATAGGGGAGGCGACGCTGGTGGCGGAGGGTATCTACCAACTCAAATTGCCGGTGCCCTTACCGCTGCGTTTTATCTCTGTTTATCTGATCGAAGGCGACGACGGCTGGACGCTCGTGGATACCGGCTTCGACTACCCGGAGACTTACCAGGTGTGGGAGTCCGGGGCCGCCTCAGTCGGGTGTAACCTGGACGAGGATGTCGCCCGGATAGCCGTTACGCACTTCCATCCGGATCACCTCGGGGGCGCTCGGTGGTTGCAGGAGCGCTCCGGTGCGCCGGTCTACATGCTGGAGGACGAGATAGAGAACTCCCGCCGGGTGTGGGACAGCCCCGAAGGCGCAGCTCCTTTCCTGGATCACCTGGCGCGACACGGAATGGACCGAAAGCTCGCCGAGTCGGCTGCCGCGAAGATGCGTACCGGTCTCTCCCTACCCGAGAAAATGCTGCCGCTACATGCGGGAGAGAAGCTGTCTGCCGGCGAGAGCGCGCTGCGGGTGATCCACGCTCCCGGACACGCAGACTACCAGCTCATGCTCCACGACGAGCGTCGCGGCATACTCATCGCCGCCGATCACGTGCTGCTCAAGATCACACCGAACATCGGCCTCTGGCCGGAGTCCCTGCCGCACCCGCTCGCCCGCTACCTGGAGTCACTGGACGGCCTGAGAGACCTGGAAGCGGACCTCGTGCTCCCTGGCCACGGCCCGGTCTTCCATGACCTCCAGGGACGTATCGAAGAACTCGTCCGGCACCACGAAGAACGTCTGGACGCCATGCACGCAGTCCTCGTAGACGGTCCCAAGACCTCCTTCGCCGTCTCCCGCGTGGCGTTTCGCGGAGCCCTGACGCTCTACCAGCGATGCTTCGCGCTCGCCGAGACGCTGGCGCACCTGGACCAACTGGCGCTCGAAGGCCGGGCCGAACGTGAAGAAAACGAGGTCGTCACCTACCGGGCCGTTTGAGCCTGGGATACGGATACGTTCTGGCGCGTCGTAAACGGCGTGCAACGATAGCCTGTCGGGATCGTATAACTAGTGTATGGATATAAGGCGTACCAAGTTAAAAGGTCTCTACCGCTCTCTCGCGGTCGTGGTTCTGGCGGTGTTCGCAGTCTCCTGTGGCGACTCGTCTTCCAGCCAGTCTTCGAGTGGAGACGGCGTCCGTAGCATAACGGTCGAGGACCAGAAGAAGTCCTCTGCCGCTTCCGGGTCTGAGACTACCTCTGGCGACAAAGACACCGGGGCCGGCCCGGTCGAGGTGGAGGCGCGGGTGATCTCCACCGGTCTGGAAGTGCCCTGGGATCTGGCGTTCCTCCCCGACGGCAAGACGCTCGTCACGGAGCGCGACTCCGGGCGCATCCTGACCGTGGACGCTTCCGGCAATACCGAAGAAGTAGACCCTCTACCCGAGAGCGGCAGCGGCGAGGGAGGCTTGCTGGGTCTCACGCCTTCGCCTGACTACGAGAACGACCGTTACCTCTACGCCTACTACTCCACCGGCGAAGAGAACCGGGTGGTTCGTTACAGACTCGGTGAAAAGCCCGAGTTGCTGTTGGGCGGCATCCCCGTGAATACCTACCATGACGGAGGACGGATCTCCTTCAGCCCCGACGGCTTGCTCTACGTCGCGACCGGCGACGCGGGAGTCTCAGAGAACGCCCAGGACTTGAGCTCCTTATCCGGCAAGATCCTGCGCCTCACCCCGAGGGCGGCGTCCCGAAAGACAACCCGTTCCCGAACAACCCAGTTTATTCCTACGGTCACCGCAACGTTCAGGGTCTCGCCTGGGACGAAGGCGGTCGACTCTACGCCTCTGAGTTTGGCGAGAACACTTACGACGAGGTCAACAGGATAGAAGCCGGCGGCAACTACGGCTGGCCTGAAGTAGAGGGCGACGGTGGAGAACCCGAGTACATAGACTCCGTCGCCACCTTTGATACCTCCGAGGCATCCCCGAGCGGCGCTGCGATACCGAAGGATAGCGCCATCCCGCAGTGGGACGGCGACTTCCTGATGGCCGCCCTGAGGGGCGAGAGTCTCTGGCGGCTGGAGCTAGGTCCCGACGGCTCGGTGACTGGGAAGGAGCAACTCCTGGGCGGCGAGTTCGGGCGGCTGCGGCACGTCGCCCAGGCCCCCGACGGCTCGTTGTGGGTGCTGACCAGCAACCGCGACGGTCGGGGCAGTCCCGCCTCCTCCGACGACCGAATCATCCGTCTGGCCCCCGCGAAGGGCTGAGAGCCGTAGAGCGTTTAGCCCAGGGACCTCAGCACGAGCCTCTTGACTACGTGCTGGTAGGCCCCGGGCAGCAGGCGTGCCATCCCGTCTATGACGTAGGCGTCCGGGCCGACCAGCACGCGGCGTTTGTCTTTCTCGACGGCGCGCAAGATAGTGCTCGCGGCCTTGTCGGGTCCGGTGATGAACAGATCGTTGAACTTCTCGCGGCTGTTCTTCGTGTCTAACCCGAGGTCTTCGAGGCTGGCGTCCCCACGGGAAGCACGGGCGATGTTCGTCTTGACGCCGCCGGGATGGACGCTGGTGGCGCTCACCGGCGCGCCGCCCATCTCCAGCTCCATGCGCAGCGCTTCGGTGAAGGCGCGCACCGCAGCTTTGGAGGCGTTATACGCGGCCTGTCCGGGGACGCTGATCAGGGCGAACACGCTCGACACGTTGACCACGTGTCCATCGCCGGATGCTCTCAGATGAGCAGGAAGGCCCTGGTGCCGTGCACCACGCCCCAGAAGTTTGTGTCGAAGAGCCACTCGAAATCTTTGTAGCTGCCGCCTTCTATGGTCGACCCGAGGGAGACTCCAGCGTTGTTGAAGATCAAATTGACCTTCCCGTGTTCATCAGCCGCCTGATCCGCCCATTCGTACACGGCCTCGCGGTCCGACACGTCTACGTGGGCGTCCGTTACTTTTACCCTCATCCGACGCGCCGATTCGACTGTCTCCGCCAGACCCTTTTCGTTCACGTCGCACAGCGCCAGGTGACAGCCGCGCCGGGCGAGTTGCAGGGCGAGCTTGCGGCCTATGCCGGAACCGGCGCCGGTGATGGCGGCCACTTTCCCGGCGAACGACTTCACGGGCAGCGGGGTCACTGGTTTGTCCAGGAACGGTTCACTTACCGAGCTATCGTGGCGAGCAGGGCGCGCGTGGCGCCGGACACTTCGATCAGGGCTTCTCGGGAGGCTTTGCTGGTGCCGATGGTGCTGCAGAAACCGTGGATGAGTCCTGGGAAGCGCCTTGCGGCCACCGTGACACCCGCCGCCCGGAGCGATTCGGCGTATGCCTCTCCCTCGTCGCGCAACGGGTCGAAGCCCGCGGTGGCGATCAGGGCCGGTGCCACACCTTCCAGGCTGTTGGCGTGGCTTATGGAGAGGCGGGGGTCCGTAGTGTCGGCGCCGGAAACGTACTGCTCGGTGAACCAGTCCAGCAACTCCCTGGTGAGTAGGAACCCGTCGCTGAAAAGCTCGCGCGAGCGGGAGCTCTTCGCCGACTCCGTGGCGGGGTAGAGCAGGACCTGGAGGACGGGAGCAGGCCCTTCGCCCGTCGCCGCCTGCCAGGACGTAACAGCGGATATGGTGCCGCCCGCGCTGTCACCAGCGACGGCGACGCGGGCCGGGTCCGCGCCGAGTTCTGCGGCGTGTTCCATGGCCCAGCGAAAGGCCGCGCGCCCGTCCTCCACGGCCGCCGGGAACGGGTGCTCCGGGGCCAGACGGTAATCGACGGCCAGCACGTGCGCCCCGGTATGGCGGCACAGGAGGCGGCAGGGCGCATCGTGGGTGTCCAGGTCTCCCACCACGAACCCGCCGCCGTGGAAGAAGACGATCAGGGGGTGGGGACCGCCACTTTCGGCGGGGGAGTAGTGACGCGCGGCGAGAGGCCCGGCGGCGCCGTCTATCGTCAGGTCTCGCACCGCTCCCACGGGAGCCGGCTGACCGTTGGATACCGCAACCTGCTTGCGGTACACCTCGCGCGCCTCGCCCGGTGAAAGTGTCTGTAGCTTTGGGGCGTCCTGGCGTTCGACCAGCGCGAGGGTTAGTTGGATGTCCGGTTCGAGGGTCTGGCCGTCGACGCGAACGGGCGGTTTCCCGGAGAGACCTACCTGGGCCCGCGGCGGCAAGCCGGAGAGCAGTCTGGCTATACGGAACTCGAAACGCTGGCGTGATGTGAGGGCGCTATTCGTCACGGCTTGGATCCTATCGGGTAAAGGGAGATGTCGGAAGACGGCCAAGAAGTTGCCTAGCCAACCGTTGGACGCCTCCCTTCCGGCTTGTGGCTGCTTTGAGCAAACCGTGACTCATGGACGAGGTTAGAGAATGGACAAGCCTATCCGCACGCACAAGCGGGCGCCGAGCCGTCCCGTCCGGTGCGACATGCCCGGCAGGTTTCGCGGGTCTCAGCAGGTAGTGCTCCGGGTCGAAGCGGCGCAGCATGCGGCGGAAGCCCCACATCGTCCGGGGCCACATCAGGCTCGGACGGCCGCCTACGTCCAGGTACCAGCTCTGGCAGCCGCCGCGGGCCCACACGGTTTCTCCGAGGTCCTCGCTGACCCACTGCATGTATCGGTCCTGCGCGTCGGGGCGCACCTCGACGCTAGTCAGATTATGCTCGCGCATCTTGCGCAGGGCGTCCAGGACGTAGGCGGTTTGAGACTCGGCTTTCCAGATCATCGACCCATGCCCGGAGCCGGTGCCCGGTCCGCAGAGGTTGAAGAAGTTCGGGAACCCGGCGACGGTCGTGGCCCGGTGGAAGCGGGGTTGCCCGCTCCAGACCTCGTCTATGTAGCGTCCGTCGCGGCCCCGGTTACGTTTGTAGATGGTCGGGTCCGTCGTCTCGTAGCCGGTGGCGAAGACGATGGTGTCCATCTCGCGCTCGGTGCCGTCCGCTGCAACGACGCTGTTTCCCCGAACCTCCCGCAGACCGCTCGCCACCAGCTCCACGTTCGGTTTATCGAGGGCGGGATAGAAGTCGTTGGTTATAAGGACGCGCTTGCAGCCGATCTCGTAATCAGGCGTAAGTTTGGCTCGTAACTCCGGGTCGCTTACGCTCTTCTCGAGTAACGAGTGGGACTCCCTCTGGAAGAGCTTGCGTACCACGGAGTTTCGACGGATCATGCGGTAATTCAACAGGTCCCGGACGAGGAACTGCTTCGTCCGATAGAGCTTCACGAGCGCCGGGAACGCGCGCAGCAGACGCTTCTCGGCCTCCGGGACTTCTCGCTCCAGACGTGGTACGACCCATCCAGGTGTTCTCTGGAAGACGACGAGATTCTCTACGCGCGGCTGTATGGCCGGGACGATCTGGACCGCCGAGGCTCCCGTCCCGACGACGGCGACGCGTTCTCCGGAGAGGTCGTGTTCGTGGTCCCAGCGGTTGGAGTGAAACGTCTTGCCCCGGAAGCTGTCCAGCCCCGGCACGTCCGGGTAGATGGGCTCGGTGAGCGGGCCGGCGCACGACACGAGGATCTCGGCGTTCAGGATTTGCCGCGTCGTGGTGATGTGCCACAGAGCAGCAGCGTCATCCCAGGATGCGTCGATAACCTCTTCGTTCAGGTGGATCCAGGGCCGCAGTTCCCGGTTGCTAGCCACCGACTCCAGATACTCTTGGATCCGCCACCCGCTGGAGAACGAACGGTCCCACTCCGGGTTCGGCGCGAAGGAGAGCGAGTAGAAGTGGGAGGGTACGTCGCAGGCCACGCCGGGGTAGGTGTTGTCCCGCCAGACCCCGCCTACGCTCTCCCCACGCTCCAAAACGGCGAAACTTTCTTCCCCCTGCTCGCGCAACCGCGCTGCGACCGAAAGTCCACTAAAGCCGGCTCCGACGATCACCACGCGCAGATGTTCTTCGTCCCGGTCGTCGTTACCGATGGCTTCCGGGCGAGCCTCGATGGTAGTCATGCAGCCGCTCCTCCTCGTGCCTGGACCTTGATGGATCCAACGTCGGATGACGGCTATATTAGCATCGGATCCACACCGGCGGAGGGCTCTGGGGAAGCGTTTCGTCTACGAACGTCGAGTTTAACCGGATGCCGGCTCGACTACCGCCGACATCGGACCCTTGCAGCGTGGGATCAGGGGGTCCGGGCCGAAGGCGTGGACCTGGTCTCGTTTCAGCTCGGCCTGCTCCAGGTTAGTGGTCATAACTACCACCCGGCCCGTACTGTCCACCTCAAGCGCCATCCGGTAGCCCTTCTCCGGCGGATGCCCGAAGACTTTTTTCAGCATGTAGATCACGTAGTCGTAGCTGTGATCGTCATCGTTGAGTAGGATCACATCGTACGGAGGCATCCCCTCCGTTTTCTGCTTTTCCTTCTCCGCCGGTCTTGTAACAGTGATCGTCATTGTTCGATTTCTCTGCTTTCCACTATCTACTCAACCACGTTTAGCTAAAAAGTTACACATACTACCTCTACATGCAATCAAAAACGCTTCAGGCTGCATTCTTCTACAATTTGCTAATATAGTCTCGTATGTAAGATAGGCTAGGGCTTCGAGGTACAGAAGTTGGTCGGGAGAGATGTCACAGATTTAATCGAGCGGCTTGAAGCTTTTGAGGACCGGCTAGACGTGAGTTTAGAGGGTTGTTTGCCAAACTCTATGAGGATATTGACCGTATCAACTTGAATGGAGAAATCCACCCTCGGATAGGAGCAAAGTTGCACAAGGATGTGAAACTTGTCGCGACGGTATACGATTCGGATGGTCGAGTTATAGAAACGTCATCTACATACTTTTTTGCGGATTCTTTCTTTGGGTTTGAGGTTTTTCCTTACCATTGGATATCGGAGATATTCAACCAGTGAAAATTCGTGTATACCCTCAGGATAGTTGAAGGTAATCATGCTTGAAGAAGTTCGCCGCCCGTTGCTTGAAGAAGCCAAGAATTCTCCAACTCTTCTATCAGACTTGGCAGGGCTAGAGCAGTACATTGCTGAGAGTTACGATGCCAGGTCGTTTGTGGAATTACTGCAAAATGCGGACGATGCAGGAGCTGCCCGATTCACTATTCAGAGAGTCGGTGACTCTTTGCTTGTCGCAAACGACGGACGACCTTTCACGCGTCCTGACTTCGAAAGCTTGTGTCGGAGTGCTGCTTCGTCGAAAAAGCGTGGAGCGAGCATTGGATATCGTGGTATTGGTTTCAAATCGGTCGTTGGTTTCGCCCATACGGCCCACATTTTCAGTGGAGAACTCGAAGTAACATTTTCTCGCGAACGAACTGCTAGAGAGATACCAGAAGCAACGCGAGTCCCTCTTGTCAGGATTCCACATCCTGTAGATGGATCTCAGCGTCGTCAGATTGCGACCGCGCTAGATCGAATGACGCGAGAGGGTTTCCATACCGTGTTTGCTTTTACCAATCTCCTAGCAAGTGGAATCGAAGCGGAGTTCGCTGCGTTCGACCCTACTTCGTTGCTATTCCTCAGAAATATTCGACAAGTCGAACTCAAGACAAACGTCGAAGAGGTTATTACCGCTCGACGTGAGGTTGTGGATGCTCAAATGCACTCTATACGTCTTGCAAGCTCAAGAGGAACCAGTCTCTGGGAAGTGGTGGAGCGCGATGAGGTAGCTTTAGCCTTTTCCAAGCAGGAGAAAGTAACGTTGCTCCAGTGAGAGCGAGGCAGTGGTCCACGCTTTCTTGCCGACCCACGAGAAGACAGGACTGTCGATTAAGGTCAACGGAGATATCAGCACAGATCCTTCACGGACACGCGTAGTGATGGACGACCGTACCGCATCAGGTATAGAACGCATCGCCAGACTGATCGTAGACGTCATAGCTGAAAGTCTCGGCGAGGAAGAAGGAACTCTGCCAAGAGCAGACACTATAGCAGCACTCGTTCCTCTTTCTGACCCGAGGACAGCGAGCTTCCAACGTCGATCTTTCAGAACAGATTTGCTCGCTGCTATTCAGCGAAGCGCCGAAGATCGTTTTAAGCAGCTCAGGTACCGTCCCTCATGGTTGAATGCGGTTGACTTCGAGAAGCTTGCAAAAGCGTCCGAAATCCGTGCGGTTGGCCGTGATTTTGAGAATATTGAGGGCGTGGCTGGGCTCCTCAGATTCCTGGGTGCGAGGGAAGCGACGCTCAAAGAACTATCGCCCGGACTCACAGTCAGGGCACCTTCAACTCCTGGAGCCGCAGAAGTGATTTCGTAAATCACAAAACTCCACACTACCAAGCAGATCGCTCCTAGTGAAGTCGAAGCAGAATGGCGCCTATGGCCGGTCGATGGAACGCCGCTGACTTTTAGTGAGGCAAAAGACTCTGCAAAACCGTTTGATCGCAGCTTTGTTGACATGGTTTCCGAAAAGGCTGGAGTCGGCAGTGAATTGTCCCGGTTGGTCTCGAATCTATCAGACTCGTCTACCGCTGCCAGGATGCTTCCCGATACTCAGGAGGCTACCCCGAAGCCCACAGAAGCTGCTTCGACTGAACCTCAACGAAACGCTGATTCGTCCGCCGCTCCGCGACGCTTGAGCTTAAAGAAGTGGCGCAGCGCTGAACAGCAGGTGCTTTCACTACTAGATCTCAAGGGGTGGGATGTCGATGATGTTAGCCGACAGAACGTTGGATATGACATCGAAGGTCTGACTCCTGAAGGCTTCTTCTTACGATTTTACTCCCGACCGATTTTTGCTCGACTGATCGCATCTGCATGTCGTGAATATGATTTATCGCATAGCTTTCCTTCTGCTATTAGCTTTGTCGCTTCAGAAGAGGACTTTATGGTTCATTCAAGAAATTCTCCATCAGCATAAGCTCGGAGACAATTACATAGCTGGCTCGGACTAAACTCTCGCCTTCTAAGTTGCCAGGCAACTTTCTCCCATGAAAGAGGTTGTTGCGGACCTTTTGTATAGTTGACAAGACTTGCTTGAGGCTATTTTCATCTCTGATTTTCTGCGCCCAGTATTCTCTAAGACAGGCAACAGATTCCCGATATTCAACGTTGCTTCGAAGTAACTCACAGTATCTAGTCTTAGCTTCATCTATTTCCGCAAACTTGTCAATTTGCTCCCAGTCTTGTCGGCTAACATGACTAAATTTTGAATCGTAGAGTGCATTGAAGGCGACCCAAAGAGCCATGAATTGAAAGTAAGTGTTCTGAAGAGCACCTACGCTTATGCTCGGCCCAGTAGCAACCTCGTACCATGTGCCAATCAGTTTTTGTGTTTCTAGCTGCACTTACTTGCCCGTCCACTCGGGCTTACGCTTTTCGAGGAAGGCGCACATCCCTTCCTGGGCGTCGGCGAAGGTGGCGTTGAAGGACATGACCTCTCTGGTGTATGCGTAGGCTTGATCCGTGGGCATCTCTAGCTGCCGATAGAACGCCTGCTTGCCGACCCCGACGACGAGCGGGCTCGCCTCGACGATTCTCTCAGCCAGCGCCTTCGTCTCCTCTTCCAGATTTTCGGCCGGAATGACCTTGTTTACAAGTCCTTCGGCTTTGGCCTCTCCGGCGGAGATGAAGTCTCCGGTGAGGAGCATCTCCATCGCCTTTTTCTGGCCGACGGCGCGGGAGAGGGCGACCATGGGAGTGGAGCAGAACAGCCCGATCCTCACCCCAGGCGTGGCGAAGCGCGCCTCTTCTGCTGCTACGACCAGGTCGCAGGTCGCCACAAGCTGGCAACCGGCGGCCGTCGCGACCCCGTGCACCTTCGCTATGACTGGTTGTGAGATAGCCTGAATAGTCTCCATCAACTCGCAGCACACGTCGAACAGGCGACGGTAGAACTGTGGGTCCCGACCGATCATCTCAGACAAGTCGTGCCCGGCGCAGAACCCGGGACCGTTGCCGCTGAGGATCGCCACCTGTGCTTCCTTTTCTTCACCGATCGCCCTAAAGCAGTCGATCAACTCCTCCATGTGCGCCAGTGACAGCGCGTTGCGCTTCTTCGGACGGTTCATGGTCACATGGGCGATTGCTCCGGCCCGCTCGACCAGGATATGTTCGTAGGGCCTTTGCTCGACGTCGATCACGGCCGACCTCCTTACTCTATCCGCATGTCTCGTTTCTCTACGATCTCTACTCGGCCTCCGACCTCTACCGTGCCATCGGAACGAGGCTCCGCCAGGATTAAAGAACCTTCTCCTTGGTGGATCTCGAGTTTTCGTCCTAGCATGTCCGACAGCCGGACGGCGTGGGCGCCTGTTGCTTCATCCTCCTCGATGCTGAATCGCGGCGCAAACACCCGCACCCGAACGCTCCCGGCCTCTTCGTCCTCCCACGCCCACACTCCTACGAGGTCGTGGCCGTCCGGTGGTCCCGTAAGGGCATCCACGTCGGCTGCGGAATCCAACCGGACATGCGCGAAACCCGGCGCCCATTCCGGACGGCCTGAGATAAAGGTGAGGTCACCATCTTCCCTGACGGAAACCTCACCCGCCGGTGGACAGAGCAGCGGTACCTCGTAACCTTTTCTCTTCAGAAGCCACGCCGTGCCGACCAGCGGGTGACCGGCGAACGGTAGCTCTGAGCGTGGAGTGAAGATCCGTGCCTCGCCTTGCTCCGCGTCGTCCACGAATACCGTCTCGGAAAAGCCGAGCTCCGCGGCGACGCGTTGCCGTTCGTTCCCCGGGATCTCCCGGCCGTCCAGGAAGACACCGAGCGGGTTGCCGCCGGAGCCATCGTCGCCGACGAAGACCTTCAGTACGTGCAGTTCCGACATTTCACCACCTAGTTGACCTGTTTCTCGTGGTCAGCCCACTCTTTGTCGCGTAGGACGAACTTCTGGACCTTGCCGGTCGAGGTCTTGGGTAGCTCGGTGAACTCGACAGCGGCCGGAGCCTTGAATCGGGCTATATGCTCCTTGCAGAAGTCTATTATCTCTTGTTCGGTTGCATCCTGGTCCTTTTTGAGAACGACGAAAGCTTTCGGGCGCTCGCCCCATTTTTCGTCGGGTATGGCGACGACGGCAGCTTCCATCACGGCCGGGTGGCGGGAGACGACCTGCTCCACCTCGATGGTGGAGATGTTTTCGCCGCCGGAGATAACTATGTCCTTCCTGCGGTCCCGGATCTCTATATATCCGTCCGGATGCCAGGCGGCCACGTCCCCGGAGTGGTACCAGCCTCTCTGGAACGCCTCTTTGGTCGCATCCTCGTTCTCGAAGTAGCCCTTGGCGACCATGTTGCCGTGCATCACGATCTCACCCATCGTCTCACCGTCGCGGGGCACGTCGTTCATATCTTCGTCCACGACCCGTACCAGGTCCGCCGTGACGTAGCCCTGGCCCTGGCGCGCCATGAGCCGCGCTCGCTCCTCCGCGTTCCGCTCTTCCCACTCAGGGTGGACGCCGCTGGTGGTCATCGGGCCGTAGGTCTCCGTTAGCCCGTAGATGTGCATAGGCCGTATGTTCAGGTCGGTTAGCTGGCCGAGCAGGGTGGGGGAGGGCGGGGCGCCCGCGATGGCGGCGGTTACGGTCGTGTCGAGAGCGTGGGCGTCTTCGTGGTTTACTATCCCGATCTGGACCGTCGGGGCGGCGCAGTAGTGGGTGATGTTCTCCGATTCGAAGAGTTCCCAGATCCTGGCCGGCTCCGGTTTCCTCAGGCATACGTGCGTCCCGGCGATTGCCGTCACCGCCCACGGATAGGTCCAGCCGTTGCAATGGAACATCGGCAGCGTCCACAGGTACTTCGTCTCGTAGTCCATCCCCGTCTCAATGACGTTCCCGAGGGCGCACAGATACCCGCCCCGGTGTGTGTACATCACACCTTTCGGCCTTCCGGTCGTCCCGGAGGTGTAGTTTATGGAAATTGTCTCTTCTTCATCCTCCAGCACGCTCTCTACCGGCTCCGGAGACCCTTCGGCAAGGTAGTCCTCGTATGGGTCGCCGGGCTCACCGGTGTCATCTATCCGGACGATCTCGATACCGTTCACGTCTTCGAGTAGTTTCTCCAGCTCGTGGTCGGCGAAGACCAGCTTCGCCCCTGAATGCTCGACGATGTAGGAGACCTCGTCTTTGCCGAGGCGGGTGTTGATCGCCACGAGCACCAACCCCGCCGCCGGTACCGCGAAATGCGCCTCCAACATCGGCGGGGTGTTTGGGCAGAGGAACGCGGCGCGGTCGCCCTTCCGCAGCCCAGAGTCGTTGAGTCGCGAGGCCAGGCGGTTCACCCGTTCCTCCAGTTCCCCGTAGCTGTAGTGCCGCTCGCCGTAGACCACGGCGGTCTTGTCCGGGAACATGTAAGCGCTGCGTCTCAGGAAGCTGACCGGGGTAAGCTCGCTCCGGTAGACCTTCTCACTCAAAATGGACTCCTTCCGCTGCCCGTTCGCCCAACGCTTAGTATACGGGTTGTGTTCGTGGTAGTGCTACTGTCGTGGCTTGCCGGCCAGAGCGAGCCTCCGGACGAAAGATGAAGTACAGTGTTGGCGGTTTGAATGACTTTCGCGGAGAGGATACGGGGATCCTACGCCATGAGCGAGCACGATAAGCGCCGCCTGAAACGCCACGCCGGACGTATCAAAGAACTGGGTCTTTGGCGCAACGCGCGTGAGAAGAAGGTCTGGAAGTGGAGCTTCACGACGGAGGGCGGAGAAACCCGTGAGATAAACCTGGGAGACTTCTGGCCGGAGATTGGGCTCCCGGTCTTTCTCTCGGCGGAGGCGAAAGTTCCGGATGAGTGGGCCGGGGAGCCGGTGGAGCTGGAGCTTTGGCTCGGTGGGGAGGGTTTCGTGCGGCTCTCGACCGGCGTGAGCGGCGGCCTGAACCCTTTTCACCGCAACTTCCCGGGCGCTGAAAAAGCGCGTGGCGGCGAGGAAGTCCGGATAGAGGCCGAGGTCGTGCCGAGGAGTTTGTTCGGCTCGAACGTGGCCGAGCCGCGCATCGAGCATGCTTCGCTCGTGGTGCCGGAGACGGAGGTGCGGGCGCTGGGGCGGGACCTCGCCCTGATCCACGAGGCGTGCGAATTGCTAGGAGACCATGAAGTGGTCCCTCACCTTCTCGACTCCGTTGATACTGGTTTCGCCATTCTCGCGGGAAGCTGGCCGTCCGAGACCGGGATCTCGCTTACCCGATACCTCGGGCAGTATGCGCGGTCTACCGACGGGGCTCCCTGGAGCCTGCCGGAGCCACCGCGACGGATCGAACCGCTCCCTGAGGAGACGCGTGAGGCCGTGCGCGAGGTCCGGAGGCTGATCGCCGGACGAATGGAGGAGATCAAAGAAGACTACCCTCCGGTCGGGAAGCTTGCCTTGACAGGCCACGCCCACCTGGACCTGGCTTGGTTGTGGCCCGTCTCCGAGACGCGCCGCAAAGGACGGCGGACTTTCGCGAGCGTCCTCTCTCTGATGGACCGCTACGAGGACTTCACCTTCAACCAGTCTTCGGCCCAACTCTACGAGTGGATCGAGAGAGACGCCCCGGAACTTTTCAGACGGGTAAGGCAACGTGTCGGCGAAGGACGCTGGGAGCCGGTCGGCGGCTCGTGGACCGAGCCGGATTGCCAGCTCCCCGGAGGAGAGTCTTTTGTCCGCCAGCTCCTCTACGGCCAACGCTACTTCGAGGAGAAGTTCGGTCGCCGCTCGACCGTGGCATGGCTCCCCGACGCCTTCGGCTTCTCACCGTCCATCCCCCAACTCTTACGCGGCGCGGGGATGGACGGTTTTTTTACCTACAAGATGAACTGGAGCGAGACGAACCACTTCCCCCACGACCTCTTCCTATGGGAGGGGATAGACGGCACGAGCGTCGTCGCCCACGACTTCGAGAACCCCGGCCAGGATTACAACGGTAATGTCACGCCAAGGGATCTCTTCGGCACCTGGCGCAACTTCGAGGGCAAGCGCCGTCACCCGGAGAGCATTTTCTCTTTCGGCTGGGGCGACGGCGGCGGGGGGCCGAGTGAGGAGATGCTTGAGAACTACGCTCGTCTCAAGGACTTCCCCGCGCTGCCCCGTCTCAGGATGACCGGCGTGGACGAGTTCTTCGCCACGCTCCCGCGCGAGGGGTTGCCAAAGTGGGTGGGAGAACTCTACCTGGAACTCCACCGCGGCACGCTCACCAGTCAGGCTCTGGTCAAGAAGCTCAATCGCGAGGCCGAGCACCGGCTGCTGGAAGCCGAGGTCTTCACCACGATAGCCTCTCTCGGAGGAGTGCCGTATCCCCATAGAGAGTTGGAGGCCGCCTGGAAGCTGCTGCTCCTCAACCAGTTCCACGACATCCTGCCCGGAAGCTCCGTCTCCGAGGTCTACGAGGACGCCCACCGTCAACTTGGGGAGGCCGTGGAGACCGCCGAGAGGTTGCGCGACAAATCCTTGAGCAGCCTGCCGGATAGTAAAGGAGCGCCGGATGGCGCGAAGGTCCTGGTCGTCGCCAACGCGGGTCTGCATCCTCGGCTCCTCACCGCGCTGCTGCCGGTAGACTCGGACGGAGTGCGGCCAGGCTGTGCCCTGGAGGTGGCGGACTCGGGCGGACGGGCGCTGACCACTCAAGAGACTCGTGAAGGATTCCTGCTCTACGCCCCGGAACTGAGGGTGCCGGGTCTCGGACACACAAAGCTATTCCTGCGTGAGGTCCCTCGTGAGGGTGAAGACGGGCGGTCGTCCCCGCCTTCATCGCCGGAGGTCGTGGCCGGGAAGTTGGAAGGGGGAACCTTCCTGGAGAACGAGCTGTTGCGCGTGGAGGTCGGGGCTGACGGGACTTTGCATCGCGTCTACGACAGGGAGATGGATCGGGATATTCTGGACGGCCGGGCAAACCAGCTCTGGGCCTATACGGACAAGCCTCGCGAGTGGGAAGCCTGGGACGTAGACGAGGACTACGAACTGGAAGGTGAAGAGGTCTCCGGGGTCGAGAGGGTCGAGGTCGTGGAAGGCGGGCCGCTCTTGGCGGCGGTGCGGGTCGTGCGTCGTTGGCGTGGTTCGAAGATAGAGCAGACGTACAAACTACACTCCGGATCCAGGAGGTTGGACGTCGAGACGCGCGTCGGGTGGCACGAACGACAAATCCTGCTGCGGGCGCTGTTCCCGCTTGCCGTACGCTCCCACGAGGCTACTTTCGAGACGATGTTCGGGGTAGTGAAACGCCCGACGCATCGCAACACGAGCTGGGATGAGGCCCGTTTCGAGGTCTCCGGACACCGCTTTTGCGACCTCTCCGAGCCGGGATACGGCGTCGCGCTCTTGAACGACGGCAAGTACGGTCACAGCGCCCGCGCCAACGTGCTCGGCCTCTCCCTGCTTGGCGGCCCGCTCTACCCGGACCCACTCGCCGACGAGGGAGACCACCATTTCACCTACAGCCTCTTTCCGCACCCCGGCGACTGGACGGAAGCAGGCGTGGCCCGCGAGGCGCTGGCGCTCAACAGTCCTCTCGTCGCCGTGGAAGCGAGTGGAGGAGCATTCGGAGGAGTGCCGTCTTCGGAAGCCGGGTTCGTCGGGGCGGAGGGTGTGGAACTTTTGCTCGGAGCCCTCAAGCTCGCCGAAGATGGTGAAAGTCTCATCCTCAGACTCTACGAGCCTCATGGCGCGCGTGGGTCCTGCGGGTTGCGATTCGCCGGGCGGGTCGAGAGGGCGGAGCGGGTGAATCTGCTGGAGGAGTCGGAAGAGAGTGGCCTGGAGGTCCGGAACGGCGTGGTGCGTTTTTCGGTGCGGCCTTTCGAGGTGTTGACGCTGCGCGTGGAGTTGGATGGGATGTAAGATGGTACGAGGATGGTTACTGAAAGGAGCTTGGAATGGAGTATCGGGTGCTTGGAAAGCTGGAGCGGGTAAACTCGGTCCTTATCTTTGGTGGTGCCGCACTCGGCGAGGTGAGTGAGGACGACGCCGACAGGGCCATCTCGATCGCTCTGGAGGCCGGGGTCAACCACTTTGACACCGCCCCGGACTACGGTGACTCGGAGTTGCACTACGGGCGTTGGATGCCGGAGATACGGGAGAGAATATTTCTCTCCACCAAGATAGAGGAGCACGACAGAGATGGCGCGTGGCGGAACATAAACGCTTCGCTAGAGCGGCTGCGGGTAGAGAAGGTAGATCTGATCCAACTGCACGCCATCGGCGACATCGAAGACCTCGACACGGTAACCGGCAACGGTGGCGCCCTGGAAGCGGCGATGGAGGCCAAGGAGCAAGGTCTTGTCGGGGCGGTCGGCATCACCGGCCACGGCAACGATGCGCCTTCCACGCACCTCGAAGCCCTGCACCGTCACCCGTTCGACACCGTGCTGACTCCCTGGAACTACGTTCTCTCAACCGAAGAAGGCTTCTCGCGAGACTTCGAGGCGCTGGTAGATGAGATACAGCGGCAGGAAGCAGGGCTGATGACCATAAAGAGCATCTCGCGGCGCAACTGGCAGGAGGGAGACGCTTTAGAGGGACAGCGGCGGGCTACCTGGTACGAACCGTTCGAGGATCAGGAGCTAATAGACGCGGCGGTATCTTTCGTGTTGGCGCGGGAGGAGATCACAGGTATCGCTATGGCCGGAGACGTTAGCCTCGTACCGGCGATGATCGAAGCCGAGCGCCGCCGGATGCCGCTGGAGGAAGCCGGGGATAGGCTCGCCCAAGCGCAAGGCTACTCTTCACCATTTATCTCCATGCCGTTCTAGGGCGTTTACGGGATTGTAAGCGAATCTCACAACACCGACCGGGGAGGTGCGGGCGTGGAGTACAAGAAGTTGGGGAGCACAGGGCTGTTGGTCTCCGAGCTTTGTTTAGGGTGCATGACCTTCGGCAACGAGGCGGATGAATCGGCCTCCAGGCAAGTAGTGGAACGTTTCCTGGAGGCCGGCGGCAACTTCATAGACACCGCCGACGTTTACTCAAACGGTGTCTCCGAGGAGATCACCGGCCGGGCCATAAAGAGTGTCCGCGAGGAGGTGGTGCTCGCCACCAAGGTCCGCTTCCCGATGGGAGAGGGCCCCAACGACGTGGGCCTCTCCCGAAAGCACGTAATAAGTGGTTGCGAGGAGAGCCTGAGGCGGCTCGGTACCGACTACATAGATCTCTACCAGGTCCACTGCTGGGACGAGGCGACGCCGCTCGATGAGACGCTAGGAGCGCTCGACGACCTGGTGCATAGTGGAAAAGTACGTTACATCGGTGTCTCTAACTTCATGGCCTGGCAGCTCGTCAAGAGCCTCTGGGTGAGCGACGCCAACGGCCTGGAGCGTTTCACCTGCCTGCAACCGCAGTACTCGCTGGTCGAGCGAGGTATCGAAGACGAAGTGCTACCGGCCTGTGCCTCTGAGGACATAGGAATCATACCCTGGAGCCCACTAGGCGGAGGGTTTCTCTCGGGCAAGTACCGCCGAGGCGAGGAGCCGCCGGAGGGTTCCCGGATAGCCGGCGCCCAGGAGTGGATGGACGAGTACTGGGAAAAGCGGGCCACGGAGCGTAACTGGCGTGCGCTCGACGCCGTCGGCGCCGTTGCCGAAGAGACCGGAAAGACCTACGCTCAAGTGGCACTAAACTGGTTGCTCCGGCAGCCGGGGGTGACCGCTCCCATCATCGGGGCGCGCACGATGGACCAACTCGAAGACAACCTCGGCGCCGCGGGATGGGCGCTCGACGAGGAGCAGGCGCGTCGGCTCTCCGAAGCCGCGCCGCCCGAGAGCACCTACCCGGCCCGCTTCATAGAAGACAAGCAGAGAGTGTGAGCCACGGCAACGCCTCGCTCCAAAAGACCCGTTGGCGAGGGACCGGCAGGCCCCGGTCTTACGGAACTTGAGGACCGGCCACTATAACGCGTGCGCCGGCAAGCTCTATCTCGTGAAGCATCTCGGAAGGAGACTTATCGTCGGTAATAAAAACGTCCACTTTCGAGAGAGAAGCTATCTTGGCGAGGGCGACGACGCCGAGCTTCGAGTTGTCGGCGACCACGACCACCTTCTGGGCGGATTCGATCAGGCAACCATTTGTTTCCGCCTCCGCGACGTTGGGCGTGGTTAGGCCGGCCTGAGGATCTATGCCATGTACCCCGAGAAAAAGGACATCGGCGTTCAGCGTGCGAAGGGTCCTATTGGCGAAGGGGCCGACGAGGGCGTCGGAGGGAGTCCGGAACATCCCGCCGGAGAGCACGATCTGCTCCCACCCGTTCTCCTGGAGCGTGAGCGCGATGTTGGTCGAGTTGGTAACGAAAGTGAGTGACTTTCCGCCATACTTGAGCGCCTGGGCTATGTGCCAGGTGGTTGTGCCGGCGCTGAAAGCGACCGTGTCACCGTCTTTTACCAGGCTGAGAGCCGCCCGCGCTATGGTCTGCTTCTCGGGACGCTTGAGCTTCTGCTTCTGAACGAAGTGGGGCTCGGAGGCGGCCTTCGGTACGGGGATAGCCCCACCGTGAACCTTCCTCAACAGCTTGCGGGCAGCCATCTCCTCCAGATCCCGCCTGACCGTCATGTCCGATACCGAGAGGCGTTCCGAAAGTTTCGTAACCGAAACGCTGCCCTCCTGTTCCAATTCCTCCAGTATCGTCTGCTGCCGCTGCTCCCTTAACACTCTCTCATCTCCATACCATTACTTTATACTCAAAACGCCTGAGCGAAGCAACAACTTAGCTGTCGTTTCGTGTTGACCCACGTTGTGGAGGATGCTAGGTTTTATTGCCAGGTAGTTAGTTCCTTTCCGATTGCCCCCGGAAAGAAGAATGGAAGAGTAAGATCATGGAGGGTCGTGAAAAGCTGCGATGAGGACTGATACGACGGGAATTCCTGGCGGCTGGAGCGGCTTGTTCTGCTCTAGCGGTAGTTTGTTAAAGTGGGATACGTAGATCTGAAACTCAAGATCAGGGTACTCTACGCGATAAATATGCTCTAATTCGGCCACGAAGGCAACGCTTTTCAACGCCATTAACGTCTGTTTTCCCAGATCAACAAACCA
>JBBPZT010000050.1:0-15702 GCA_038198625.1 Rubrobacterales bacterium
CCGATCATAGTGCTCCTGGCCGTGGTCGCCGGAGGCAGCCTTGCAGGCCTCGTCGGGGTGATCGTCGCCGTCCCAACACTCGCCGTCATACGAGTCCTGGTCGATTTCTTCCGTGCACGCCTCCGTACCGAGGATGAAGCAAAAAGAGCTGCCCTCTAACCACCCCAATTGTAGCTAATGCACCAGCAGTTGGAGTACCTCTCCAGGTTCTGCCGGATAGCCGAGAGAGCCCTGGATATCGTGAACTCCGACGGAGCCATCGCCCGGCTCGACTGGCAGGAGAGTTAGAATACCCCGGATAATGAAGGAGAAGTGATAGTGCAGAGCATAAACCGCAAGAACCCTAGTGGAGTGGCGCGCTCCGCCCTCGTCCTGATAGCGTTTGTCGCGTTGTGCTTTGCTGTTGCCGGGCTCGGCGGGCTCGCCACGGGACCTGCCGTTTCACCCGGCGGCTGGTACGAGACCATAAACAAACCCTTCTATACGCCTCCAAGCTGGCTGTTCGGGCCGGTCTGGTCGATTCTGTTCCTTTCGATGGCGGTAGCGGGTTGGCTCGTGTGGCGCGAGAGAGGGTTTTCGGGAGCGAAGCTGGCCTTTTCCTTGTTCGGTATCCAACTGATGCTCAACTTCCTGTGGTCGGCCATCTTCTTCGGGCTGCAAGCGCCGGAGGTGGCGCTGGTGGAGATATTAGTGCTGTGGGTCTTCATCGTCTTGAACATCCTGGCTTTCCGGAGGATTCGGCCGGTTGCCGGTTGGATCCTCACCCCCTACCTGGCATGGGTGACGTTCGCCACGCTACTGAACCTCGGCATCTGGTGGCTGAACGCTTCCTGAAAAAAGAAACTCGGAAGATGCTCGTACCGAAACGAAGTGTCATACGAGGCTAACGATGAGTGTTGAGCACGACGAGGTACTGGAGCGAATCCTCCACCAGCGCGAACGGCACCGGGAGCGACCCGTCGCCATCCGCGTACTCCTGGCGCTGGCAGGCTCTCTCCTGAGCATCTTCGCCGCCGTTCTCTCGGTAGTGTTGCCGGAAGTCGGCCTGCCGCTCTTGCTAGTCGGTCTCCGGTTGCTCGCCTTCGAGTTCGATTGGGCGGCGCGGTCTTACGCCCGCGTGTATATCTACGCTGGAAAACTTCGCAAGAGGGTGAGCAACCTCTCACCACACGCAAAAGGAGCCCTCCTCGTGACAGGCGCCCTGGCCGCCGCGGTACTGGCGATCTGGCTTACCGTAACTCTTGGAACGTGAAGAACCTTTTGTCCGCAAAGAGGGATCAGGGCTTCTTCGCTCCTCCACGCGTGTAGAGAAATAGGATGACCGCGACCAAAGTCAGCGCCACACCCAACAAAGATAACGAGAACCGGAAGCCCCCACCGTCACTCCGCCCCCGATAATTGTTCGGCTGATGTAAACGCTGCTCTACCATGACCTCATCGGTTTGTCCGCCCTGTGGCGCATCATCCAACATTGTGGCGGACGAAAGATCCGCAGCCGGCTCCAGCGCGTCGCCCTCTCGAACATCTCCCCCGACAACCTGTGGAGAAGAGACGAGCGTGGCGCGGCTCTTCATAGGCTGTTCGGGGGAATCTTTCTCCTCCGCGATTATGCTCTTCTCTCTCAAATCTCTCAGCAGCGAGAGGGTGTAGAGGATAAATCCTATGATCGAGACGATCGCCAGCCCGATCCCGAACCACACGTCGTTCCTGGTGGCGTTTGTCCAGCTGTCTCCGGTAGCCTGATAGCCAAGCGCGAAGGGAGCCAGCACGAGCCATATCCCGCCCAAAAACCCGAGTAAGGCGCCTACCGCTCCTATGACGTACTTGGTCAACTTCTGGATCCCCTTCGTTACGCTGGTTACTCAGGAGCGTCGGGCTTCCGCCCGCGCTTCGTCTCTCCGTCGGCATTCTCTTTGTTTCTTCTCATCCCGTCCAGCAGCAGGCTGACCGCCAGGGGTCTCAGTATCTGCCGTCCGGCTCGTCTGGCGCGTTCTCTATCAGAGATATACTCCGAACCTTCCTGTTCAGGGAGCAGGTTTGCGGCGGCGGAGATCAGACGCGGAGAGTCTCCGTCCGCATCTTCGAGACGCTCGCTCATGTAGGCGAGCGCTATCCCGCCGAGGAACGGGTTGAGGCCGTCCCGCTTACCATTTTCTTGGGCGCCGACGGCTTGGTTGGATCCCCCAACCAGGTCACTACTCCGGACGAGGAACAGGGCGGCCAGTGTTCCAATAGCGAGCAGGATGGCGGCGAGCCTCAAGACATCGACAGTACCGTCTACGAACGAGGCGCGGGCGATCTGCTGCACCGTCCCGTATACCGGCGAATTCTGGAAGGACCCGGCCTGCTCTCCGCCACCCTTGAGCCCAGTGCTCCCGGCGGTCGTCCCAGCGCTCTGAACGCCTTCTATGATCTTGCTCTTGAGCGAATCGTTGAGACCGGGCGAATCTAACGCCTGGACCTTATCGCGGACGTAGCTGTTGTACCGGGTCGCGAGCAGCGCGCCCCAGAACGCGATGCCGAACGCCACCCCGACCTGACGGGCCACCGTGTTGACCCCTGAAGCCATGCCTGCCCGCGCGGGGCTCACGGTACTGACGGCGACGGTCGAGATGGGCGGGTTGACGAGCCCGTTGCCCAGGCCCGCCAGGAAGAAGGCCGGCAACAGCACCATCCAATCGGATTGCTGGTACTGGCCGGAGATCCTCGTCATCAGAAGGACCGCGACGGTGAGCAAGGCCATGCCCGTAAACAGTATCGGGCGCGGACCGATGCGACCGGTCAGATTGCCGGCCACCGGCGCGACGAAGAGCACAATGGCGCTCAAGGGCAGGAGCCTGAGCCCGGTCTGGAGCGGGTCGAAGGCAAGAGAGTTCTGCAAGTAGAGCGTCAGGAAGAAGAGCAGGGAGTACAGTCCCGCGCTCAGGGAGAAGGCGGTGATCGCCGCCCCCGTAAAGCTCCTGTTCAAGAACAGCCGGGGATCGAGCATCGGGTTCTTTATCCGGAGTTCGCCGACCACGAAGAGCGCCAGAGAAACCGCCGACACCGCGAACAGGACAATTATGTAGGCCGAGCCCCATCCCTTGCTCTCGCCCTGGATGAGACCCAGCACCAGGCAGAAGAGTCCGGCCGTGATGGTCGCGAGCCCGAAGAGGTCGACGGCCCGGGGCGCATCCTCATCCCTCGACTCGCGGATGGCCCAGGCAGAGAGCAGGATCCCAACGACCCCGATCGGGACGTTCAGGTAGAAGATGGACTGCCAGCTAACCTTCTCGACCAGCAGGCCGCCCACCACGGGTCCTATCGCCGTCGCAAGCCCGGTTGTAGCTCCCCAGATCCCGATGGCCGTACCCCGCTCCCTCCCCCTCGAACGTGGCCGAGATTATGGACAGAGAGACCGGCAGCATGATCGAACCACCCACCCCCTGTATAACCCTCGCACCCCACAAGATCTGGATGTTGGAGAGACCGCCGATGGTGAAGTCCCCCGAGAGCGCGCACAACAGCGACCCCGTCGTAAAGATGCCGAGCCCCGCGATGAACAGCCGCTTGCGCCCGAAAACATCGCCCAACCGTCCGGCGGTCACAAGGAAGACGGCCAGCGTGATCGTATACGCGTCTATTACCCATTGGAGGTCCGGGAAGCTCGCGTTCAGGTCTTTTTGGAGCACCGGAAGCGCCACGTTGACCACCGTAACGTCCAGAAGCGCCATCAATATACCGAAACAGGTGGCGATCAGAGCGAACCACTTCAAGCGCCCTTCGTAACGCGAGCCTAAGACGTTTTCGGACACGATGAGTCTCCCTTCGAATCCGCATCGAGTCGGGAACGTCCCGATGGACCCGCGCTTTGCTTACTGTACCCGCAACCTCTCGTTTCACGCTGCCCTGCTACCATGAGCGCGACTTGATGTTATATGGTGGGAGGTTGCCTCTACTCCAAGAGGAAATTCTAAGCACTCAAGGTTCGAGGTTGTGTGAAAGGGGAGACACTGATGGGAGATCTTACGTTCGATCCTTCGGAAGAACATGCCCGCCGCCTGGACAAGCTGGATCAACTCTCGGCTTTCAGGGACGAGTTCTATACCGGGAACGGGAGAATCTGCCTGGACGGTAACTCCCTCGGCCTCCTGTCCCGACGCGCCGAGCTTTCCTTACTGGAAATTTTGTCCGCCTGGAAAGAGTTCGGGATCGCCGGTTGGACGCGGGGAGAGCATCCCTGGTTCTACCTCGCGGAGCGGCTCGGCGGGCTGACGGCGCCGCTGGTCGGGGCCTCGCCGGAAGAAGTCGTCGTGACCGGTCAGACGACGGTAAACGTGCATCAACTCGTCTCCACCTTCTACCGGCCGGAGGGCAAGCGGACGAAGATCCTGGCAACCACCCTCGACTTCCCCTCAGACATCCACGCTTTACAGAGCCAACTACGCCTGCACAACCTCGATCCGGACGAAAACCTCGTAAAGGTCGAGAGCCGGGACGGCAGGACCCTGGAAGAAGACGACATAATCTCGGCGATGACAGGTGAGGTGGCGCTGGTCTTCCTGCCAACCGTACTGTACCGCAGCGGCCAACTACTCGACGTAGAGCGGCTGACCCGAGAGGCGCACGACCGGGGGATCACGATAGGCTTCGACGCGGCCCACTCGGTTGGGGTGGTGCCGCATTCCTTCCACGATTGGGGCGTGGACTTCGCGTTGTGGTGCGGGTACAAGTACCTGAACGGCGGGCCGGGCGGGGCGGCTGGATTGTACGTGAACCGGAAACACTTCGGACGCCATCCGGGGCTTGCCGGGTGGTTCGGCTCGCGCAAGGACCGCCAGTTCGATATGGAGCACGAGTTGGCACCGGAGGAATCAGCGGGAGCCTACCAGATCGGCACGCCCCACATACTGAGCATGGCCCCGCTCCTCGGGTCGCTGGAGATGTTCGAGGAGGCCGGGATAGAGAAAATAAGACGGAAGTCCCTGGGCATGACCCGTTATCTCGCGCGCCTTATCGGGCACGAGCTGGACGGAATGGGTTTCGAGATCGGCACCCCGCCAGAAGATAGTCGCCGCGGCGGTCACCTTGCCCTGGAGCACACCGAGGCAGCCCGTATCTGCGAGGCGCTCAAGGAGAAAGGAGTCGTCCCCGACTTCCGCGCCCCGAATATAATCCGACTCGCGCCCTCGCCTCTGTACACCTCGTACGTGGAGGTCTGGAAGACCGTGCGGATACTGGCGGAGATCATGGTCGGAAAGCTGTACGAAGAGTATGAAAACAAGCGCGGCATAGTCGCGTAGGGCTACGCCGCAGCCCAGCCGCGCACCGTATCGTGGTAATCCACCCATGCTTCCCACACCGATTTCGTCAATCCTCGCACTTCAGTCACTATCCACGGCCAGCCCCATGCTGCGGGCCGTACCCGCCACTACTCTCATCGCAGCTTCCACGTCGGCGGCGTTCAGATCCGGCATCTTTGTCTCCGCTATCCTCCTCAACTGCTCTCCGGTAACCTTTCCCACTGCCTCACGCCCCGGTTCGTTGGAGCCTTTACCGACCCCGGCCGCCCGGCGCAGCAGGTAGGCCGTCGTCGGGGTCTTGGTTATGAAGCTGAACGAGCGATCCTCGTAGACAGTGACAACGACCGGTATCACAGCGCCGTCCTGCTGCCTCGTCGCGTCGTTGTATTGTCTGACGAAATCCGCAAGGTTGACGCCGTGGGGACCCAGATCTCGGCTCACGGGCGGGGCAGGGGTGGCCCTGCCGGCCTCTAACTGAAGCTTCACCTTCGCGTGTACCCTCTTTCTCGTCTTTCCCATCTCTTATCTCCTGAATCCGGTGACCCATTGCCAGCGCGGGCGAGCGTCGTGGACGAGCGCCAATGGTTAGCGTAAAGTCTCCTGTAACCGGAGAGTCAAGGAGAAATTCGATGGAACCAAAAAAAGATGGAGAAGAGGGTCTGTACGCGATAGGTGAAATGGCTCGCAGGAGTGGGGTCTCGGTGAAGACCATCCGGCACTATTCGGACACGGGGGTGCTTCCTCCCGCGAAGGTCACCGGGTCCGGTTACCGTCTGTACGGGGAAGAAGACCGTTCGCGGCTGGAGTTGGTGCGCACACTCAGGGCGGCGGGCTTCGGTCTCGCAACGATAGCTCGTTTGACTAGGGGTGAAGGGGTCCCATCGGAGGTTCTCAAGCTTCAAGCCGAGGCCATAGATCTGCAACTCAGGACCTTGAAGCGTCAACGCGCGCTTCTAGGGTCCGCCTTGGGCCATGAAGACGCTGCCGCCTCGTACCCCGACCGTGCGCGGGCGCTGGGCCTGCTGGAAGCCAGGGAGCGAGAGGCATTCCTCGCCGAAAATCTCGAAAGGAGCCTCGAAGAAGTGCCCATGGACCCGGACGTAAAGGCGTGGTTCTGGCGGCAGATCGTCACCGGCATGCCTGATGAACTGGATGAAGAGCAACTGGAAGCATGGGCGGAGCTGGCGCAACTCGCCTCTGACGAAACCTTCATCGAGACACTGCGAAAGCAGACGAAACCGTTCTGGGAAAAGACCGGGGAAAGCTTCGACTCCACCGCCTGGAACGAGGCTGTGAGCGCCGCGCTCGACAGGGCCGCTGGGTACGTGCGGGAAGAATGTCCGCCGACCGGGAAGCACGAGCAACGCGTGATCGGGAGCTGGATCCAGACCTCCGCACGAGCCATGGGCAAACGGAACGACTCGCGTTTTGCCGGTTGGATGCTCTCCCACCACGAGGGGACCTACGACCCGCGTATGGAACGTTACTGGGAGTTGATCTCCATCCTGAAGCAGTGGGAGTACGATCCCACCCTCGCGAAATCCTACCAGTGGCTGATCGAGGGACTGCGTTGGCGGGTCGCGAGAAGACAACACGCCAGCGGCGTAGCTAGTACACAAGACCAGGTTCCCGAGTAGGTTCTAGGGAACAGAGAGTTTTCCCGACAGAGCCTGCATCGCGGCGTTCTCACGCTTTTCTGCTATCTTAGAGTGCTGCGATCACTCGACGGCTTCGTACGCCGTGGATTCGTTGCGCTCTTACACAAGCGGGAGGTACTAGTGGGCGGAAAAGAGTTTGTCGTGGTTGGCTACGTAAATGAGAGGCACCTGTGAACTGGCTCGTGACCGGCGGCTGCGGGTTTCTTGGGACGTCCCTGATCCGGTCCCTACTCGAAGACGGTCAGAACGCCGTCCGGGTGGTCGACAACCTCGCCGTCGGCAACCGCGAAGACCTCGGAACCGCCTGCAGGTTCGTGGAGACAAAGCCGGAAGATCTCGGAGACATGCCCGATGCGGGCGGATCAACCCCAGTCGAGCTCATCGTGGGAGACATACTGGACGCGGAACTCGCGCTACGGGCGGCCGAAGGCGCGGATGTCATCGTCCACCTCGCGGCCAACACCGGTGTCGCGCCCTCGGTCGAGGACCCGCGCGCCGACTGCCTGGCGAACGTCATAGGTACGTTCAACTACCTCGAAGCGGCCCGGCACGCCAGAGTCGGGCGGTTCGTTTCGGCGTCGAGCGGGGCGGCGGTCGGGGAGGTGGATCCCCCGATGCACGAGGAGGTCTCGCCACACCCGGTCTCTCCCTACGGCGCGAGTAAGCTGGCCGGCGAGGGTTATTGCTCCGCCTACTTCCAGACTTTTGGGGTGGAGACGGTGGCGCTCCGGTTCGGCAACGTCTACGGTCCCCTATCCGGCCACAAGAACAGCGCGGTTGCGAGGTTCATCAAGCGGGCGTCAGGCGGCGAGGCCATCGAGATCTATGGCGACGGCACCCAGACTCGCGACTTTATCTACATCGGGGACCTGGTGAGGGCCGTGAAGCTCGCCGCGACCGTAGATGGAGTCGGCGGCGAGGTCTTCCAGATCGCCACCAGTTCGGAGACCACGGTGCTGGAGCTGATCGAAAAGCTCCTACCCGTCCTTGCTGAAACCGGAGTGAAAGACGTGGAAGTCCGAAAGACCGACCCGCGTCAGGGAGACGTCCAGCGAAACTTCGCCGATACCTCCAAAGCCGCCCGGATGCTCGGCTGGCGGGCCGAGGTCGGCCTGGACGAAGGCCTGCGCAACACTGTCGAGTGGTTCATGAGCCCGACAAGCTCCGCGGGCTAAGGGTTAGATCCGGCCGTTCTCCGGCCCTTGCGCGTCGCAAGCAGGTAGAAAGTTGTCTGCAAAACGGCCACGATGACGACGCCTACAACCAGGGAAATGGAGATTCTGTAAAGGGTCTGCACGCTCAACAGAGCCATTAGCAGCCCCACGACGGGCAGCGAGGAGACCCAAGCGGTGACCGCGAGACGCCCGAGCCCGCGCGCGAAGAGCACCTGATTCATCAGATCGCATATAAGGTAGAAGGCCGCCAACGCGGCCAGGGACATCAACAAGCCCCGGCTCGCGTTGAAGTCTCTGCCGGCCAGCTTTATCGCCCATTCGCCGAACACCCATGTCCCTCCCAACATCAAGAGGCCGACGAGGCCCACGAGCCCGGCCGCCCGGAGCACGAAACGGTCGAAAGCCCGCGAACCCTCCGTGGCGAGCTTGCGGCTCGCGTGGGACAACCAGCTGCCGATGGCGGGGCTTATGACGTACTGCGGGACGCGCGTGAGGATGAGCGCCGCGCCGAACAACCCTACCTGTCCGAGAGTGCCGCCGAAGAAGTTCACCAGGAGGGGTCCGCCGTTGGCGTAAGCCTGGGCGCAGGCCATGCACATCAGGACCGGCGCGGCGAACCGTGAAGCGCTCCCGGCGTTGAAAGGCTCGCCCAGGCTTTCGGGCGGGTCGACGGGTGCGGGCCGGACGGCCAGGACCCCGATAATAGGGGCGACCGCGATGGCGATCGCCGGGCCGATCACACCAAAGCCCACAACGAAGAACGCGGCGGCAATTAGCACCCGGCCCAAAGACTCCGCCAGGATCTGCCCGCCTAGACGCGAGAACTGCCGGTGACCGTTGAAAATACCCCGCCTGAAATACTCCGGCGCATACGCGGCTACGGAGATGATGAAGATTATAGTAAGCCAGTATTCATCGTGGAACACCGTACTCGTCAGCAAAGGACTCGCTATGAGCGATCCGACGACGAACGCAACCAGGACCCCGATTTGCCAGCGCTTCACCGCTCGGACTACCGGGCTCCAGTCCTGCCCCTTGGACTCCCTCTCCGAGATATAGCGGCCGAGGGTCTGGGTGCCGGCGATCCAGAGTATCTGCACGGTCATAAAAGTCGCGGACCACAAGAGCATCAACCTCCCGAAGTCCGTTTTCCCGAGGACATTCGAGGAGAGGCCCTGAAACCCGAAGGTCAGAACGCCGGAGATGAAGAAGGATACCAGGACATAAGCGCTGCCTGCGCCCACACCTTGCTGGCGAGACTTGAGAATATTCTTTAGGGCTAGCATCGGATAAGAGCCACCATAAACTCCAGCATAGCACCGGACGTCAGAACGCGGTTTTCGGTGAGCTTTTCCCTAACGTAGCCAGGTCTGGATTATGACCCGGAAGACGCCGAACGGGTATGCCAGGCGCGGGGGTTTCTTCGTCTCGCCCGCCGCCCGCTTGAGCATGCTGACCGGCACTTCATGGAATCGAAGGCCGTTTTTGAGCGCCTCCAGTATTATCTCCGTGGCGTTGAAGCGGTCTTCGACGAGGTCCATCTTGTGGAGCATCGAAACCCTAATCGCCCGGAAGCCGTTGGTGCAGTCGGAGATGCTGGTCCTGGTGAGAATGGAGATCATCTTCGAGAAGAAGACCACCCCGACGTGCCGGATGCTGCCGGCCTCCTCGTAGTAACCCAGGAACCGCGAACCGAGCACGAAGTCCGCTTCACCTTCTATGATCGGCCTGACGAGCTTCTCCATCTCCTCTGGCTTGTACTGCCCGTCGGCGTCGAGGTTGGTTACTATGTCGGCCCGCTCCAGGCGCGCTATCTCGAAGCCGGTACGAAGCGCGTCACCCTGTCCCAGGTTTACCGCGTGGGCCGCCACCGGGAAGCCAGCCTCCAGGGCTATCTCTTCCGTCCGATCGACCGAGCCGTCGTCCACGATCACGGTCTTGACCTCGTACCCGAGCAACTCTTTGGGTACCCGGCTCAAGACCCCGAGTATGCCGCCCTCCTCGTTGTAGGCGGGCACTATTATGAGGATCTTGCCCTGGCTCTTGCCTTCTCCGGCGGCCATCTCATCTTGCAAGGCGTAGCGCTCGGCGTACTGGCGGGCGGCCATGCCGGTCACCATCTGCCGGCTGCGGCGTCCGGCGATGCGGACCTGTCCCAGCAGGTACAGGAACAACCCGAGGAGCAGCAGGACGGCGAATGAGAGCAGCGCGAAGGCGCGGTTCTTAAGTCCGAAGAGATCCACGAAGACCTGGCCGATCTGCGGAACGACCGAGACTATCGCTATGCCGATCGCTATCAGCAGGGCGAGAAACAAGTCGAACCTGCGCCCGCCGCCGCGGTACCTGAATATGCCGTAGGCCGCGAAGAGCACGGCCACAACGATGCCGGCGATCCGAACGTTCTCCATCAGGTAGCCCGCAGGGTCGAAGGTTCAGCCGGCGATGCTTCGGCGACGCACTCATCCGAACCGGCGACCGGCGAGAGGCTCGTGGCGACGCCCAAGACAGCGACCTCGTGACCGGCCTCCGATAGATGCAGGAAGGTCGGCCACCCGCGGTAGCCGTCTCCTCCAAGTACCAGTACCTTCATCGACCGTTCTCCTTTTCTCTCATAACTTTTTGGCTCACCGCCCACAAGCGACCATCTATTGTTACACAATTGGCCAGCTTGTACAGTCAGCTAGTCACACATTGTATCTATATTTCCCGTGTTTGTACCTTTTACTCCGCTACCCGAGTAACCCACCGTCTATTTGCCCCAGTATCGCCGCGCACAGCAGGCTATCCGCCTTGAGAAAACCGGAGATGGCCGAGAAGTGATCTCCCCCCGGCTGCGGAAGCGACTCTCCCTCGAAACCCGACGATTTCCAGGCGGCCAGAAAGTCTTCCGACTGGCGGCGCAACTCCGGCGTCTCTTCCTCGCCGTAACTAACCAGCATCGGCGGAAAGTGTGTATTTGCGGCGGCGTTCGCCTTCGCGGGCAGGTTGCGGATCGGGCTGTAGCGGAGGACTTCATCCCAGGTTAGTTGTAGCTGTGGCTGGAGGTAGGTGTACGGGAAAGGCGCAAGGTCGAAGAGGCCACTGATCGGGGAGCATCCCTTTATGAGGTCGGCCGGGAGCCCGTACCCGACTTCCCAGTCCGTCATCGCAAGCATTGCCGAGAGATGACCGCCGGCGGAGTGGCCGGAGACGAAGATCCTCTCCGGGTCACCGCCGAAGCTTCCGGCATTGGTATAGACCCACGCCGCGGCCGCGCGGCTCTGTCGCACTATCTCCCCGACGCTGACCGTCGGGCACAGCGCATAGTTGATGACCACGGTCGTGACACCAGCGGAAACCGGTCCTTCCGCGACGAAGCTGAATTCCTTGCTACTAAACCGGCACCAGTAGCCTCCGTGGATGAAGATCAGGACGGGAGCATCCCGCCGCGCAGCCGGAAAGATGTCCAACTGTTCGGCCAGCGTCGGCCCGTACGCCACGTCGAGCTGGCACTTCAACCGCTCGCGTGCCTGGCGGCTACTCTCTTCGTAGAAACGCGAGTAGGCGGGGTAATCAGGAACAGCATTCCGCAAGTTGTACTGGGCGTCTAGCTCTTCCTGCGTCGAAAACTCCCTGTATAGCATCCCGCCTCCTAACCTGAACCAGCCAACCCCGGCAAGATACAGCGGCTTCCCCTCGTCCGCCACCCTTCCCAATCCTACAACCCATGATCGTTCCGTAAGCTATTCTGTCAAACGGTACACTCTTCTTGGTTTTCGAAAAGGAAGGTGAGTAGAGGTGTTGAGCCGAATCAGATGGATCTCGGCGATGGTGGGAGTCGCGGTGACGCTGGTGTTGCTCGTGCTCCTTGGGGCGCTCGTTCTCGTCTTGTTGTTCCCCCGCCTGGCGGATGCCGCTGGCATAGGATTTTTCGGTGGTGAAGAGTTGGTAACCGTATGGGCGCCGTACCTTTACCTGGGCTTCTTCGCGCTGTCGGCACTCTTGATCTCACTCGTCGCCTTCTTCCTCGGCGGGCTCTTGGTCGGCAGGATTACCCCTTTGCATCCGGAGTCAAGCGCGGTAGCGAGTGGTGTCATACTCTGTGCGATCGCTCTCGGGGCTATCCTTTGGATATGGGTGCCGTTCTTGGTAGTCAAAGATACCCTCGCACGTTCCGACAACATTGACACTTTCGTGATCTGGGTCGTGGCATTTTTCGTAGGTTCGCCGTTAGCGGTGCTCGTGAGCTACCTTGGCGGGAGACTGGGAGGAAGACACAATCACCACTCCCCACCGGAGAGCCCCGGTCGGTAATAGTAGTAGCGCGACGTGCAGATGGAGCCAAGTCTAGTGGGAACCAACCTGCAAATAGCCATCTTCTCACACAATCTCTAACGAACCATCTCACGGAGCAACGCCACGAAGCCTTCCCTAAAGGTCGGATGCAAGAAACGATACCCCGAGGCGAGCAGGCGGGAGTTGTCGCAACGTTTGTTGGTCCGGCGGCGCGGCGTGCCGGATGGGCCATCGGCACGGGTAGTCTCGGGAGGCAGCCGGTCCTCCAGCCATTCGGCGACCGTGCGCCGGTCGGTCGGCTCGTTGTCGACACCGAGGTAGACCTGTTCCGGCTCTTCGAGAAGCATCAGGTGGCGTAAGGCGCCGGCGCAGTCGTCGCGGTGGATGCGATTGGAGTAGAGTGGCGGCTCTTCACCGTCCGCTCGCCGTATGGCACGTTCTATAGAGCGGGTGCGCCCCGGCCCGTAGATGCCGCCCAGCCGCAATACTACGGCCGGGTAAGGACCGTCGAGGAAGACCCGTTCCCCTTCGAGCAAGACCCTACCGGAGAAGCTCTCCGGCTCCGTGGGAGATTCCTCGTCCACCCACTCGCCGTCTCTCTGTCCGTACACGCCGGTGCTCGACGTGAAAAGCACGCGCCGGGCGTTCTGTGTCTCAAGGGCAGCAAGCAGGTTGCGTGGCCCTTCTATGTAGGCGGACTTGTAGGCATCTTCGGAAGAGCCGCCGGCGGACGCGGTGTAAAAGACGAAGTCGAGGTCCGGGGGCAACTTGTCGGGAGCGATGGGTGAGGAGAGGTCGAGCGCGACAGGCTGTATCGCTGGTGGCAAGGACTCCACGTTGCGGCGCGCGCCGAAGACCGTATGTCCCTCGGAGGCCAGGCGCTCACCGAGGGCGCAACCGACGTAGCCGCAGCCGGCGATGAGAGTTCGCATGGGCGGGAGTCTACCAGCAAAGCTTTCGGCCTCGGCCCCCGACGTGTGTTACACCTTCTCCTGGGGTATTTTGATCCTAAACTCGCGAAACATTTACGGAGGTCGAAGCAGATGGCACAGCCAACGGATGTACAGAGGCTAAGGGAGCGGTTCGAAGATTACGAGGGGGAGGTGCTCTCGATATACCTGAGCGTGAACGCTGAGTTCCAGGAGAACCAGCGGCAAGCGTACCTCGTCCGGCTCAAGAACGCCCTGGGCGAGTTGGAAGTGCCGGAGGAGCTCGCAAACCGTGTACAGGAGGCGGTCGAGGGGGAGCAGCCCCAGGCGCGCACCCTGGTCTTCTTCGCCACGGAGGACGGACTCTTTGAGGAGTACCGACTACAGGTGAACCTGCAGGACGCGTACCGGTACGGCGAGCCTTACCTGGTTCCGCTGGTCCTCACGCTCGACGAGCACGAGCCCTACGCGGTGGCGCTCTTCGACGCCGAAGAGTACCGGTTCTTTGTCAGCTCCCCGGCCGGCGACCCTGGAGAAGCAAGCGAGAGCGCGGGTAGCGGTTTCTTCCGCGAGGTGGATGTCTCGCCGTCGGAGCCCTACCCGAGAGGCGGTATGGACCAGGAAACGGAGAGCCGCCGGTCAGAGGCCAACCTCCACGAGTGGTACAACGAGCTCGGGGAGCTAACGCGACGCCTGACGTTTCAGGAGGGGGCGCGACACTTGATCCTCGCGGGCCCCAGGGAACGGACCGCCGAGTTTCGCGACAACCTTCCCCAGGACGTGAAAGACCGGGTGGTCGCCGAAGAACCAGTCGCAACCGGAGCCCCCGAAGGTGAAATCCTCAAGCGCCTGGAAGGCGTACGGGAGGAAGCCGAACTCCGGCGCAAGGCCACCCTGCTGGAGGAAGCGCGGGAGAAAGGCGTGCGCGGGCTCAAGGACACCGTGGAAGCCTTGCAAGAAGGCCGTGTCTACCATCTGCTCGCCCTCTGGGAACTCGACGGTGAGATCCGTTGGTCCGACGCCGATGCGCTCGCCGTCACCGACATAACCCAGGAAGAATCACCCTACAGTGGGGAGCAGACCCGGGTGCGCCCGATCATGGACGTGCTGGTGGACCTCGCCGCCGCCCGTGGCGCCCGCCTGGAGTTCGTTCAGGACGAGGAGACGGTGGCCGCCACCCCAAACGAAGACCTCGAACGCGAAGAAAACCGTGAAGATAAGAGCCTCGCCGCCACCCTGCGCAAGGAGTTCGACGGCCTGGTCGGCTTGCTACGCTACTAGGCGTCTGTTGCGTGAATTGATGATGGGATGCCTGGGCCATCCGAGGTCTTTTCGCTGAGAGGTCGGATGGCCCAGGTGCGGCATATCCTGGCTTCGTCATCCTTAGAAGAAGCGAGCGCCCTACCAACTTCCTTATCGAGGACGTCTACGAGCAGCTAGACCTGCTCGGGAGGCGCCGCGGAGCTCTCAAGAAGCTCCCGTGCTCACGCCACACGTTTTGACGTGCCCAGCACGTACTCTTGATCCTCGCCCCGGGCGAGGGCGGCGGCGCCGAGCACCCCGGACTCCGGACCCAGGGTAGCTTCTTTTATCTCGACCAGGTCTCGCGAAGGGGAGCGGGCCCTCAACCTCACCTCCCTACGTACGGGTTCCAGGATGAACTCTCCCGCCCGGGCGGCGCCACCGCCGACGGCGATTATCTCTGGGTTGAACGTGTTCACGAACCCCGCCAGGCCAATCCCAAGCCAGCGCCCCGTCTCTTCCAGTACAGAGAGGGCCGCCTCGTCACCTTCCTCGGCCAGCCTCGTCACGTCCTCCCCGAGCACCTGCCTTTCGATGGCGAGACGTCCCAACGCCGAGCCCGGTCGATCGTTGGCGACCTCGCGGGCGCGCCGCTGGATGGCGGTACCCGAGGCGAGCGCTTCGAGGCAGCCGTGGTTGCCGCAGCCGCAACGCGGACCATCGGGCTCTATGGTCACGTGTCCAAGCTCTCCGCCCGCGCCCTGGGCGCCCCTCAAGAGCACCCCGTGGGTGATGACCCCGCCGCCCACACCGGTTCCAAGGGTTATGAAGATCAAGTGCTCGACGTCTTTGCCGGCACCAAAGCGAAACTCGCCCCAGGCGGCGGCGTTCGCGTCGTTCTCCACCGTAACCGACAGGCCCGTCCTCTGGCCCATCTCCTCGTCCAGACAAATATTCTCTATCTCGTGCAGGTTGGGTGAGAAGATGACCTTGTTCTCCGAAGCCAGGATGAGCCCCGGAACCGCCAGGCAAACCCCGCCCACCTCGTAACCGTCCTTCACCTCCATAATGGCTCCCGCGATAGTCCCCACCAACCGGTTCGGCGGTACCGCCTGGGTTGGGTAGCGCGTCTCGTTCAGGA
>JBBPZT010000051.1:0-9414 GCA_038198625.1 Rubrobacterales bacterium
ATAGAGGGTGGCGACGAGAGCACGATGGACGTTGACCCACAGGTCATCGAGAGCATGGGATCGGAGAAGTACGTCTACTTCTCCATCTCCAAGGAGCACGCCGCGCGCCTGGACAGCCTGAGCGCGATGACCGACGATGAGGGCGGCGACACTGACGAGAGCGGATCCCCCGAGGGCTCCGGCGACATGATGGTCGCGCGAGTGTCCGCGGAGAGCACGGCCAAGAGGGGCGACAAGATGCGCCTCGCCATAGACTCCAGCAAGATCCGGCTCTTCGACCCGGAGAGCGAGGAGGCGATTATTTAGATCTGTAAAGGTATCTGGCGCATCGCGTCAGAAGTGGGGTTGTTCCGGTACCCGTGTCAGATGGTCATGGGTACCGGTTTCCCGAACGGTATCCATGTGTTTCGAAAGTAGTGCGGAGCCCGCCCTCTAAGTTCCGGACGCGAGAGAAACCACGATCCCTTCTTCGGACCGTAGTTCAATCTTGTTTAGGGTGACATCGCCTGTCCGGGGTGGGAGGGTGGAACAGAGCACCTCGCCCCTTTTACCAGTATCGGTCAGGTTGAGCACCCTTTGCGCGGCGCTGAAGTTGAGTGCCACGAGCACCTGATTCCCCTCGTATTCGCGCAGATAAGCTAGGACGGAGCTGCTCCCGGTATCCAACGGACGGTAAGAGCCGATCGAGAGCGCAGGCAACTTGCGTCGTAAGTAGGCCAGGCACCGGAACAGGGTGAGCATCGAGCTTGGATCCCCCTTCTGCGCTTCTACGTTAACCTCTTCGTGGTCGTCGGCGACGGGAAGCCAGGGCTCCACGCCCTTCGGGCAGAAACCGGCGTTTGAGTCCGCGCTCCACTGCATCGGGGAACGCTCCGGGTCGCGGCCGTAGCCGGGGCTCCTTATGCCCTGTGGGTCGCGGACCAGTTCTGGCGGCACCTTCACGTCCGTCATCCCGATCTCGTCTCCGTAGTAGCATGTAGGGGCTCCCCGGAGGGTGAGGAGAAGCATCTGGGCCATCCTGCTACGGGCCGGGCCGATTCGACTCGCGATCCTCGGGTTGTCGTGGTTGCCCAGGACCCAGTTGGGCCAGCCTCCTTGCGGAAGTGCTGCTTCGTAG
Organism: Rubrobacterales bacterium; assembly: GCA_038198625.1. Lineage (GTDB taxonomy): Bacteria > Actinomycetota > Rubrobacteria > Rubrobacterales > Rubrobacteraceae > JBBPZK01. The sequence continues at coordinate 1,118 of JBBPZT010000051.1, forward strand.
CGTTCGACGAGCGGTTCGAGGGTGTCCGGCCTCCACTCCTGTAGCAGGACGAGCCCGAAGTTGAGCGGTAGGTGGATTCCTTCCAGCTCCGTCCCGTAGTAGGTCATCAGGCGCTTCAGGGGCAGGTAGAGCTCCCCGATCAAAGCCCGCTCGCCCTCGTAGCTGTCGGTTACGGCGCGCATCTCGCGCACGATGTCGAGGACTTCGGGCCTGTCGTCGGAGTAGTCTCTGCGCTGTCGAGCCCAGGGAGGGTCTACCGGGCGCCATTTCGGGTCGAGCGGGTTGTCCCTGAACCGCTCGTCTTTTATGAGGAAAGAGAGCGCGTCGAGCCTGAAGCCGTCCACGCCGCGGTCGAGCCAGAAGCGCATAACGTCATACATCGCTTCCCGGACCTCGGGGTTGCGCCAGTTGAGGTCGGGCTGCTTTACGTCGAAGGTGTGAAGATAGTACTGTTTCGTCTTCTCGTCCCATTCCCAGGCGCTGCCTCCGCCGAAGATACTTTCCCAGTTGTTTAGCCCGCCAGCCTCCTCCGGCTCCCGCCAGATGTACCAGTCTCTCCTGGGGTTGGTTTGGGAAGAGCGTGACTCCACGAACCAGGGATGCTCGTCGGAGGTGTGGTTGGGGACGAAGTCTATGATCACCTTGATGCCGCGCCGATTGGCTCCTTCCAGCATTTCATCGAAGTCGGGAAGGGTGCCGAACACGGGGTCGACGTCGCAGTGGTCGGAGACATCGTAGCCGAAGTCGGCCATCGGTGAGCGGTAGAACGGCGAGAGCCAGATGGCATCCACGCCGAGCCACTCCAGATAATCGAGCCTGGAGGAGACCCCGCGCAAGTCTCCGGTGCCGTCACCGCTGGCGTCCGCGAAGCTGCGCGGGTAGATCTGGTATATGACGCCTTTTTGCCACCACGGAATCTTTCTAATCATAATCAGGGGCTATCTTAGCAACCTTCAGGAGAGGGTGGAGTTCGACCGTCTCCTGAGACGATCTAGACCGATTCGCGCTCCACGTAGACGCAGTCGAGCGTGCTCCGTATCGGCGGCGTCTCTCCAGCTCCGGCGTGCTTGATGAGGTAGTTCACCGCCCACCGGCCCATCTCGTAGTGCGGGAGCGCGACGGTGGAGAGCGGCGGCCGCAGTTGATCCGCTATGAGTGCCTGGTTGTCGAAACCGACTACGGCCACGTCCTGGGGGATGTAGAATCCTAGCTCCTTGAGCGCTTCGTACGCGCCCATCGCCGTCGGGTCGTTGCCGCAAAAGATAGCCGTCGGAGGATCGGCGGCCAGCATCAACTCCAGGGCGCCACTGTATCCGCCGCTTGATCTTCCGTCCCCGCACTTGACTAGAGAAGCGTCGAAGACCAGTCCGCGAGCTTCGAGCGCTTGCGCGTAGCCTTCCAGACGACCTTCCGCGGCAGGGGAGCCGGAGGGGAGGTTTATGAATCCTATCCTCTCGTGGCCCTTTACGAGGAGGGCCTCCGTGGCCGTTCGCCCACCCGATACTTCGTCCGGGACCACGGAGGGCCAATGCCCTTCTTCCGAGTAGCAGTCGAGCAGTATGGCTGGCACCTCGCGGAAACCCTTCGGCGGTTCCACGGCCCGATGAAACATCGTGGCATAAATTATGCTCTCCACCCGGCGTTCCAGCATCATCTCGGCGGCGCGTTCTTCCATCTTCCGGTTGCGGCCGGTGTTGACGATCATGAGGATCTTGCCGTTCTCCCAGGCCACGTCCTGGGCGCCTTCGATGATCCCGCTGGCAAACGGTGTCGAAGCGATCTCATCCGTAACGAAACCTATTGTGTGCGACCGGCTCGCGCGCAAGAGCTTCGCCGCAACGTTCGGCCGGTAGCCGAGGTCCTGCACCGACCTCCTGACCCGCTCTCTCGTCCGCGCGGAGACGCTGCTGCCGCCCACATCGTTCAGCACGAACGACACGGTGGTCGGCGAGACGCCGGCCAACTTCGCAACGTCGCCGATAGTCGGAGACCGTTTCACTCCCGCTCCATTTCCTCTAGTGTCCATCCCACCATGATACTAGAACGGCGTTCCGCGCTTGACGCAGAACAAAGCCAATGTCATTATAGTAAAACGATTCATTAAAGGATCTAACCTCGGGGTGGAGGTGTAATTCAAGAAGAATAAGACGTTCCTCCGTTTCGTCCTCCGGGCGACGGAGAAAAATGCGGTACCCGAGATGGGGTTGGATCAGGGAGGCCCTTGGGTTGGGCGACGGGAAATCAGACAGGAGGAGTTCAAGTAGATGACGCAGAATCAGGGCGAGGGAGCGAAAGTTTCGGCCGGGAAGAGGATCAGCCGCGGCGATTTCCTGAAAGCAGGCAGCGCCGGGGTTGCAGGTGCGGTGGTGCTTGGGGCGACGGGATGTGGCGGCGGTGGAGGCGGTAGCGGTAGCAGCGGGGGCAAAAACCAATTCGTCCTCTCCTTCGGTCCTGACGATTCCGGCACACTCAAGACGCTGGTGAGCAAGTTCAACAAGCAGAACAAGGGCAAGTACAAAGTCAAGTGGCGGCAGATGCAAGCGGACACCGGGCAATACTTCGACCAGCTAAGGACACAGTTTCAGGCCCAGAGCGGGGACATAGACCTGATCGGGGGCGACGTGATCTGGCCGGCCCAGTTCGCGGCCAACGGCTGGATCATCGACCTCTCGGATCGCTTCCCGGAAAGTGAGCGCAAGAAGTTCCTCGACGGTCCCATACAGTCCAACACTTACAACGGAAAGATTTACGGCGTCCCGTGGTACACCGACGCCGGGATGCTCTACTACCGTAAGGACCTGTTGCAGAAAAGTGGCTTCAACTCTCCGCCCAAGACCTGGGACGAACTCAAGAGCATGGCGAAGAAGGTCAAGCAGGATTCAGGTACCAAGTTCGGCTTCGTGTTCCAGGGTGCGCAGTACGAAGGCGGTGTCGTGGACGGCGTAGAGTATATCGCGAGCAATAGCGGTAGTGTTCTGGCCCCTAGTGACTCGAAAAAGGTCACCATCGACAGCGCCAACTCCGTGGACGGTCTCAAGACCGAACACAGCATGGTTGCCGACGGCGTGTCGCCGAAGGCTGTGTCCACATACACCGAACAGGAAACCCAGACGGCTTTTCTCAACGGAGACGCGGTCTTCGCCCGCAACTGGCCCTACATGTACGCGTTGATAAGCGGTTCGAAGATAAAGCCGGATCAGGTAAGCGTCGCCCCTCTGCCAGCTGGCTCCGGGTCTGGCGGTAAGAGTGTCGCCGGGCTCGGCGGGTGGAACTTCTACATAAGCGCCTTCTCGCAGAAGCAGGATGCAGCCTATGCATTTGTCAAGTTCGCTACGGCCCCCGAGCAGCAGAAGTTCCGCGCCCTGAAAGGCTCGTTCCTGCCGACGCTCAAGTCGCTCTACAAAGATAAAGAGATCATCAACAACATACCGGTGATAAAGCTGGCCCCGGAGGCGCTCTCCAACCAGGTGCCGCGGCCTATCTCACCGTACTACTCGGATATGTCGCTGAAGATGCAGGAGCAGTTCAACGCCTCAGTCAAGGGTGCTACCACACCCCAGAAGGCCGCGAATACTCTACAAAGCGAGCTCAAGCAGATCATCAAGCAAGGGAGTGGCGCGTAGTACTTCCGGCGAAGCTACTGGCGGGGGAGGTTGCTACTTCTCCCCGTCGGGCTTCTAAAAAAGGAGATAAAGTGTGACGACATCATCAGCAGATAAGAAGAGGAGCCGGGGTTTCCTAAAAGAAGAGTTAGGAAATCCCGAGCGGCGCACAGCTTACTACATGGTTTTGCCTTCTCTAGTCATCATCCTGATCGTGGCTCTGATACCGATCGTGTCCTCCGTGTGGTTGAGTCTGCACCAGGCGACCATTGTTCAGACCGGGGCGTTCGTCGGGCTTCAGAACTACATCACCGTGTTCCAGGACAGTAGTTTCCTTAGCGGCTTCAAGAATACCCTGATCTTTACGGTGGTGAGCGTGTTCTTCGAGTTCATCATCGGGCTAGCGATAGCACTCGCCATAAACCGGGCGTTCCGGGGAAGGGGGCTCGTAAGGGCTGCGGTGCTCGTGCCATGGGCGTTTCCAACGGTTATCTCGGCGGCGATGTGGCGGTTGATGTTCCAGGATCAGGTCGGCATCATCAACTACGTGGCGAACACGCTCGGCCTCATCAACCAGCCGATACTTTCAAACAATACGTTGCTCCTGATCGCTGCCATCCTGGTAGACGTTTGGAAGACGACGCCGTTCATGGCGCTGCTCCTGCTCGCGGGGTTGCAGACGATCCCGGGCGACGTGTACGAGGCGGCCAGGGTGGACGGCGCGAACATTCTTCAGCGCTTCTTCCAGATCACGCTGCCACTTCTCAAGCCGACGATACTGGTGGCGGTGCTGTTCCGGACGCTCGACTCCTACCGGGTCTTCGACCTGTTCTGGGTCTTGAGCAACCGGCAGTTGGAGTCGCTCAGCACCTACGTCTACGAGGGCGTAAGGATCACCCAGCTGCAGTTCGCCACCGGGAACGCGGCGGCGGTCTTCATCTTCGTGACGGCCTTCCTGCTCGCGCTCTTCTTTATCAAGGTACTCGGTATGCAGACTTCCACGGAGGAGTAGAAAGATGGCAACAGCAACAGCCGGCAAAGGACAGAGTGGCGGCAACACTCTGAACCAAGTGCTGTTTTACGTGTTCCTCATCGGGTTCGTGCTCGTGAGCCTGTTCCCGCTGCTCTGGGTCTTCAAGATGAGCATCATTACCAAGACGGAGCTCTTTGCCTCGCCCCCAACGATCCTCCCTCAGAACCCGACGGATAGCTCATACACGACTATCTTCAGCGACCCAAGCTTCCAGCACGCGCTGCTTAACAGCACCATAATCGCCGGGGTGACGACAGTCGTCTGCCTGTTCTTCGGGTCTATCGCCGCCTACGCGATAGCGAGACTCAGGTTCCGGCTTAAGAGCTCTGTTATGACCTTGATCCTGGCGATCAGCTTTTTCCCGGCGGTGGCGATCATCGCGCCGCTGTTCAAGGAGTTCGCCCAGATCGGCCTTATCAACACGTACTGGTCCGTCATAATCGCCGACACTGTCTTCGCACTGCCGCTTACGGTGTGGCTGCTCGTGGCGTTCTTCAAGGAACTGCCCAAAGACCTGGAGGAGGCGGCGAAGGTCGACGGGGCGACGACGATACAGGCGTTCCAAAAGGTGATCGTGCCGCTCGCCGCGCCCGGCGTGTTCACGACGGCCATCCTGACGTTCATCTTCGCCTGGAACGAGTTCTTGTTCGCTACAACGTTCCTATTCGACGACAGCACCCAACCTGTGACGGTCGTAATACCCAACTTCGCCTCGCAGTACGTGACCAACTACGGGGCACAGGCTGGCGCGGCAGTGGTAGTGACGATACCGCTGGTTATAATGGTCTTGATCTTCCAACGCCGGATCGTCTCCGGTCTGACGGCGGGAGCGGTCAAGGGCTGATCCGGGCTATGCCCGGCTAGAAGGGCAGTTCACTGAGCAAGGAAAGATTTTGGGCGCGGGACCTCAAGCCCGGCGAGAGCCTGCGCTCGACCTTCATGGCCACGGATACCCAGGTCCGCAAGGATAGCCGGGGAGCGCCCTACCTTTCCCTGAAGCTGGTGGACCGCACCGGCTCGGTGGACGCCCGGATGTGGAAACTGCCGCACGAGCTTGTGGGGGGTCTCAACGGCCCAGAGTACGTTCGGGTGGAAGGCAACGCCCACGACTACCGGGGGATGCTGCAGGTCAAGATCGAACGCATGCAGGTGCTCCGCAAAGAGGAGATCTCTGAAGAGGATTACCTCCCTGCAACGGAGAAAGACCGGGAAGCTCTTGCTGCTGAGGTGGAGATCGTCGGCCGCGAGTTGGAGAACACACACCTCCGGGATCTCTTCGAGTTGATGCTCTCCGACAAAGATTTCTGGGAGACGTTCTGCACGGCTCCGGCGGCCAAGAGCATGCACCACGCTCGGATCGGCGGCTTGCTGGAGCACTCCGCCCAATGTTTGAGGATCGCGCGCACGCTCGCCGAACTCTACCCGGTAGACCGGGACCTGTTCTTGTTCGGGATGATCTTCCACGACGTTGGTAAGGTGCGCGAGCTATCGTGGGCCGGGGGAGGGTTCGCGTACACCACGGAGGGACGCTTGCAGGGACACGTGGTGCTCGGCGACCGGATCGTCGGCTCTTACATAGCCCTCCTGCCAGACTTCCCGGAGGGTCTCGCGTTGCAGATCTCACATATATTGCTCTCGCATCAAGGGGAGATCGAGTACGGCTCCCCGGAGCGGCCCCGCACCCTCGAAGCGCTTCTGGTGCACATGATCGACAACCTCGATGCCCGCGCCGCGATGTTCGCCGAAGCTACCGAAAACGTCAGGCCCGAAGGCTGGAGCCACTACCAGAACCCGTTGGGGCGCGCCCTATACATCCCAGCGTCTAAAGAAAGTGAAGTCCGGGACGACTAACCCCGGACCCGAAAAGGATATACATATCTACACTCGATACTTTTTAGAAGGAACCGCTGGGCAACAGCACAGCACATAAAATCTTTAGAGGTCTCGCTCCACGGCGTCGTCCTCATCATCTTCGTCTTTGTGATCGGTTTTGCTTTGTTCGTCGTCATTGTAATAGTCATCATCTTGGTCATCTTCATCCTCGTCGTTCGCTTGGGTGAGGTCTTCTCTGAAGTCTTCGATCGCACGCCGCGCCTCGTTGGTAAATTTTCCGATGTCACGTGCCATCTGGGGTACTTTGTCCGGCCCGAAGATGACGAGGAAGAGCACTCCTATGATGACTAATTCCCCGGGGCCGATACCAAACATAGGATAAATATACCCCGCCACCGGCGGACTTGCAACGAGTGGAGCCCACGGGATGGGGCAGCGTATATACTCAGGTTATGGTTTCTACAGTGGAGAATTACGTATGATTTCGTGGGGTGGGGTCAGGATGATAGCCGTTGCGCTCGCCTCTCGCACGGAGAACCGCTCGGGTGACGGGTTCGACTATCAGCTGGCCGTCGAGAGGGCACTCGGGCCGCTCTCGGAGTTCACGGGCATAGAAGTGCCGCCGGAGGGACGAGAGCTTCGGGTTACCGACCGGGCTGAATGGATAGACTTCAACATCGAGGGTTTCGGGGCCTTGATGGAGCCGGCGCTCAAGCAGGCGGCTTCCGGGGCCGGTAACTTGACCTGGGCTCTCGGGGGTGTGACGCTCACGGCCCAGGTGGGGCTACTCCTCGGGTTTCTCTCTTCGAGGGTGCTGGGGCAGTACGATACCGGTCCGCTCCTGGTGGAGAGGAGGGCGGACGAGCCCGGCAAGGTCTTCTTTCTGGACGGGAACATAGCATCGGCGGCAGGGAGGCTCGACGTCCCGGTCGATGGGCTTCGGCTCTGGATCGTCCTGCACGAGATGACCCACGCCTTGCAGTTCGAGGGTTATCCCTGGGTGCGGAGCTACCTCGGAGAGCTTCTGGAAGGCTTCATGGCGCCGCTGGCCGAGAGGCTCGGCGTCCGCGAAACGGTGCGGCGGCTCTCGGAGAACTTGAAGAGCGGCGGCCGTTCGGTGGAGTTGATGATGAGCCGTAGTCAGCGTGAGTCTTTCGACCGGATGCAGGCGACGATGTCGATTATAGAGGGATACTCCGACTACGTGATGAAGCGCGTCGGCAAGAACCTGGTACCGGCGTACGAGCACCTTAGCGCGCGCATGGCCCAGAGCCGGGCGCACCGCCCTCCGCTTGAGACCTTCATCTTCCGCGTAACAGGTATGGATATGAAGCTGGAGCAGTACCGGAGCGGGGAGCAGTTCTCGGCGGTGGTCGCCCGGAGACAGGGCATGGAGGGCCTCAACCGCGTGTGGGAGCGCCCCGAGAACCTACCGACGCCGGAGGAGATCCGCGACCCGGGGCTATGGATGACGAGGATGGAGCAGGCTTGAGATGCAATATAGAGGCGAAGAGAGCCGCCGCTCCATAGGATATGAGTTCTCCCGCGAAGAAGATGCGAGAAATATCGCGCGCGAGCTAGACCGACGTTTCGCGGAGCAAGAGATGGTTGGGCTGCGCATCTACCGGGTCCGCTGGAACGGCAATTACCTTCTCGAAGCGAACTTCTCCGCCGATACCCCCGACTCGCGGCTCGCCGACGCCCGTGCCATCCTTGGCGAATCTGGTTCCGCCGTACATCCCGATGACCTTGCGGATTACAAGAAGGCGATGGAGGAGGGCAACAGCCCTTTGATGCCTGATTGGGTCCGCCGTCTCTTCGGCAGTTCC
>JBBPZT010000052.1:0-2670 GCA_038198625.1 Rubrobacterales bacterium
GTCTACGACGCGCTCTCGATAGTCGAGGAGCGGACCGGTACGAACCCGGTGACCGTGCTAAACAACGCAATCGACAACGTCAGGCCACGTCTGGAGGTCCGCAGCCGCCGGGTCGGTGGGGCGACCTACCAGGTCCCGATCGAGGTAATACCGCAGCGGGCCAATACGCTGGCCCTGCGCTGGGTGGTCGGCTATGCCCGCGCCAGGCGCGAGAAGACGATGGGACGCAGGATAGCTGGTGAGATCCTCGACGCGAAGGACAACACGGGGACCAGCGTAAAGCGTAAAGAAGATACACACAGAATGGCCGAGGCAAACCGGGCATTCGCACACTATAGATGGTGATGATATATGGCCGTATCCGTGGCTAGAAAAACCCCGCTACGCCGGGTCCGAAATATCGGGATCATGGCGCACATAGACGCGGGAAAGACAACGACAACCGAGCGCATCCTGCTCTACACGGGCCTTACCCACAAGCTTGGCGAGGTCCACGACGGCAACGCCGTTATGGACTGGATGGCCCAGGAGCGCGAGCGCGGTATCACGATAACCAGCGCCGCGACGACCGTGTTCTGGGGTGGGCTCGAAGGCTCCGGCAAGGGTGGAAAATCAACCACCGAGGACGCCGTTCACAGCCGCATCCCCGAACAACATCGGATCAACATTATAGACACGCCCGGACACGTTGACTTCACTGTGGAAGTGGAGAGAAGCTTGCGCGTGCTGGACGGTTCCATCGCGCTATTCGACTCCGTGGCCGGGGTCGAGCCGCAGTCGGAGACCGTGTGGCGGCAGGCTGATAAGTACAACGTGCCGAGGATCGCGTTCGTCAACAAGATGGACCGTATCGGGGCGGATTTCTACAAGGCCGTGGCGACGATGAAGGACCGGCTCGGCGCGAACGCCGTCCCAGTGCAGTTGCCGATCGGGGCTGAGTCGGAGTTTCAGGGGATCGTGGATCTCATTGAGATGAAGGCGCTCGTCTATAAGGATGACCTCGGGGCTGATTGGGAAGAGACGGAGATCCCAGAGGACATGAGGACGCTCGCCGAGGAGTACCGGGAGCAGCTCGTTGAGGCCGTCGCCGACCAAGACGAAGAGTTGATGATGATGTACCTGGAGGGCGAGGAGATGGAGATCTCCCAGATCCGGGCGACCATCCGCAAGGCGACGCTCGCCACCGCGATGACGCCCGTATTCTGCGGTTCGGCGTTCAAGAACAAGGGCGTGCAGCCGCTGCTCGACGGGGTTATAGACTACCTGCCGAGCCCGCTGGACGTGCCCCCGATCCACGGTGAGACCCTGGACGGCGAGGAAGTTACGCGCCCGGCCGACGAGGATGGTCCGCTGGCGGCTCTCGCCTTCAAGGTGCAATCAGACCCGCACGTCGGGAAGTTGACGTACATGCGGGTGTACTCGGGGACGCTCAAGGCTGGTTCGTACATCATGAACACGACCAAGGGCAGGCGTGAGCGCGTGGGTAGGCTCCTGCAGCTTCACGCCAACAGCCGCGAGCAGCGCGAAGAGGTGTACGCCGGAGAACTGGTGGCGGCCATCGGGCTGTCCAATACGGGGACAGGCGACACGCTCATCTCGGCGGATGACCCGGAGCAGATCGTGCTGGAGCAGATGGTCTTCCCGGAACCGGTTATCTCGCAGGCCATAGAGCCGAAGACGAAGGTGGACCAGGAGAAGCTCTCGACTGCCCTGCAGCGCCTCGCCGAAGAAGACCCGACTTTCACCGTTCGCGGTGACGAGGAGACGGGTCAGACGATCATCAGCGGGATGGGCGAGCTGCACCTGGAGATCATCCTGGACCGTTTGCTCCGGGAGTTCCGGGTGGACGCGAACATCGGTAAGCCGCAGGTCGCCTACAGGGAGACCGTCAGGCGGAGGGTCGAGAATGTGGAAGGCCGCTTCGTGCGCCAGACCGGTGGCCGTGGTCAGTACGGGCACGCGGTTATCAACCTGGAGCACAACGACGAGGCCGACGGCTACGAGTTCGAAAACAAGATAGTCGGCGGCGTCATCCCCAGGGAGTACATCTCCAGCGTTGACAAGGGTATCCACGAAGCTATGGATAGCGGCGTCGTGGCCGGGTTCCCGGTCGTGGACGTGAAGGTGGAACTGGTTGACGGTTCTTACCACGATGTTGACTCCTCGGAGATGGCTTTCCAGATCGCCGGAAGCATGGCGGCCAAGGAGGCCCTCAGGCGGGCCAACCCGGCGCTGCTGGAGCCGATCATGGACGTCGAGGTCGTGATGCCCGAGGAGTTCATGGGCGACGTAATGGGCGACCTCTCGGCGCGGCGTGGACAGATCCAGGGTATGGACTCTCGCGGCAGCGGACAGGTCATCCGGGCGATGGTGCCGCTCTCGGAGATGTTCGGGTACGCGACTACCGTTCGCTCCAAGACGCAGGGTCGGGCCACATTCACCATGCAGTTCGACCACTACGCCGAGGTGCCAAAGAGCATCGCCGCCGAGATAGCCGAACGATAGCTGATAGCTTAAAAGTAGCGAGAGATAGGAGACTAGAGAGATGGGCAAGGCGAGATACGAGAGGAACAAACCACACCTGAACGTGGGGACCATAGGTCACGTGGACCACGGCAAGACAACCCTTACGGCGGCCATAACGCGCGTGCTCTCAAAGAGGGTGCCAAA
>JBBPZT010000053.1:0-9588 GCA_038198625.1 Rubrobacterales bacterium
CTTCATCACCGCAAACGACTGCTTCACCCAGAACGACCTGGACACCAACACCGAGAAGCACAACGAGGCAATAGGAGAGGACAAAAACGATCGTGAAAGCCACAACCAGAGCTGGAACTGCGGCGCCGAGGGACCGACCGACAACGAGGAAGTGCTCGCGTTACGGGCCCGGCAGAAGCGAAACCTGCTGGCGACGCTGCTGTTGTCGCAGGGGGTACCCATGATCCTGGGCGGAGACGAGATAGGCCGGACCCAGGGCGGCAACAACAACGCCTACTGCCAGGACAACGAGATCTCCTGGACGAACTGGGACCTCTCGGAAGCGGATGAGGCCCTGCTCCGCTTCACACAACGCCTTATACACCTCCGGCGGCGTCACCCGGACTTCAGACGCCGTCACTTCTTCCAGGGTCGCGGCTCGGGAGGCGCCATAGACGTTGCCTGGCTCACCCCCGACGGCCGCGAGATGACCGATGAAGAATGGAATACTTCCTTTGCCCGCTCCCTGGGACTCCAGATCTTCGGCTCCTCCAGGCTCGACTACCCGAAGGAGCGCCGCCCCGAAGGCGACGACGACTTCATCCTCCTGTTCAACGCCCACCACGAGAAGGTTCCCTTCTCCATCACGGAAGCCCCGCCGGACACCCGTTGGCAAACACTACTCGATACACGCTTTCCGGATGGGCTCGGAGAACACGGCGTCTACAAGCCCGGTGACGAGTATCCTCTCGAAGCCCGCTCGCTGGCCGTCCTGATCCACACCCGCGATATGGTCGGAGACTCCAGTTGAACCGTCACCACGACCTGCCCTTTGGGGCAGAGTACCAGAACGACGGTAAGACCCGCTTCTCTCTCTGGGCGCCCGCCGCCGGGAATGTGGATCTGGTGCTGGACGGAGATTCACGGCCCATGCAACGCGACGAAGACGGAGTTTTCACCCTCACTACAGAGGCAGAACCCGGAACCCGCTACCACTATCGGATAGACGGAGAGCTGGAGGTCCCCGACCCCGCATCCCGCTACCAGCCGGAGGACGTCCACGGCTCGAGCGTCGTCGTAGACCCGGCCGCGTTCGAGTGGAAAGACGAAGACTGGCGCGGCCGTCCGTGGGAGGAGACCGTCCTCTACGAGTTGCACGTCGGCGCCTTCAGCCCGGAGGGGACCTTCGCCGGGGTTACGCAGAGGCTCGGCTACCTGGCCGGACTCGGCGTGACGGCGATAGAGTTGATGCCGCTCTCGGACTTCCCGGGTGGGCGCAACTGGGGCTACGACGGCGTGCTCCCCTTCGCGCCGGACTCTTCCTATGGTACGCTGGATGACCTGAAAGAGCTGGTTCAGGCCGCCCACGCGGAGGGGATCTCGGTCTTTCTGGATGTGATCTACAATCACTTCGGGCCGGAGGGGAACTACCTGCCCGTGTACGCGCCCCAGTTCTTCACCGAGAGGCACGAAACGCCGTGGGGCGCGGGGATCAACTTCGACAGTGAGGGGAGCCGGCACGTCCGGGAGTTCTTCGTCCACAACGCGCTGTACTGGCTGGAGGAGTATCACCTGGATGGCCTCCGCCTGGACGCGGTACACGCGATCCTGGATGACTCGGAGGAGCACTTCTTGGCCGAACTCGCAAAGAGAGTGAAAACAGGTCCTGGCGGCGATCGTCACATCCACCTGGTGCTGGAGAACGAGGAGAACGGGGCGTCTCTGTTGCGTGGCCCGGAGGGCTACACAGCCCAGTGGAATGATGACATCCACCACGCGCTGCACGTCGCGCTTACGAGAGAGGATGCCTCTTACTACGGTGACTACGTGGACGCCCCGGTGAGCCGTCTCGGGAGATGCCTGGCCGAAGGCTTCGCTTACCAGGGGGAGCCTTCGCGCCACCGGGGCAACCGGCGGGGCGAGCAGAGCGGAGACCTGACGCCGGGCTCGTTCGTCGCTTTCCTGCAGAACCATGATCAGGTCGGGAATAGGGCGTTCGGCGAACGCATAACGGTCCTCGCCTCCCCGGAGGCGGTCCGGGCCGCCACGAGCATTTACCTGCTCTCTCCGCAGGTCCCGATGCTGTTCATGGGCGAGGAATGGGCTACTTCCACGCCGTTCCTTTTCTTCTGCGACTTCGAGCCGGACCTGGCGCCGCTCGTGACGCGGGGCAGGCGGGAGGAGTTCGCGAAGTTCCCCGAGTTCTCCGACCCGGAGGTTCGCGATCGTATCCCCGACTCCGGCGACGAGGAGACTTTCGAGGCTTCGAAGCTCGACTGGGAGAGCCGCGAAGAGCCGGAGCACCGGCGGTGGTTCGACCTCTACAAGACCCTCCTGCAGTTGCGACGCGAGGAACTCGTACCGCGCCTTCCCGGTACCCGTGGCGGCGAGGCGCTCTGCCGGCCCGTCGGGGAGCGGGGCTTGAGGGTGCAGTGGCCTCTAGGCGACGGCTCACTGCTCACGCTTCTCGCCAACCTGGGGGCGGAGCCTCTGGGCGGTTTCGAGGAACCTCCCGGCGACCTGCTGTACGCGACCGAAGGTGTTGAGGGCGCGGAGCGGGAGATGCCCGCATGGTCGGTGGCTTGGTACCTGAGGAGAGCTGGTTGAGGGCACCGCGCGCGACGTACCGAATACAGTTCAACGAGGACTTCACGTTTGCGGATGCGACGGAGATCGTACCTTATCTCGACGCGCTCGGGGTCAGCCACCTGTACGCCTCGCCGTACACGAAGGCCCGGCCGGGGAGCACCCACGGCTACGACGTGGTTGACCACAACGCCCTCAACCCGGAGATCGGGAGCGCGGAGGAGTACGGGCGGATGGTGGAGGCGCTCCACGAACGCGGGATGGGCCAGGTCCTCGACATCGTGCCGAACCACCGTGGGATTGGGAGCGACAATGAGCGCTGGCTCGACGTGTTGGAGAATGGCCCCGCCTCGCCAAACGCTTACTTCTTCGACATAGACTGGTATCCGACCAACCGGAAGGAACTCTACGGTAAGGTGCTGCTGCCGGTCCTGGGAGATCACTACCGGGCAACACTCGAAAACGACGAGTTGAAGATGTTCTTCGACCCGGAAGAGGGCACCCTCGCCGTCCGTTACTACGAGCACGTGTTCCCCCTGGATCCGAAGACCTATCCGATGGTCCTGGAAGACCCAGCTAGCCTCTCCGAAGATGAGCAAACTCTAGAGTTCGAGAGCCTGCTGACCGCCTTCGGTAACCTGCCGAGCCGGGACGAGACGAACGCAGAGAAGCTGGCGGAGAGGATCCGAGACGCCGCTGTGAACAAGGGACGCCTCGCGCGGTTGTGCGTGGAGTCGGCGGAAGTTTCGGACGCCGTGGAGCGGTGCGTCCGACGGATGAATGGGAGGGCGGGAGACCCGGAGAGCTTTGGGGCTTTGCATCAGGTTCTGGAGGGGCAGGCGTACCGGCTCGTGTATTGGCGGGTGGCTAGCGATGAGATCAACTACCGCAGGTTCTTTAGCATCAACGATCTTGCCGGCATCCGGGTCGAGGACGAGCGGGTTTTCGAGGAGACGCACCGGTTGGTCCTCGACCTCGTTCGAGAAGGCAAGGTAGACGGACTCCGCATAGACCATCCGGACGGACTCTACGATCCGGCGGGCTACCTCCGCCGACTCCAGCGAGAGGCTGCCCAAGCGCTGAACGAGGCGGAGCCTGGAGAGCAGGAAGAGCAGGCGATCTACCTGATAGTGGAGAAGATACTCGCCCATCACGAGCGTCTGCCGGAGGATTGGCCCGTGGCTGGGACCACCGGCTACGACTTCACGAACCTGGTCAACGGCCTCTTCGTGGACTCGTCGGGTGAGGAGGGACTCGAGCGCGCCTACCGACGTTTTCTGGGTCGCCGACTCGACTTCGAAGAGCTTCTGTACGGTTGCAAGCAGCTCATCATGCGCTACTCGCTGGCGAGCGAGCTGAACGTCCTCTCGCGCAGGTTGCTGCGCATTTCGGAGGGTCCCGGTGGGCGACGCTCTTTCGATTTCACGATCAACGTCCTGCGGGACGGCCTCTCCGAAGTGGTCGCCGCGTTCCCAGTCTACCGGACGTACGCAACCGCCGGCTCCGTCTCCGAGTCGGACCGACGATACGTGGAGTGGGCCGTCGCCCGCGCCAGAAAGCGTAGCACCGTCGCCGACACATCCGTCTTCGACTTCATCCGCGAAGTTTTATTGCTGGAGGTAGACGGTCTGGAGGAGTACCGGGCTTCGGTGGCAGCCTTCGTGATGAAGTTTCAGCAGTACACGGGGCCGGTGATGGCGAAGGGGATGGAGGACACCGCCCTCTACATCTACAATCGCCTCACCTCGCTAAACGAGGTCGGCGGCGAGCCCGAGCGCTTCCGTGTCTCGGTCTCCGCCTTTCACCACCTGACCGCGGAGCGGCTCCGGGACTGGCCGCACGCGATGCTCGGCACCTCGACGCACGATACAAAACGCGGCGAGGACGTGCGGGCCCGCATAAACGTCCTCTCGGAGATCCCGAACGAGTGGCGCGAGAGGATCGTCCGCTGGGCACGAATAAACCGCTCGCGCCGCCGTGACATAGAAGGGGAGCTAGCTCCGAGCCGCAACGACGAATATCTCCTCTACCAGACCCTGCTCGGCGCGTGGCCTTTGGGAGAGATGGACGAAGACGCGCTGGGAGAACTCCGGGAGCGCATAAAAGCGTACATGGAAAAGGCGATCCGGGAAGCGCAGGTGCACACTTCCTGGATCCAGGTGAACGAAGAGTACGAGGCGGCGGTCGCGGCCTTCTTAGACGCCCTCCTCTCCCCGGAGAACAATATCTTTCTGGAGGACTTAATCCCTTTCGCCAGTCGCATCGCCCGAGCCGGCGCCCTGAACAGCCTCTCCCAGACACTCGTAAAGCTGACCTCTCCTGGCGTCCCGGATATCTACCAGGGCAACGAACTCTGGGACCTGAGCCTCGTGGACCCAGACAACCGCCGACCCGTAGACTATGCTCTGCGCCACGAGCTGCTCACCGGTCTGAAAGGAATGAACCCCACACCCGACACGCTACGTCCCATGTTAGAAGATGGCAACTGGCAGGATGGACAGCCCAAGCTCTACCTCACCTGGAAAGCCCTGGAATTGCGCCGGGAGCGGTCCTTGCTCTTCGAGAGCGGTGAGTACATGCCGCTCGAAGTAATCGGGGACCGGGCGGAACATCTGGTTGCTTTCGCCCGACGTCACGAAAGAGAGGTAGCCATCACCGTCGCGCCGCGTCTCTGCGCGAAACTAATCGGAGACCAGAACCTCTTGATCCCGGACCCAGAAGTTTGGTCCGGGACCTACGTGGAGCTTCCGGAAGACCTCTCCGGTATGGCGTTCCGGAACGTGTTTACCGGCGAGATATCGGAGCCCGGAGAGCACGAAGGCAGAACGTTGCTCCCCGCCGAGCACTTGCTACAGAGCTTCCCGGCCGCGCTGCTCGTCTCGCGTTGAGATCGAACTTTTGCAGAGACTTACCCTGGACGAGAAGCCCGGCCCGCGCCCCGGTGACGGAATAGCGTAGTAGATAACGTTGCGGATACTACCTTGCGCGGTTGCTGCGCTGTATCGCCCAAAAATGCTCTGTCCGGCGAGTTTGGGAGAGATACGATACCCTGGTTGCGAGGTGACTTCGGATATCCGAATATAAGAAGGAGGCGTCCGTAGTGGAAGAGAGGGCGGAGCCGAAACCGGGACGTCCACGTACCGAGGAGAGCTACGGCATCCCCGCGAATGAGGAAAGACTGCTGTCGTGGGGCCACCTGAGCCACCGGATGGCCGGGGCACGCAACTACTGGATCTCAACTGTAAAGACAGACGGTAACTATCCCTTGATTGTAGGTAACGCAATGATACGATGCCGCTACCACAGAAAGGGGTAGACGCCGTGAAGGTGAACTTGGTGATCGCGGCTCGTAGCGTAGATGCCAACGAAGACACCAACGATCTCAACATCTATGGGGTTTTTACGGAAGCTTTGCCTCCGGCTCTACCGGCATATATGCCACTGTTGTATCTCATTGTTTTCTGCGAGGCGGAAACTCCCGAGTTCGGTCAAGAGAAGCTTATCGAGATACATCTTTTCGACGCGGATAGAAATCTACAACAGCGATGGTACGATGTATTTGTGGTGCCGAAAGCACGGCGTATCGGGGAACGCTCTTTCGCTACTCCCATCTTTACTCTGCAGGACGTTCCCTTCCCCAAGGCTGGAAGTTACGAGTTTTCCATTACGGTCGACAAGAGAACAGAAAACTCACTGCCGTTCTATGTACACGAGCCGCCCGAAACAAACGAGACAAAAGAAGGAGAGGTGTGATGCTCAGAGAACCAAAGCAAGATACTGACATCCCGACCAAGGCGAGCAAGGAAAGCAAACATGTAGATGCGAAGGTGTGGTATGGGAACCCGGTAGAACTACATCCGGTAACCGATGAGGGCTCCGAAGGCTTCACCAAAAATGTTTTCGAGTGTGAATTGGACAAGGTTAGTCGGCTAACTGGCAGGGGCAAACTTGCTCATCTACGTCCAAACAGCGAGGAGTTCGCTAGACGTAAGCAAGAGGAGATAGACTTTGAGGAGCGTTCGCGATAGCCTTTGTGCTTGACGCTTGCGCGATGATTGCGTACCTGAAGGACGAAGATGGTGCGGAGGTGGTTGAAAGACATCTTGCAAGCGACGAGGAATGTATGGCTCACGTCGTCAACCTGTGTGAGGTGTACTATGAATATCTCCGCGCCGAAGACGAGGAAGCCGCAAGGGGGGCGCTGGAAACACTCAGAGGCGACGGCCTGGTGGTACGAGAAGACATTGACGAGCCTTTCTGGAAAGAGGTTGGTAGACTCAAGGCTACTCCTGTGAGGATATCCCTAGCGGATTGCTTCCTGATAGCCCTTAGCAACCGTATCGCGGGTCCGGTCGTAAGTTCTGATCACCACGAACTCAATGCTGTGGTGGAACAAGGCATCTGCGAGGTCGCGTTTATTCGCTAACCCGGGCGAGCATCGTGTCGAGGTTGATCTTTGTCGTTTATCTGGGGGCCATGCGGATCGAGCCGTCCAGCCGAATCGTCTCGCCGTTGAGCATCTGATTCTCGACGATGTGTGCTACGAGCGCCGCGTACTCCTCCGGCTTCCCGAGTCGAGACGGGAACGGGACCTGACGACCTAGAGATTCACGAGCCTCCTCCGGTAGCGCGGCTAGCATCGGGGTGTCGAAGATGCCGGGCGCGATCGTCATCACCCGGATACCGTGCCCGGCCAACTCCCGCGCCATCGGCAGCGTCATCGAGACCACACCACCCTTAGAGGCGGAGTAGGCGGCCTGCCCGATCTGTCCGTCGAAAGCGGCGACCGAGGCGGTGTTGACGATCACGCCCCGCTCGCCGCCCGTGTCCGGATCACCTTCCATCATTGCCGCCGCCGCCAGGCGCGCCACGTTGAAGGTGCCGATCAGGTTGATCCGGACGGTCCGCGCGAAATCCTCCAGCGGGTGCGGACCTCTCTTACTAATTACCCTGGCGGCGGGAGCCACCCCCGCGCAACTCACGATGCCCCGCAGCCCGCCGAAAGCATTTACCGCCACGGCGATAGCCTCCTGCACGCTCCCCTCGTCTGTCACGTTAGTCCGCACGAAGCGGGCCCGTTCCCCAATGTCTCCGGCGACCTGCCTCCCGGCTTCCTCGTTCACGTCGGCGACGAGTACCCGTGCGCCGGAGTCCGCGAGTTTGCGGGCGGTAGCAGCGCCCAGGCCCGAGCCGCCGCCGGTTACGATAAACGCACTGTCCTTTATCTCCATCTTCTAGTCCAGGTTTATGACGGCCAGGGTGCAGCGCGAGATGCAGACCGCTTTGTCGTTCTCGTCGGTTATCTTGATCTCCCACACCTGGCTCCTGCGGCCCCTGTGAACCGGGACGCCGACCGCCGTGAGGGTCGCGCCCGCCTGCTTGGGCCGGACGTGGCTCGCCCCGATCTCCGAGCCAACCGTTCCTTTACCCGGCGGGCAATTGAGCCACCCTCCGATGGTCGCAACAGACTCGGCCAGCACCATGCTCACCCCGCCGTGCAGATACCCGAAAGGTTGCAGATGCCGCTCGTCCACCAGCATCGTCGCCACCACCCGCTCCGGCGTCAACTCCGCGAACTCCACGCCGAGGTCCCTCGGCATTCCGGCTTTCTGTATCGCCTTCTCCATATCAGCCCGTTCCACGACTCTACCTCCTCTTCTCATCCCATGCCCACTATAGCTTTTCTACTTTACTCCCGATGCGCGCTGCGAGCGAAGCCACCTCTTCATCGGGGATCTTCAGGACACCCTTCTCCCAACTCGCCCATACGCCCTGTTGCTCTTCGTAGGGCACGCCGGGCGGCAAGGGCACGACGTGCCAGTGGGCGTGGGAGTTGCCCTGGTTGCTGCCGAACGAGTAGAGGTACAACCGCTCCGCGCCCACCTCTTCGCGCACCGCCTCCGAGACCTTATAGACCAGCCGCTGGAGTTCGAGGTACTCGTCGACCGTGAACTCGCCGGTCACCTGTTCCCGGTGCTCTTTGGGAGCTACCAGGGTGTAGCCGTATGCTCTGGGATAGCTGTCTAGAAAGGCGATAGCCCGGTCGTCTTCATAGACAATGTGCTGGAGCCTATCGTTGACGCCCGCAACGATCTCGCAGACAAAGCAGCGTCGTGTCCGGTATCTGTAGTGGAACGCTTCCATGTTGGGTTGGTAGCGGCTGAATCGCTCTTCCACTGTTGCTCCATTTCGTTACGCCGGCAAACGCTTCGTGACGCGCGTCTTGATGCCGTGGAGCGGCAGGCCGGTCCCCCGGTAGAACTGGACTAAGTCTTGGCCGGGGACGGTCTCCAGACGGAAATCGCGTAGTACGCGGGAGACCATCGCTTTGACCTCGACCTGAGCGAAGTTGATGCCGATGCAGATCCGCGGTCCGCCACCGAAGCCGACGAGCGAGTACGGTTTTTTCTTGTGCTCCTCGCGCGGCGGGGCGAAACGGTCGGGGTCGAATTTATCCGGCTCTTCCCAGAGGCTCGGCAGCCGGTGGGCGGCGGCGATGGAGTAGAAGACGAAAGCGCCCGCCGGTATCTGGTAACCTCCGAACTCGAAGTCCTCCACGACCCCGCGCGGCCCGTTGGCGACCGGCGGGTAGAGGCGCTCGGCCTCGGAGAGGGCGTCGTCCAGGACCTTCATGCGCCGAATGTCGGCCAGCGTAGGTTCCGCGTCGTCTCCGAGCAGCGAGTCTTGCTCCCCCAGGACACGCCCCAGGTAGTCGGGGTGCTCGGAGAGCAGGTAGAGGAGCCAGGCCGA
Source organism: Rubrobacterales bacterium (assembly GCA_038198625.1). GTDB lineage: Bacteria > Actinomycetota > Rubrobacteria > Rubrobacterales > Rubrobacteraceae > JBBPZK01. The sequence goes on from JBBPZT010000053.1 coordinate 9,316, forward strand.
GAGGCTGGTCGAGGTTTCGTGGCCGGCGATCAGGAGTATGTTGGTGTGGGCGATGAGCTGCTCGTCGGAGAGGGTGTTTCCCTCGTCGCCGCGCGCCCGGACGAGCATGCCGAGCACGTCGTCGGTCGGCCTGGCGCGACGCTCGTGGATTTTTGGCAGGAGCAGCCCGTAGAGGTCGGTCTGGAGCCGGCGCAGGCCCTCCTCGTATTCCTCCTGGGTTTCGACCATCATGCCGAGGTTCAGGAGCCCGTAGTACAACTCGCGGAAGCGGTC
>JBBPZT010000054.1:0-10587 GCA_038198625.1 Rubrobacterales bacterium
CAGCCGGTTCCCGATTTTCTTTGACCTGTGTGTGAAGACTCCGACTCTTGGCTGGTGAGCGAAACGGAAGAGCCCTTGAGAAGGCCGCGGCGGGTTTTCATGAGCCGGTTTCTTGCCCAGAGGAACTGTTGCCAATCTTGCACGCGATACCTCCGCAAACGCTCGCACAAGACCTACGCGTCCTGAAGGGTCTCGAGCCTGACTTCCCTCGGGGGTGAGCAAGGCGACGGAGAACTGATAGGAGAGGGGCCATTTCCTGCTCGTAGACGGGTGCGAGTTTGACACCAGCAAAGCGGATGGCCTCCGGTAGTCCGGCCTTGCGGATGAGCCAGAATGAGGGAGTGCCGGCAAAGGTTGGAAGTGTTTATAAGGGGTCTCCAGCTCGGTCGTAAAGACGAGTCCGCGTTATTCTCAAAGTCTGTCCAAATCCATAAGCTCTTCAAGTCGCCGCTTGCGATGGGATCTCAGGGTGTGGACGGTGTTGTCTGGGATGAGACATAAACCAGGATAGGCCTACTTGAAAAGCGTCGCCACGGGTGGCGCCTGCGATTCGCGATCCGGGACTTAACCGAACGTCAGATTTAACCCCAAATTTACCAGGGTTTAACTCTAACTCGGGGCTTTTGATTTACCCTCAAGCGGTGCAAAAAGATCGAGACCGTTTCCATGGCGTATTGGTCTCGACTCTCGACCATGTAGACCATAAGTTGGAGGGTGGAATGTTAAAGAAAAGTAGCCTGCTATTCGTGCTCGGAGTGATCCTGACCGTTGTTTCGTTCGGCATAGCCTGGGGAACGGTATCCTCACCTGCTCAGACACGGCAAGATGGTCAAGGTGATACAAGCTCCGTGTGGAATTCTTCCAAGGCGAAACCAGCGATACGACACGTATTTGTCATCACGCTGGAGAACAAGGGCTATAAGAAAACCTTCGGTCCCGACTCACCCGCGCCGTATCTTTCCAAGAAGCTAACCGCCCGGGGCGAGCTCCTGACCAACTACTACGGTATCGGCCACGAGAGCCTTGACAACTACATAGCCATGGTCAGCGGCCAGGCCCCCAATCCCCAGACTCAGGGTGACTGCCAGATCTACTCGAACTTCGAGCCCCAGACGAACATAAGTCCCAATGGCCAGGCGGTTGGACAGGGATGTGTCTACCCCGCACAGGTCAAGACCGTCGCCGATCAGCTCGATGCAAAGGGCTTCTCCTGGAAGGGCTACATGCAGGATATGGGCAATGATCCTACAAGAGAGTTGGCCACCTGCGGGCATCCGAAGCTGAATACCCAGGACAACACCCAGAGGGCGGAGAAGGGTGACCAGTACGCCACCCGCCACAACCCCTTCGTCTATTTCCACTCCATTATCGACTCCCCGAAGTGCCAGCAAAATGACGTGGCGTTGAGCCGATTGCCAAACGACTTACGCTTCACGAAGACGACCCCAAACTTCTCCTTCATAACCCCGAATCTCTGCAACGACGGCCACGACTCTCCTTGCGTGGACGGGAGGCCGGGTGGACTGAAGAGCGCAGATGAGTTCCTCAAGGCGTGGGTGCCGCGCATCCTGAAGTCTCCAGCCTATAAGAGGGACGGGCTTCTGGTGATCAACTTCGACGAGTCTGACGGTCCGCAGAGCGATTCGAGAGCTTGTTGCGGAGAGAAACCGGGTCCCAACTCATCACTACCGGGCATCACAGGACCCGGTGGCGGCAGGACCGGGGCGGTGCTCATCTCACCCTACATAAAACCGGGAACGGTCAACGACACGTCCTACAACCACTACGCGCTACTGCGCAGCATAGAGAACATCTACGGGCTCAAGTACCTGGGCTACGCCGGCCAGGCGGGCCTCAAGGCTTTCGGCCCCGACGTGTACAACCGCAAGAAATAGACGCGAAAGGACAGAGTAGATGACTCACGATCGTGGAACCCCCGGCACCGAAGACTCCAACGAAGAAGGGCGCGGCGCCAGGGTATCCAGAAAAAAGTTCATAGCAGGCGCCGGGGCGGTGGGCGCGTTAGCCGTGGGAGGTGGAGTAGGGTTAGCGCAGAAAGCGTCGGCGAGAGATGCTAACAGGTTGCCTTCGCCGGATTCCTCCGGTATCGAGCACGTGGTCCTCGTCATGATGGAGAACCGCTCTTTCGATCACTTCCTCGGCTGGATGCCCAAAGCGGATGGGAAGCAGGCTGGGCTACGCTATCGTGACAAGTCCGGAGATTTCCACTCTACCCACTCCCTGGCCCCCGACTACCAGGGCTGCGGTCACCCGGACCCGGATCACTCCTATGAAGGAGGACGCGTCGAGTACGACGGCGGGGCGTGTGACGGCTGGCTGAGAGCAGGTTCGAACGACACCTACTCCATTGGCTACTACGAGCGAAAAGACCTCGCTTTCCTCGGACAGGCCGCACCCGGCTGGACGACGTTAGATCGTTATTTCGCCGCCATAATGTCCGCGACTTACCCTAACCGGATCTACCAGCACGCGGCCCAGACCGATCGTATAACCAATACCAGCGCCGTCTCGAAGTTGCCCACCATCTGGGACCTGCTCGCCCGGCACGGACTGCGCGGACGCTACTACTACAGTGATATTCCTTTCCTGGCTCTCTGGGGTGCCAAGTATCAATCCATTAGCCGTCCGGTAACCGATTTCTACGCTGAGTGCGCCGCCGGTACTCTGCCACAGGTATCGTATATAGATCCACGCTTCGCCGGTGAGGACAACGGGTTATCCGACGACGACCATCCTCACGCGGACATCCGTAATGGGGAGGCGTTCCTCGACAAAATCTACAAAGCCGTGACGACGAGCCCCAACTGGTCGAAGACGCTGCTCGTCATCAACTTCGACGAATGGGGCGGATTTTACGACCACGTGCCTCCACAAAAAACGCCTATCCCAACTGCAGACAGGAAAGCAGGCAACAAAGACGGCCGGCGAGGTTTTCGGGTACCAGCACTGGTTATCTCGCCCTGGTCACGGCGAGGACATGTGTCGCACAAGGTATACGACCATACCTCCGTGCTCAAGCTGATCGAGTGGCGTTGGGGGCTGCCGCACTTGACAGTAAGGGACGCGAGGGCTAACAACCTGGCGACGGCGCTCGATTTCAGGCGCCCCAACAAAAGCGCACCACAATATTCCGTACCACCCGGTCCATTCGGCGCGCCATGCTCTCCCGATAATCCGGAGCCTAACGATGAGCTGAATCAATTGCGGGCTCTGTCACAGGGTTACGGTTGGCCTACATACTAGCGAGACGTTTACGGTTGACATCCAATCGGTACGCTGCTGGATGCGTTGCTTGCGGAGATGGGGGCCGAGTGGTCGAACGAGGAGGAGGCCAGACGGCATCTAACTCTTCATCAGTTCACCCGGAGCTTTACGATGTGTCCTTACCCGAAGCTTAGTCTACAGTACCCATCCGGACCAAAAACTACTGAAAGGGGAGGCGCCGTAAGGAACCTAGTATTGCCGGCTACGTTGACTATCCTAGCCAACATGGTGGCGTAACCGGGTAAATAAGCCTGGCGAGCATCCTCATGTGTGAGAATACCTGGCGGCGGCATCGGGTTTTGTCTGTTTTTCGCTTTCGAGACGTTGTCTGATCTTGGAGCGTTGAATATTGTTCTGCTCCGCGGCAATCCACGCAAGAGTAGTAGGCTACCAGCTAGTTTGCGCGGACTTTACCTGTGGCTCTACCGGTACGCGCGTCGTGACGTAGCACCTCGGTATGGGAGAGGTTCGCAAAAACCATTTCTCGGGCATAAAATCCCCCGATGGAGACAGAAAAGGACAGCATAGGCCGAAGCGTATGGTTCCGGGTCGCTATGGCCTCGTTTGTGGTGGCGCTGTCCTACGGGGCCGCTGTGATGATCGTCGCGGCTACCACTGGTTTCAATCTTACTTACGTAAGCGGCGCCGTTCCGCTCTTTCTCCTCGCGGCGACGGGACTAGTTGCACTGCTTGGTTGGTGGCGGGAGCGTTCGCTTGGCGCCACGGTTGCGGCGGACGCCCGAGGCGAACGCGAGCGTCTACAGGGTGAGCTTCGCGAACGCGACGAGCGACTGCGTCAGGCAAGCGCCGATCTGGATGCCGCGAGAGAAGGCGAACAAAGCCAGCGCGACGGACGGCAACAGCTAGAAGGCAGACTAAAAGAAATCCAACGGAGACTAAGTCGCGAGCGCTACCTGCGCGGGCGATCCGAGCGCGCCCATCAGGCCGAGAAAGAGTGGCGCAACGAGCTGCACAAAGAGGTTATGCGCCTCTCGCAGGAGCGGGGCGCACTGGGTGATCCGAGCAATGTGCCGGCGATGGTGTTACGCCTCGCGAGGACGCTGGTTGGCGCTGAGAAGAGCCTGTTGCTCTCGCGGAGGGATGAAGACGCTGACGGCAAACTAGATCTCCTCGCCTCCGAGGGCTTCGACAATGATCCGCAGGACAGCGCCATCGTGCAACGTTTCGCGGATCAGGTGCTTGAGCGAGACCGGACGGTGCGGGAGGAGAATCCGAAACAGGAAGGTCATGGGGCGAATGTTAGGGTAGACAACGAGATAGACAATCTGGTTGCCATCCCGATCTACCTGGAGGACGAATTTAGCGGCGTGCTGGTCTGCGCGAACAACCCCGAGGGATTCGAAGAGTACGATGATGAAGTCTTGCTGGCTATGGGCGATCAAGCCGGAGCCGCGCTGCAAAACTCGCGTCTGCAGGGAGAGCTGCGGGCTTCGTATCTGTCCACGATCGGCGTTCTCGCGGAAGCCATAGAGGTCAAGGACCCCCTCTTGCGCGGACACTCCGAAGAGGTCTCCGGCTACGTCGCCTCGGTGGCCAACAGGCTTGGCGTACCACCCTCCGACCGTGAGGAGCTCGTCTACGCTTCCCTGTTGCACGACATCGGCAAGATCGGCGTGAGCGAACGCATTCTGCTCAAGCCCGCCGAGTTAGTCCCCGAGGAACGCGCCATAGTCGAACTGCATCCCCGGATCGGCTACCGGCTCATCCAACAGGTGCCCGCGTTGCGTCCTATCGCCCCGATCATTCTTCATCATCACGAGCGCTTCGACGGTGGCGGCTATCCTGCGGGGCTTCGCGGGGAGCAGATACCTCTGGGAGCCCGTATCATCAGCGTGGCAGACTCCTTCAGCGCGATGGTCTCCGAGCGCTCGTACCATACTTCCATGACGCCGGAAGAGGCCTGCCGGGAACTCGAACGCTGCGCCGGCATGCAGTTCGATCCCGAGATAGTGAAGGTTTTCGTGGAGGAAGTTCGGAGGAACCCGCCGTCCCTCGAAAAAGAGGTTTCGGATGTCGGAGACGCCGAGCTAAAAGCTCTGCTTCGTGGTCCGAAGACGGTACTTGGTCAGGGCTCACTCGCCATGATCGACAACCTCACGCTACTCTACACTCGTCGTCACCTGCATGAGTCCGCCCGCGCCGAGGCACGCCGATACGCTCTACACGGCCGTCCATTCAGCGTGATACTCGCGGAGCTGACCAGTGTTAAAGAGGTTAACGACCTGCTCGGTTACGCTGCCGGAGATGAGGAGATTCAGGCCGCGGCCCGAATCCTCGAGCAAGTGGCGGCTCGGCTGGGAGGCACCGGCTACCGCTACGGCGGGAGCCGCCTGGCGGTGCTCGTCCCAGGTCTCGACGAAACCTTGGCGAACCTCCTGGCCGACGAAATCTTTCGGGATCTTCCGGACAGTACCAGACCGCGGGTTGCAGCCGCGACGTATCTTTCCGGTGAGAGCGGCGATGCCGTGATAGGTCGCGCGCGCTTTAACCTGATCACCGCATAGGGATGCAAAGTCAGGATAGTACCGAACTTCACTATGGAGAAGACGTTATCGAGCCTTCGCCAGTCAGGCGGGGTTGTACACGCGACCACGAACCCGGATCTCCCCCCGTCCGAGTTGGCGTGTCAGAATCGGTGTCTACCTGAAACGATTACCCTGATCCGGATTGCCGCGTGGCCGGGCCGGTCTTGTCGGGCTCTGGTAGTACATCTGATGCGTTACTATAGAAGAGCTTTAAAAGTCGGATGAGCGCCAGTATAAGCTTTTACTCGGCACAGGCGTGGAGGTGGAAAACTATGCGTGACCCCGCATTGGCGGCAGTTCTTAGTGCGATCATTCCCGGAGTGGGACAGTTCTACAACGGTCGTATCCTGGCCGGCATCCTGTGGTTGATAATCACGCCGGGGCTCTGGATCGGCACTGGTGGCCTGCTCGGCTGGACCGCGCATGTCATATCTTCCTATACCGCCTACAAGTACGCCCGTGATCACCGGGTCCGTTAACGGGCAACTTTTGCGGAGCCACCTTCTCCCCGGTTCTCGCACGTCCCTGTGTTTGCTGCAAGATCTCTTTGCGGACGATGAGTGGTTAGCTTGATGGACCGGTTGATCTCGATGGGGCGGGTGGTGGAAGGACTCTGGGATCAGCTGAGGGCCGGGGTGAAGCACCGGATGGAGTGGATGGGTCCGGTCGAGATCCTGCCTTATCGTGGCCACGGTACGTCGTGGACGCTGTTCCTGAAGGGACGGGTACTGGTAGGGAAGGGCATCACCCGATCTAATGAGAACGATACCGTAATAACCAACGTGCGGAATATGATCCGCAGGTTCGCAAGCGACGAGATCCCCTTTGCCCGCGTTCGGGCCCGTTTCGAGGGACGTGAGTTGGAGACCAGGGCCGACAAGGAAGGGTTCTTCGACCTGCGCTTCGATCTCGATGCCGCACCAGAGACTTCTCCAGAGGTTTCCCCGGGGGGCGCATCCAACGTGGCGTCGGAAACGTCAACAGGGTGGCATCCGGTCGAGATCGAGCTCACATGGCCCTACCGGAAAGGAGATGAGACACGAGCTACGGGATACGTACTCGTCCCCTCGGGGCCGCGCTTCGGTGTGATCAGCGACCTCGACGACACGGTGGTGCGCACGAGCGTCCGGAGCCTCCTGAAGATGCTCAAACTCGTGCTCTTGAGCAACGCCCACGCGCGACTCCCCTTTGAGGGCGTTGCCGCTTTCTACCAGGCGTTGCAGCAGGGCGGGGGACGGGAGTTTAACCCCATCTTCTACGTATCCAACGGCCCCTGGAACCTCTACGACCTTATGGAGGACTTCCTGGACGTTCACGGGCTGCCGGCGGGACCGCTCTTTCTCAGAGACTGGAGCGCGACGACCGTGCGGAGGAGCAACGAGCACAAGCTCGGCATCATCCGCACGCTCCTGGAGACTTATCCGCAACTCCAGTTCATCCTTATCGGGGACTCCGGAGAGAAAGACCCGGAGATCTACCACAGGATCGTCCTGGAACATCCGGGACGAATATCCAAGATCTACATCCGTGACGTGAGCAATCGAGAGCGGGCCAACGATATACACTTTATCGCCAGGGAAGTCGCCTCCTCCGGAGTCGAAATGTTGCTCGTCCCTGATACGGCCGCCGCCGCGGAACACGCCGCGCGGGAGGGCCTCATCCCACCTTCGACCCTCCCCCAAGTGCGTCAGGCAGATGCCCCGTAAGCAGAGCGCCAACACTCTAATCTTGTAGCTCGTGTCCCGGAAACTTACCCGCGCGGATTATTGCCCGAAAAAACATATACGTGAACGTACAGGTATATTAATGTAGCGCGGGTAATCTGGTCATTCGGAAGTTTTTGGAGGCGAGTCAAGTCGGATGTGTCGAGAAGTGCGGGGTGGATCGGGAAGATGCCGGGTCTTGCTGAAGTGCGGACGGGGTGTGCCGTCTCGCACGGATACATACGTAATTTCTCTCTGGTGGGGATGCTTCCAGGCTACCTCCCGGTCCCGTGGTGTAGGGATGGGTAGGACCCCGGTTTCCACTGCGGCCAACTATCGCACGGCGCAAGCGGTTGCCGATAGTCAAACTTTGTAAATCTATCTGGAGTAAGGAGCGTTTAGCAAGGATGTCATCTCTCTCGGAAACAAATGAGAACGCGGGTCCGGATGGGGACTCCGGGGGCCAGGGAAGTATCTTGCGCCAACCAAAAGCCGTCTGGGCGGTGGCATTTGCCTGTGTGATCGCGTTCATGGGACTCGGGCTCGTGGACCCGATACTACCGGCGATCGCCACCCAACTCGACGCCACCCAGAGCCAGGTCGAGTTGTTGTTTACCAGTTATTTCCTGGTGACGGGCGTCGCGATGATCATCACGGGTGCGGTTTCCAGCCGGGCCGGTCACAAGCGCACCTTGCTGGTAGGGCTCGGGCTCATCATAATCTTTAGCGCCCTTGCCGGCGCGTCCAGTGGTATAGGAGGCATCGTTGCTTTCAGGGCCGGGTGGGGGCTCGGCAACGCGTTGTTCATCGCCACCGCTCTGGCTGTAATAGTAGAGGTATCCACCGCCGGGACGGAGAAGGCGGTCATCCTGTACGAGGCGGCGCTGGGGCTTGGGATCTCCGTCGGCCCGTTGCTTGGTGGTTTGCTCGGCGGGATAAGCTGGAGAGGCCCGTTCCTGGGCGTGGCCTGTCTGATGTCCGTCGGGTTCGTCGCCATCCTTGTCCTCTTGCCGCCTATTCCCAAGGCCGAGAACAAGAGCTCGGTACTCGACCCGATCCGGGCCCTCAAGCACCCCGGCCTGCTTACCCTGGGTCTCACAGCGCTCTGCTACAACTTTGGCTTCTTCACCCTGCTCGCCTATACGCCCTTCCCACTACGGCTGGACGCCCACGGCCTGGGACTGGTCTTCTTCGGATGGGGGGTAATGCTCGCCATCACCTCGGTGTTCGTCGCACCAAGGCTCCAGAGACGATTCGGTACGCTGCCCACCATGTATGTGATGCTTCTCTTGATCTCTCTGGACCTGTTCGCCATGGGGCTTGGTATCTCCTCGCGTCCTCTACTCATAGTCGCCGTGATAGTTGGTGGGGCCTTTCTCGGTACGAACAACACCCTCATCACCACCTCCGTCATGCAAGCCTCGCCCGTCGAGCGTCCGGTCGCCTACAGCTTCGTCCGATTCGTTGGAGGGGCCATAGCCCCATTCTTGGCCGGCAAATTGGCTGAGTGGTTTGTGCCGAGCATTCCGTTCTACGTTGGGGCCGCGGCCGTCGTTCTGAGCATCATGGTCCTCGTCCACGGACGATCCTATCTCAAGATGGTGTAGGTACGCCCGGAACAGAGAGCCTGGACGCAGCCTCACCAAGTTGGCCCCCGCGTCCGCACCGTCGCTACTTGCCAGCCTCCCGACTCGCGATACTTGGCGTCCGGGTTGTTACCGGGCCGCCTCCAGGCAGCGAACGCCCTCGGGGCCAACCGTCGCGGAGTGTCCGGTTCCGGGGTCTACGTCCAGCCGGTCTCCAGCCTCGAGCCCGAAATCTCCGTCACGAGTGTGGAAGACGATGCTGCCGGACACGCAGTAGAGTACCTTGTGGTAGGAATGCGAGTGCCACCCATACTGATACCCTGGCTCGTTGCCCCAGCTGTGAGGCGTGAGACCTTCCTTTTCGAAAGCGGCTTCGATCTCCCGCGGGCTGGACGACCCGTCTCTGGCCTTCTCTGTCTGAGCAGACATCCACGCCTTCCTTCTAGATATATACCAACCCACGTAAGTATGGCATCGGTGGTCCGGACAAGCCAACTTGTTGCCGCCGGAGGATCAGGCATGAACCAAAGGAACCCATGCAGCGTATTGAAGAGAGACATGTAACGAAGGCGGTAGAGAGGAAAAGCCATTGTCCGGCATCAACGTATCATCAGCGGCGAAACTGTTTCTGCCCATGCTAATGGTCGCGGCTTTGAGCATTTTGTTGGGGGGATGCGGGGGTGGCGGCAACTCCTCGAGTAGCCCGAATAGCTCTTCAAACTCCGGTTCCTCCGGAAAGAGTACGTCTTCTCCGGGCGCTACTTCAGCTAACTCCTCTACGACCAGCGGTTCTTCAACCGCTGCTACTACGGCCATGGGATCCACCTCCACCGGGATGGCGAGCAAGACCGTTCAACTCTCCCAGAGCCGCAACTCCGGGATAAGCGGTAAAGCGACCTTCACCGATACTAAAGGCGGGGTTCGGGTCGTGCTGAGCATGAAAAACCTGAGCATGAATATGGAAAAGCCGGGCACCCAGCACCTGGCCCACATTCACCAGCCCGGTACCTGTGGTGATGACCGGGCCGGCAAGGGAGCCCCGGTCCAGTATCCGCTGAAGCATCTGTTCACCGAGAAAAACGGAAACGGGACGAGCACGACTGTTATAAAGGGTATCACCGTATCCAGGCTTTTCTCCGGCGCCCCCAAGTACGTCAACGTACACGCCATGAAAAAAGGGAACGGTGTGCCTCCCGGAGTATCCTGCGGGGATATCTCCAACATACTGGGAGGTTGACGGAAGTAGCCCACTATCCAGAAGCGAAATGCATCCACAGTGTTCGGAGAATCCGGGCGGCATGGATGGGATAAGGCTTTTTAGCACCAGGGGCTTCCACGAAGACTGAAATACGACGGATGAGGGCTTACGATCTCCGTGTGATAAGTCCGCAATTTGTGTAGTTTTCGGGCCGAGCGTTAAAGTTTCGCGGCCGCCCGTCCGATAATGTACGTTAGTTGTGACAAAAA
>JBBPZT010000055.1:0-5051 GCA_038198625.1 Rubrobacterales bacterium
ATCTTCCCGTTCGTTACCAAGAACGAGAAGGAGAAGAAGGCCGTGATGAAGGCCATCCTGCCCGTCTGGGACGGCAACGAGGTGTGGCTGATAGCGGCCGGGGGAGCGCTGCTACTCTCGTTCCCGCTGCTCTACGCTTCGAGCCTCAGCGGCTTCTACCTGCCCCTTTTCGTGGTGTTCTGGCTCCTCATATTGCGCGGGGTCGGGATCGAGATGCGCCATATAATAGACAACCCGCTCTGGCGTTCTCTCTGGGACGGCGTGTTCTTCCTCGGGAGTGCGCCGCTGCCGTTCTTCTTCGGCGTCGCCCTCGCAAACGTCGTGCGCGGGGTCCCCATAGGCGGCGAGAGCCACTACTTCTTCCAGCCCCTCTGGACTGACCCGCTAAACCCGTTCTCCTCTACCCCCGGCATCCTGGACTGGTACACGGTCATGATCGGGTTGCTCTCCTTATCGGCCCTCGTCATGCACGGGGCCGCCTACCTTGCCGTCAAGACGGAGGGAGGCCTGCACACGAGCGGCCGTATCTTCTCAGCGACCGCCTGGTTGGGTACGGTTGGGCTCACAGCGGTTGCGACCCCTCTGACCTTCCACATAGCGCCCCGAAGATTCGAGAACTTCGTGAACATGCCGTGGGGATACGTCTTCCCAGCCATCGCCGTCGGAGGACTGATCGCGATGATCTACTTCTTTCTCAAGGGCATGGATCAGGCAGTTTTCGCCTGTTCGTGCGCGTTCATAATCGGGATGATGTCTAGCACCGTCTTCTCCGTCTTCCCAAACGTCCTACCGGCCGTAAATCCACGGAACAGCCTTACTATCTATAACGCCGCCGCACCTACGCATAGCCTGGTCGTCGGCCTGGCCGTGTGGAGTGTCGGGGTGTTGCTCGCCTTCGGATACTTCTTCATCGTCTACCGCATGTTCCGGGGAAAGGTCACAGTAGAGTAGAAAAGAGAGCCAGGGTCGCAACAGGACGTACCCGGAAAGGTCAACCCGTTCGACGTCTTATCAAGCAGGTTCGTCGCGGGGCTCGACCAGGACCTCGTTGACGGCGACGTGATCCGGCTGTCTCAGAGCATAGACTACCGACCGGGCCACGTCTTCGGGGGCTAGGATCGGAGAGCCACTCGGGCTCCCGTAAAGTTCGAGCGCCTCTTTATCCTTGCTCGAAGAGAGTAGGTCTGTTGCGACGTTGCCCGGTTGAATGGTAGTCACCTTCAGGCCCTTACCAGCCGTTTCGAGACGCAGTCCCTGCGAGAGCGCCTCGATGAAAAACTTACTCGCAGAGTAGACCGAAAGACCGGGGAAGACTTTACGGCCGGCGTCCGAGGAGATGTTGACGATGTGCCCGCGGCCCCGGTCCAGCATACCGCCGAGGACGGCTCCAACGCAGTTCATAGTTCCCTTGCAGTTCACGTCTACAATACGCTCCCAGTCGTCTTCCTGGAGGTTCTTCATCAGGGTGTAGTACATGACGCCCGCGCAGTTGACGAGGACATCCACCGGACCGAGATCTCTTTCGGCCTGGGAGAAGAGCTTGCGGACCTGATCCCGGTCGGTCACGTCGGTGGCGCAGATGGTGCTCTTCGCCTCCTCACCGAGAGTATTCTGAACTTCCAGGAGCGCTTCCTCCCGACGTGCCGCGAGCGCCACGTGCATGCCTTCTTGGGAGAGAGACCGCGCTACGGCCGCCCCGATACCGCTCGATGCGCCCGTGACGACCGCGACTTTGTCTTTCAACCGTCCCTCGGTCACGCGCCGGTCCGTCTGCTCCAGGAGAGCTGTGGTGGAGCCGGCGCCCAACCGCGTTCCGCGAAGTAGCGGGCGTAGGAGCCGACTAATTCCGTGTCTATTTCGGGCCGCCGCAGCCTGCTTTTTTCCAGGAACCGTCGCGTGTTTCCGTCGTCGTAGGTGTTGCCGTCCCATAGCTCCCGCGCCTCCGGAGCCACCCCGCGCAATACGCCTCCGACGCCGCCGTCCGCCACCCCGTCGGGGGGGTCTTTTCGCAGTGCCTCTATCCAGTCTGGGTAGTCGAGGTGCTCCAGCGGGTAGCCCAGCTCTTCTAGCCAGCCAAAAACGTTGTCGGCGGGTACCGGGTCTGGGTTCGCCAGGTGGAAAGTCTCCCCCGAAGCGTCCGGTTCGCCGGCGAGGTGGAAGATCGCCTTGCTCACGAAGTCCACGGGGGTCATCTCCATGCGCCACCCCTCAAGCCTTGGCGCGCGGCCGATCCTCAGAGACTCGACGATGAGCGCGCCGAGGAAATCGCGGGGGTTCGAGGCTCCGCTCTCGCTATGCCCCGAGATGTTGCCGGGACGGTACACGACGGCCGGTAGCCCACGACCGTTCGCCTCCCGGACCAGTTTCTCGGATACCCACTTGGACTGGCCGTAACCGTCCTGGCGGGCATCGGTTAGCGCGTCGAGGTCAGTGGTCTCGGTGTAGGTACGTCCGTCGGCCGGGAAGATCCCGTTGGAGGAAATGTAGTGTAGGGGCTTCGGGTGGTGGCGGCAGGCCAGGCGGAGGACCTCGCGGGTACCATCCACGTTCGCCGGCTTGAGCGCCGAGTACGGGTAGATCAAGTTGACCACCGCGCCTCCGTGGAAGACGATATCCACCTCGCGCGCCAACTCGTCGAATTTCTCCTCTGTTATCCCGAGCAGAGGCTCGGCGAGGTCGCCCATAACCGGCACGATGTGCCGCGCGTGCTCCGGCCGCCACAGTCCATAAGCTTCCAGGTTGGCCCGGACCTGGGCCATCGGGTCTTTCTGGCCCTTGTGGATGCGCACGAGACAATAGACGATCGCCTCCGTGCGTGAAAGCAGCTCGTCGACCAAGAACGCACCTAGAAACCCGGTTGCGCCGGTCAGGAAGATACTTTTAGCATCTCTCAAGGTAGCCGCGTCGCCGCTCCCATCTTCCGGAACGATGTCCGGCTCCAGGACGGCTTCGGAGTGGAGGTTCGGCGACGCCGGACGCTCTTGTTCCGCTTCCAGGTCCCGCGCTTCGATCTCCTCGGACAATTCCGCTACAGTCGGGGCGTCGAGGAAGGCGCTGACCGGGAGGCGCACGTCGAAAGCTTCTTCCACGCGCTCCAACATCTCGGCCGCGGCCAGGGAATGGCCGCCGAGATCGAAGAAGTCGTCGCCCCGCTCCACGTCGTCCTTCTCCAGGCCGAGTGTCTCTTCCCAGATACGGGCGAGCAAAGCCTCTCTCTCGTGTCGGGGCGCGTCCCCAGAGAGCTTACGGCCGGGCTCCCGTGAAGCCGTCTGGGTGAGGCGCGCCGGGGGTTCCGGAAGTTGCTTCCGGTCAACCTTTCCGGTCGTCTCCTGAATTGGCAGCGCGTCTAGTTCCACGAAGACCGTCGGGAGCATGTAGTGTGGCAGGCTCTCCTGCAAGCGGCGTCGTATATCCGGACAGCGGCCCGTCTTCGGGTCGATGCTCCATCCGGAGTAGCGGTCTTCCGGCTCGTCACCGGGGACCAGGTAGGCGACGAGGCGTTTGTCCTCGCCTTCTTCACCGTGGGCGACCGCGACGCAGTTCCTGACGGCGAGATAATTCTCCATAGCCGTCTCGACAGCGCCGAGCTCGACGCTGTAGCCTCGTATCTTCGCCATCGAGTCCGTGCGGCCCAGGATCTCCAGATTCCCGTCCGGCAGCAAGCGTCCCCGGTCTCCGGTGCGGTACATCCTGGCGCTGTTGGGGGAGAAAGGGTCCTCGATGAAACGGGCCGCCGTCGTATCGGGCAGGTTGACGTAACCACGCGCCAGGCTGTCGCCGCCGATGTAAAGTTCCCCGGCGGACCCTTCCGGCACGGGGTTCATCTCTTCGTCGAGTAGGTAGAGGTGGTCCGGGTCCATGGGGCTTCCGACCGGACAGTACGTTGCGGCGGGGGAATCGAGGAGGCCTCGCAGGTCGCCCGCAGCCACCTCGTGCGTCTCACTTATACTGTAGACGTTCAGGAAGCGGGTTTCCGGCAGCAGGTCCATCGCGCGCCGGGCGAGCGTCCGGGTGACGACCTCGCCGTTTAGCCACAGGGTGCGGAGGTTCGGCAGACGGTCCGCGATTTCCGGGCCACCCGCGTTCAAGACCGCTTCGAGGAGCGAAGGAGTCATCAAGGTCTCGGTGATCCTCTCCATTTCGAGAAAGGAGATAAGAGCTGTGGGGTCGTAGATAACATCGTCCGGGATCACGCAGGTAGTCGCACCTCGCAAGAGCGGACGCCACATCTCCCAGATAAAGAAGACGTTGCATCCCACACGGTCACCGGGACGGTAGTCGCTGATACCGAAACGCCACAGATAAGAGCGGACCGCCGCCCGATGCGGGTTCGCGATGCCTTTCGGTTTGCCGGTAGTGCCGGAGGAATACGCGACGAACGCCAGGTCTTCCGGCGTAGGCCGCGTAAACTCCCCGTTCGTCGGGGCGACACCCACCGCGCCCTCCCATCCCTCGTCGAGGCAGAAGACGTTGCGCCCACTGGGAAGGCTTTCGGCGTGGGGTTTCTTTGTGAGGATCACACACGGGTCCGAGTCGGCGATGACCTCTCCGAGCAGCGCTTCCGGATACGCCATCTCCAGAGGGAGATATGCTCCACCTGCCTTTAAAGCCGCCAGGCACGCGACGAGGTATTCGACGCAGTGGTCCATGTATACGCCGACGACTGTATCCGGGGACACGCCCGCGCCTCGGAGGTGACCGGCGAGCACCTCCGCCTGCCGGTCCAACTCCTCGTAGGTAAGAGTGTTTCGAGCATCGGTGACGGCCGGCGCCTGCGGCGAGCGTCGCGCCTGTTCTTCGAATAGCTGTTGCAGACAGGGTTCCGATGGGTCCGAGTTCTCGGTGGTATCTCTCACGATCGGCCTCCCGATTTGTGTGTGTGGACTTCACGCGCGCTGTTCACGAGATGGGTGCGAAGTCCAGGGCTGGACGTGCTCTTTACCCAGGCATAAAACATGTCCCGGCCAGATATAGAGCCGCTCGAACTCTGCACCATCAACCTTCCTTCCTTGCGCCTGCTCTCCCTCTCGGAGAGAGACTGTTTCGGAGGA
>JBBPZT010000056.1:0-6478 GCA_038198625.1 Rubrobacterales bacterium
CACGAAGGTCCCGGCCCACGTGCGGAAGTCCTTCGCGGTGAACTCGGGGCCCACTACTTCCTTGATGTAGGCGTTCAGGTCCCGGCTCTTTACGTCCTTGACCCCGCCGTTCTCCTCGTATTTGAAGATCTCGTAACCCGGGAGTGACGCGCACTCCTGGACGATCTCCCGCAGCTTTCCGTCCGTAACCGCCTTGCGCTGTTGCTGGCCCCACTTGCCCTGATACTCGAACATCATCGTGTCGCCCTCGATACTCAGATGCTTCCTGCGGAGGGTGGCGATCCCGTAAGTCTTGTTGACCTTGGCGTAGCGCTCGTCACCCACCCGGAAGTAAGCCGCGTTCATCAGGCGGGTCATGCACGCAAGGACTTTCTCGCGGTCAAGCGCCCCGCGTCGCAGGTGGTCGCTGGTCGTCTTTCGCATGCCGGGTAGCGTGTCGGCGAAACGCAGGATGCGCTCGAACTTCTCTCGCTCTTTTCTTTCCCTGTACCTGGGGTTGTAGAGGTACTGTAGCCTGCCGGCTGAGTCGTAACCAATCGCCTGCACCTTCGCCGAAGGCCCCGCGGGCTATACGGGCGTCCGCCCAGGCGGGCGGCACCTTGAGGTTCTCGATGCGGGACAGAACCCGTTCCTCGCGCACCGTTTCGCCAGTGTCCGGGTAGCGGTAGAAAAAGCCCCGCTCCTTGGACCCGAGCCGTCGAAGGCCCGTCCGAAACAGTACGTGAGTGTCTTTACCCATACCTCGATCCTCCACCCAAAACTAATCATCTGTCCAGCCTCGTACAAAGCCCGGAGATCTTTATTTAATTAGCATAAGCTCCATCTTCGCGCGGTGAGCAGGTCAACAGCTTTCAGCACCGGCACATCTTGATTCATGTTGTTTCGCGCGAAAGCTCGTATCATACCCGGATTCCCGGCCGTATAATCCGGGTGAAACTTCCGGCGGATGAGGAGGCGGAATGGTGGGCTGTCACGCGAGAGGTTTTACACACGTCAGTGTCCACGCGTACGACCTCGAGGAGTCGGCGCAATTCTACAAAGACGTGTTCGGGATGGAGGAGATGCCTTCCCCCGGTTTCCCGTTCCCGGTCCGGTGGCTGCGCGTCGGCGACTTGCAGCTACACCTTTTCCAGAGCGACGTACCCGCGCCTCAGGGACACCACTTCGGCATCGACGTGGACGACTTCGAGGCGGCGTACAGGAAAACAAACGACCTCGGCGTCGGTATCGGAGACGGCTACTTCTCGAACGTCTACGAGTTGCCGGATGGGGCGGTGCAACTATACATCCGCGACCCGGCTGGAAACATGGTGGAGATAAACTGGCCCGACGTAACGACACTCGACCGCTCGGCCATCCCCGATATTCAGAAGATCGGTGGCGCCCCGGAAGTCGTCCTGTACATGGGGCCGCAGCAAGGCAACGGGTAGGCTGGCGGAGCGATAAGTCGTAGCGAGGAGAGAAAATGCGGATGATCCCACGACCCGGGGACAGAAATCACCAATGAGCGTACTCGATAACTTCAGTCTGGAAGACAAGGTCGCGCTCGTGACCGGAGCCGCGCGCGGGCTGGGCCAGGGCATCGCCCTCGGTCTCGCCGAAGCCGGCGCCGATATAGTGGCACTCGACGTTATATCGTCCCACGAAACGAGAGAGAAAGTCGAAGCGGAAGGCCGGCGTTTTCACGGTATAAGCTTCGATCTCCGCGAGACGAACGCGAAGTTCGCCACGGAGATGGTGGGCGAGTGCGTCACGGAGCTGGGGCGTCTGGACATCCTGGTAAACAACGCCGGGATCATCCGCCGCGCACCGGCGCTGGAGTTTACGGAGCGAGATTGGGAAGAGGTGATCGGGGTCAACCTCAGCGCCGCTTTCTATCTCTCACAGGCGGCGGCGAAACAGTTCATCGAGGCGGGAGCTGGAGGTAAGATCATCAACACCGCCTCCGTCCTCTCGTACGAGGGTGGCATCCTGATCCCCTCTTACGCCGCGGCTAAAGCCGGTATCGCCAACCTCACGCGGTCCCTCGCCAACGAGTGGGCCTCCCTGGGCATAAACGTAAATGCTATAGCCCCGAGCTACTTCACGACCGAGCTAACGAGCGCGCTACGCGAAGACGTAGAGCGGAGCGAAGCCCTGATGGTACGCCTCCCCGCCGGACGGTTCGGGGAACCGGAGGACCTGAAAGGCGCGGCGGTCTTCCTCGCCTCGGAGGCCGCCTCATACGTCCACGGCGCGACGCTCCCAGTGGACGGTGGCTGGCTGGGACGCTAGAGATATCTACATCGAAACCCCGAGCAGCCCCCGCGTGAACTGGAAACCGATGTTGCCCTGGGCGAAGAGCTTCGGCGTGTACCGGCGCGAGGCTACATCCAGGACCGTGCACAGCATCGCATCCGTCCAGAGGGAAGGATCTCCGGTGAGGAGCAAGTCCAGGTCTTCGCCGTGGTCCTCGCGGCTACCAGGGTCGGATGCGGCCTGGATCAGTGGGATCATGCGGTGGGATTGGAGCGGTCTACCGGCGACGTGCGCCAGCATCACTTCCACGCCCGTCGCCCCGAGTCCCGTCGCGGTTTCGACCCAGTGATCCGTGGGTGACTCCATGACGTGAAGGCCCGGCTCGACAACCCTCTGCCCGTAAGCGAGTGTGTTCCATACCGTGCGCCCGTCCAGAACATCGTCCAGGTAAGCCCTTGAAGCCATCATGGTCGCCCTCTCCGGCACGACGACCGTGCCCCCGGCGCCGACTATAGCCAGCGTAAGTCGCGCCAGGTTACGCGCGGCCTCGTCTGAGAGTGGGCCGGAGGAGTGGAGCCCGAGCTTCAGGTGCTCCAGTCCGACAGGCTCCGGGTGGAGAGCTTCCGTGCCTTCCAGGGCTTCGACGAACCAGTCATCGACCTTCTCGACTACGGCGTCTATACCGCCGTCGAGTTGGACGCTGGCCCAGCCGAAGCGTTCGGGATCGAGGCCCTGATCCGTGAGGCGGTTGCGGAAGTAGTCGTTGTGGGTCTTCTCGCAGCCGTGTTCCAGGAGAAGCCCAACCCTTACCAGCGGATGGGCCAGGTAGCCGAGCACGGTGCGCGCGTACAGCGTCTCGGCTGAACCGGCCGACACTCCGCAGCCTTCAGTGTGGGGCAGGGCGACGAAGCGCGAGAGCTTGTCGTCCCCGGCGTCGCGTTCGTTCAGACGCTCGGCTATGCGCAAAGCGATCTGGCCGGAGCACAGGCTCGTCGGCATGACGAGTCCAACCTGGTCCGCGACGTACCCGCGTCCCGTCCGAAACGCCTCGAATCGGAGCCCCGCGCCCGTGTCTCCCCCCCTGACCGGCAGAGGTTTGCCGTCCGGCTCGGGGGTCTCCAGCAAGCGCTCGAGGTTCTCGGTACCGGTCTGCTTCCAGTCGCGCCAGATGGAGACCTGGGAGTGTCCGGCCCGCTCACCGACGGTCTTTTTACCTGATGCGGCCTCGATAGTGTACTCGAACATCTCACGGCCGAGGTCCTCCATCGGGGTGCCGTCGAGGTAGGCGCCGGCGTTCACGTCCATGTCTTTGGAGAGTAGTTCGTAGCGGCCGGTGGTGGTGACGAGCTTGATCGTCGGTACGAACGGGAAGTTCGTTATGGAGCCGTTGCCGGTGGTGAAGAAGATCATGTTGGCCCCGGAGGCCACTTGCCCCGCCACGCTTTCGAGGTCGTTGCCGGGGCTGTCCATGAAATGGTAGCCAGGCTCCTCCATCCTCTGGGCGTACTCGATCACGTGGTCGAGGCGCACTTCCGGGTCGCGTTTCATCGCCGCTCCGAGAGACTTGATGGAGATGTTGTAGAGTCCGCGGTAGTTGTTCCCGCCGGATGGGTTGTCCTCCGCCGTATGCCCGTGCCATCCCACGCGCTCCTTGAACCGCTCGACCGTGTCGAGAAAGCGGCGGGCGGTATCGAGGTCCCGGACGTTCTTCAGGATATAGTGTTCGGCCCCGATGAGCTCGTCGGTCTCGGCCAGGTTCGCGCCGCCGCCGTTTCGGATGATCTCCTTGGCAACCCACCCGGCCAGCGGGTTCGCTGATACCCCCGAAAAAGCGTCTGACCCGCCGCACTGGAGCGCGACCCTCAAGTTCGAGACCGGCTCCTCCTTCCGCCGGGCCCCGTCCGCCAACTCCAGCAACCCCCGGATCAAAGTTTCTCCTGCTCTCAGGCTCGCCCCAAAGCTCTCATTCAGGCTCATGAAGCGGTGCGGCACGTCGGAGAGAGGATAGTCATGCTCCCTCATGTAGTCGCGGAGCATCGCGTTCGTCACCACTCCTCCGCCCTCGTCCACGACTAGCACGGCACCCACGTTTGGGTTGACCGCGAAGCCACTCAAGGTCTTTAGAAGAAGATTCAGGTTGTTCGGAGTCCGGTCCTCACCGCCTTCCGTATGGGCCACGGCGACCACGCCGCTCACGTCCTCGTAGTCGTCCGAGAGACCGGAGAGTCGTGCTTCGAGCGTCTTGGCGTATCCGGAGACGCGGGACGTGACGCCCAGAACCACCACGTAGTTCCTCGTTCCGACCCCCCGATTCCCACCGCGCCGGTATCCCATGAAGGTGCGGGGTTCTTTGTAGAGAGATACCTGCTCTCCAGGCCGGAAACCTTCCTCGTCTAGAAAGTAAGGTTTGAGCTCCGCGTCGCGGAAGTTCGGTTCGGGAGGAAGCTCGAAGCCTACCTGACGCCCGGAGAGAGCTTTGAGGATCTTCGGGTTGCACACGTAGTCGCCGGGTGCGATGCTCCGTACAGCCTGCCCAAAACGGAGTCCCCAGGAGAGCAGGTCCTCACCCTCGGGTATGTTACGGACGGCGAAACGGTGCCCCTCCAGTATCGTATATCCGACCGTGAATTCCCGGTTCTCGTGCGAGACGCAGGTCCCGGTATCCAGCCTGCGGGTGGCGATAGCCACGTTGTCACCGGGCGCGGGAAGCCTCCCTGCATCCTCAAAGTTCAGGGTACGTTCGTGGCCACCGTTCATGAGTTTCTCCTCCCACCCTATCGTCCCGGCGCATCTCCGTTCGGAATCAGTGTACCGTAGACGCGCCCTAGCCAATATGGCTCCGTCACTCTTGTGACACGGGCTAATTCTCAGCCATACAAAAAAGTAGGCTCATCGCAAGTACCGTATGGTGTACGAGGTACCCACCAGTGCCACCCGTAAGTCGTCGATTCCCGAGACGAAGTTTCGCTTCAGACGCTCCAAGTCAGGCAAGAGTTATAGGTTTTTGCGGAACCGAACCCACGATCAGGAGCTGTTGTCTTTGGTACGATCCCCATCGCGCCCAACTCTGTCACGGACAAGCCGGTAACTTTAGCTTCCAAATGCCAATGCTATGCCCAACACCAGCAACACGACAAGCGCTCCAAACAAGAGGCTCAAGATGACCTGTATCGCCGCCGCCGCCCTTCGCTGTGTCCGGTGCATGAGGGATCTCCTTTTCCCGCTTTCCTCGACAGCTTGAATCTACATGGAAGATCTTGTGGATTCCTTACCGGGTCCTTACGAGAAACTTAACTGTACCGTTGCGGAACCCCGAAACGTTACGCGCGGCGGAGGGTGAAACGGAAGCACGAACCCTGGCCGGGTTGGCTCTCGACGTCGATGACGCCGCCGTGCGCTTCGATCAGGCCGCGGGCTATGGCGAGTCCTAGTCCGGCGCCGGAAGCGCCGTCGAGCAGAGGACGAGTTCTGGACTGTTCGCCCCTGAAAGAGCGCTCGAAGACGCGTGGCAAGTCTTCGGCGGAGATACCCCTGCCCGTGTCCGCCACCTCTACCCGCACCACCTTACCGTTGGGCTCCGCTCGCAGGGCTATAGTGCCATCGGTGGGGGTGTGATGAAGGGCGTTGCTGATGAGGTTGTGGAACACACGCTGGAGTTTGGGAGGGTTCATCAGCACCGGGTCTACATCGCTAGACACTTCTCCCACGAGCCGCACGCCCTGCTCCCGGGCCTGACCCTGGAAGCTGGAGAGGGTGTCGGAGATCAGGTCGTGGAGTGAAGCTCTTTCCAGATTCAACTGCAAAACACCAGCGTCGATCCGGGCGAGTTCGAAGAGGTCCTCGACGAGCTGGCTCAGGTGCGAGATCTCACCCTGGGCAGAATTGAGGTAGCGAGCCCGAAGTTCGGGATCCGACGCAACGCCGTCGGTGACGGCCTCGATCAGCGCCCGCGTGGAGGCGAGGGGCGTCCGCAGGTCGTGCGCGACAGCGGCTATGAGGTCCCTCCGGGCTTCTTCCATCTCCTTCTCGCGTGACTTCGCCTCCTGGAGAGCCAGGGACATGCGGTTGAAATCTTCCGCGAGACCGGCTATCTCGTCATGACCTTCGACCGAAACTTCCGTGTCTAGCTCGCCGCCAGCCAGCCGCGTCGTCCCTGCCCGCACCCGTTCGATACGCCTGCCCATGAGAGCGGCCCCGTATAGGCTGACACCAACTACGAGGAGTGCCGCGAAAAGCAGCA